>NZ_JACHDL010000004.1:0-388205 GCF_014201055.1 Paraburkholderia sp. CI2
CCTCACCTGGACGCGCGAGACCATCGATGCCGAACTCGCAGCACTGCTAAGCAGGTACGGCGCCGATTTTCAAATCAATTTTTCCTGAACACTTAGCCACCGTCGGCAAATAACCGGCAGCGATCTACGCGAAACCACCTCAATTACGGAAACGCTGGAGTCTATCGGAGTCGAGCCACCCGAAGCCCAATAGCTTCCGAACGGTACGGCTGCAATAATCGCCTCGCTTTACGGGGCTTTCCGTTCGAGCGTCAAGCGTGGGAAGCGTGAACGCACCGAAGGTGTGCTTCGTTGATGCGTGGCCGCGAGCACCTCCTTCAGTTGGACGATCCAGCAATTTCCTCCCAACTCCCCAGAATCCAGGTGCCAGATTACGCAAGTGCCAGAAACCCCTCCGCGGCTTTCAACGATGACCCATAATTCCCCCCACCCCCAACCCACGAATCCGCTGCGCCGATGTGGCAAATCGATCAGGTGACGCTGCGCTTGTTCATCGCCGTGTGCGAGGAAGGCACGATCGCGCGCGCGGCCGAGCGTGAGTTCATCGCGCCGTCGGCGGTCAGCAAGCGGCTCGCCGATCTCGAAGCGCTCGTCGATGTCGCGTTGCTGTCGCGCAGCCAGCGCGGCGTGCGCGCGACCGCCGCCGGCGAAGCGCTGTTGCGCCACGCGCGGCTCATCATGCGCGGCCACGAACGCCTGCAGGCCGAGCTCAGCGAGTACGCGGCCGGCGCGCGTGGGCATGTGCGCGTGCTGGCGAACGTGTCGTCGATGGTGGAGTTTTTGCCCGAGGCGTTGTCGGCGTTTCTGCAGGCGAATCCGGCGATTCGCGTCGACGTCGAGGAGCGCGTCAGCGCGGACATCGTGCGCGGACTCGAAGAGGGCGTCGCCGATCTGGGCATCTGCCGCGACACGGTGCCGCTCGGCAGTCTCGACACGCTGCCGTATCGCGCCGACCATCTCGCGCTGATCGTGCCGCGCGCGCATCCGCTCGCGGGCGAGACGCAGATCGGCTTCGAGCAGACGCTCGGGTTCGATCATCTGGGGCTCGCATCGAATGCGTCGGTCAATGCGCTGATGCAGCGCATCGCGCTGGAGAAGGGCAGCGAGTTGAATTACCGCACCTATGTATCGACGTTCGACGCCGCCTATCGCTTCATCCAGGCGGGTCTCGCGGTCGCGATCCTGCCGCGCGAGGCGCTGTCGCGCCATGCGGCCGACGAGTACGGCATCGTCGCCGTGCCGTTGCGCGAGGCTTGGGCCGCGCGGCGCTTCGTGATCTGCATGCGCGATCGCGCGGCGTTGACGCTGGCGGCCGCGCGATTGCTCGAGCATCTGCTGAGCGCCAGATAAGACGGGCGACGCACCTCGTCACCCACGCCTTCGCCACCTCCCCAGACAAACCCCTAGGCATTTCACCCAGGCGAGCGCCAAAGCCCGCCCCATCGGCCTGAGCGGCCATCGCAAGCGGCGATGGTGTGCTTCGTCAAAGCAGACTTTGCCGCGCGTCGTCACGCGGGCACGCTGTGACCCAGTCAGCGCATCACTTCCATCCAACGGGCCTCTGAAGCCCGCGTCCACGACCAGGATTCCAACCAATGAATGAAACCCGCGAGCGCGTCGTCGTGACCGAGGTCGGTCTGCGCGACGGTCTGCAAAGCATTGCCCGCATCATGTCCACCGACGACAAGCGGCGCTGGATCGACGCCGCCTACGCGGCCGGCGTGCGCCACATGGAAGTCGCGTCGTTCGTGCCGGCGAAGCTGCTGCCGCAAATGGCGGACGCCGCCGAGGTAGTCGCCCACGCCCGTAGCTACGACGATCTCAGCGTGAGCGCGCTCGTGCCGAACCTGAAGGGCGCGCAGCACGCGCTCGAGGCTGGCGTAGAGCGCATCGTCGCGCCGATTTCGGTGAGCGCCGCGCATAGCGTCGCGAACGTGCGCAAGACGCCCGCCGAGATGATCGACGCGTTCGCCGCGATGCGCGAGCTGATCGATGGCGCGTCCCCGGCAGGTGGGCGCCGCGCCGAGTTGATCGCCGGTTTGTCGACGGTGTTCGGCTGCACGCTGCAGGGCGCCGTGCCGTACGCGGATATCGCCGCGATCGCGCGCGCCGCGGTGCAGGCCGGCGCCGACGTGATCGCGCTCGGCGATACGACCGGCGAAGCGACGCCGCGTCAGGTCGGCGAGGTCATCGAGCTGGTGCGCGACGTCGCGGGCGACAGGCTGCGCTCGCTGCATTTCCACGACACGCGCGGCCTCGGGCTCGCCAACACGCTGGTCGCGCTGCAGCACGGGATCCGCGAGTTCGATGCGTCGCTGGCTGGTCTCGGCGGCTGTCCGCATGCGCCGGGCGCAACCGGCAACGTCAATACCGAAGACCTCGTGTTCATGCTCCACAGCATGGGCTACGACACCGGTATCGACATCGCGCGGCTACTCGCATCGCGCGCGGTGCTGGCGCAAGCGCTGCCGGGCGAGCCGCTGTACGGCTATCTCGCGCGAGCGGGATTACCGAAACAGTTCGCGCACGCGCAAGCGGTCGCGCGCGACTCCGCCAGCTACGCCGAATCTTTGCATTGTCCCCATTCTTCCGTTCCGCAGGTGCCGCAATGACTCCGCTTTCCTCCGCTACTTCAGCTTCGTCGTCGACGTCCTCGCCGCAGCCGGGTACCTTGCCGCTCGCGGGCATCCGCGTGATCGAGTTGTCGCATATGGTGATGGGTCCGACCTGCGGCATGATTCTCGGCGACCTCGGCGCCGAAGTGATCAAGGTCGAGCCGCCGCGCGGCGACAGCACGCGCCGGCTGCTCGGCACCGGCGCGGGCTTTTTCCGCACCTTCAATCGCAACAAGAAGAGCGTCGCGCTCGATCTCGACAGTGAAGCCGGTCTCGCCGCGCTGAAGCAACTCGTCGATAGCGCCGACGTCTTCATCGAAAACTTCAAACCCGGCCGCATGGCGAGTCTCGGCCTCGATTACGCGACGCTGCGCGAGCGCAATCCGCGGCTGATTTACGTGTCCCACAAGGGCTTTCTCAATGGTCCGTACGAACATCGTCTGGCGCTCGACGAAGTCGTGCAGATGATGGCGGGCCTCGCGTACATGACCGGTCCGGTGGGCCGTCCGCTACGCGCGGGCAGCTCGGTCAACGACATCATGGGCGGCATGTTCGGCGCGATCGGCGTGCTGGCGGCGCTGCACGAACGGCACGCGAGCGGCCGCGGCAAGGAGGTGCAGAGCGCGCTGTTCGAGAACTGCGTGCTGCTCTCGGCGCAGCACATGCAGCAGTTCGCGGCGACCGGCGTGGCCGCCGCGCCGATGCCCGAGCGCATCAGCGCCTGGGCCGTCTACGACGTGTTTACGCTCGCGCACGGCGAGCAGATGTTCATCGCCGCGACCGGCGACGCGCAGTGGCGCGCGCTGTGCGCGATTCTCGAACGCGACGATCTGCTCGCCGATGCGCGCCTCGCGACCAACAACGACCGCGTGCTCGCGCGCGGCTGGCTGCTGCAGACGCTCGGCGAAAGCCTGAGCCGTTTCGACGGTGCGACGCTCGTGCCGCTGTTCGAGCGCAATCACATTCCGTTCGCGTCGATCACGAAGCCCGAGGAGTTGTTCGACGATCCGCACCTGAACGCGAGCGGCGGCCTGGTGCCGCTGACGCTCGACGACGGCAGCGAAACCGCGATGCCGTTGCTGCCGATTTCGCTCGACGGTGCGCGTCTCGGGCCGCGTCGGCCGATCGCGAAGATCGGTGAGCACACCGTCGAGGTGCTGCGCGAACTCGGGTTCGACGACGCGCGGATCGCGGAGCTCGGCGGTGGCGTGCAATCGCGGGCGCCGCGCGCGGCTGCGTGAGCGTCGTGCCGCGCTTGACCCGCTGCAGCGGGCAATAGACCAATAATTCTGGAGACAGACGATGAAATCGTCGAATCAGGCGATGTACTCAACGGCGCTCGGCGATGCCGGCGCGCTCGACGGCTCACCCACGGACGCGGGCGCAGATGCAGCAGGCTCGGACCGCGCCGGCGCGATCGCGCTCGACGGCGCGCGCATTTCCGCGCGGCTCGACCGGCTACCCGCGACCCGCACGATCTGGCAGCTCGTGATGCTGCTGAGCTTCGGCATGTTCTTCGAACTCTACGACCTGATGTACTCCGGCTATATCGCGCCGGGACTCGTGCACAGCGGCCTGCTGACGGCCACGACGCGCGGCCTGTTCGGCACGAGCGGCGTCGCGAGTTTCATCGCCGCGCTGTTCGCGGGCCTGTTCATCGGCACGGCGGCGTGCGGCTTTCTCGCCGACCGCTTCGGCCGGCGCGCGATCTTCACCTGGTCGCTGCTGTGGTACACGGCGGCCAACGTCGTGATGGCTTTCCAGCATACGGCGCTCGGATTGAACTGCTGGCGCTTTATCGCGGGGATCGGCATCGGCGTCGAGATCGTCACGATCGGCACGTATATTTCCGAACTCGTGCCGAAGCACATTCGCGGGCGCGCTTCGGCGTGCTCGCAGGCGGTCGGCTTCTGCGCGGTGCCGATCGTCGCGTTCCTGTCGTATCTGCTGGTGCCGCAACGCCTGTTCGGTCTCGACGGCTGGCGTGTGGTCGTGCTGATCGGCGCGATTGGCGCGATCGTGGTGTGGTGGATTCGCCGCGGCTTGCCGGAGAGCCCGCGCTGGCTCGCGCAAAAAGGCCGCCTCGACGAAGCCGACGCGGTGATGACGCGTCTCGAAGCACGCGTCGCGCGCGAGTATCGGCGCCAATGCGGCCTGCCGTTGCCCGAGCCGGCGCTGCCCGAACCGGTGCGCGCGCGGGCCGCGTTTCGCGATCTGCTGGTGCCGCCGTATCGCAGGCGCACGCTGATGCTGATCATCTTTCACGTGTTCCAGACGATGGGCTACTACGGCTTCGCGAACTGGATTCCGACGCTGCTGATGAAGCAGGGCATCACGGTGACGACGAGTCTGATGTACGCGAGCATCATCGCGATCGCGGCGCCGCTCGGGCCGTTGCTGGGGCTGCTGATCGCCGATCGCTTCGAGCGCAAGACCGTCATCGTCTGCATGGCGGCGGTCAACGTCGTGTGCGGACTCGCGTTCAGCCAGGCGCGCGAGACGGTGCTGCTCGTGAGTCTCGGCGTGTGCCTCGTGCTCGCGGGCAACATCATTTCATACAGCTATCACGCGTACCAGGCCGAACTGTTTCCGACCGGCATCCGCGCGCGCGCGGTCGGCTTCGTCTACTCGTGGAGCCGGATTTCGGCGATGTTCTCGGCGTTCGTGATCGCCGCCTGCCTCGGCCGCTTCGGCGTGAACGGCGTGTTCGTGTTCATCTCGGGGGCAATGGCGATCGTCATGGTCGCGATCGGTACGCTGGGACCGAAGACGCGCGATGTCGCGCTCGAGGATCTTTCGAAGTAGCTAGGAGTCCTGGCGAGTCTCGTCGTTGCTCGACAGCCGGTCCGATACGTTGCCGAGCAGCAGCGCGAGCAGCACCACGCCGATCATTGCGAACAGGAACCCGCCGATCATCGTGGCAAGTATCAGCGTGATCCATGAAATGCCGTTCATGTGTGCGGTCCAGCGCGTTTGTCGGGGGCATCGTAACCCGTTCAGAACCACTTCTATGTGCGCTTGCCCGCCGTAAACCTGTCAGGCGACGCCGAACTATCGTCGCGTCGTGCCATTACGCGGCGCGTTTTGCCCGGGTGTCACAGTCGTTGCGTAGGGATGGCGGACTTCGTTCGCTGTCCTCGATCCCCCTTGCGGAAACCTCGTAGTCCATTTCCGCAATCGGTTGGCGGAAATGCACCCGCTCGCACCCGACTTATTCCGCCATTGGCCCACCTATTGCGGGGGCGCTAAAGTCGTCCGATATCCGTGTTTCAGGTTTGAAACGTTAATCGCCACGTTTATATTCCCGCCATCAGTAAAAATGAATTAAATAATCTTTTCTGGCGCGTTGAGTGCTTGCATTGGACGGCGCAAGGGTCGGTTGCGCGGCGCTTGCGCGGATCCTCAGGGGACGTTGTCGATGGAGCCGGGCCCGCTTGGTAGGGGCGGGGGTGTTCCACTCATCAATAGCCGATCTCGGCAAAAAAACTCTTTTAAAATACGCTTCGGTGGGTACATAAGGCGGAGACACGCCGCTTTTCGAGTAGCCGCGCAGTGTGCGCTGGCGTACGCATTCATTTTTCAAATTGCATTAAGATTTGCGAGTGCATATTCAACCATATGCGGTTAGACGATTAATTCAGTGAAAAGACGGTCGTTTCGGTATTGTGCCGAATTGCACTGGCCGATCACGTATTCATAGTGCCAATATGTCTGCACTTTCGGACATGACGGCAGAGCGCCGGAGGCCGTCGCTATGATGCACTGCGCGGAGTTCGCATTGTGCGTGATCGTAAAAGGTGTAGTAGATCGTTTTCTGTCGAGAGGATGACTATGACCTGCGCGAGTCTGGAGTCTGCAATGCTGCGCTGGGTGCACGCTCCGAACAAGGGCGTGCGTCGTGTCGCGATTCTGTTGTTCAACGACTGCTCGCTGCAAGGGGCGGGCGTGATCGCCGAGGTGTTCCAGGCTGCCAACGAACTCGCCACCTCCGGTTCGGGCGCGTGGCTGTACGACGTGTCGTTCTTGTCCGCCGGCGGCGGCATGGTGATTTCGTCGTCGGGTTTGCGCGTCTGGACCGACGGACTCGACGCGCGCCATTACGGCGGCTTCGACGCGCTCTATGTGGCGGGCGGCAAGGGCGCGGCGGCGGCGGCGCGCGATGAGCGTCTGCTTGGATGGCTGCGGCGCGTGCGTCGCAACACCGCGATGATCCGGCCGATCGCCGAAGGGCGCGCGGTGCTCGACGCGGCGGCCCTGCCCGAGGACAAGGAAGAGAGCGACCCGCACCAGCCGGCCTTGGCCGGAAATGGCGCGGGCTCGGCGGAGCAGGGCGTCGTCGACCTTAGCGACCGGCTGGAATCGATGCGCAGCGCGCTCGCGATGATCAAGCGCGATCTGGGCAACGCGACCGCGCGCTCGGCTGCCGAGCGGCTGCTGTCCGACTCGTGCACGAACCTCGCGCCGCTGCTCGGCGAGGACGGCGGCATGAGTCCCGGCGCCAAGGTTCGCGCGGCGGCGCGCTGGCTGCAGGAAAACTGCCAGCAGTCAATTTCGATTGCGGATGCCGCGCAGTTCGCGGCGATGAGCGAGCGCAACTTTCTGCGCCGCTTCAAGATGGAAATGGGTATCACGCCGTCGAGTTTCCTGTTGCACGAGCGCCTCGCGGTGACGTGCAGCCTGTTGACCGAATCGGAATTGCCGGTCGACAAGATCGCCCGGCGCACCGGGATGGGCAACGGCGACCGGCTCGCGAAAGTGTTTCGCAAGCGGATGAGGATTTCGCCGACCGAGTTCAGGATTCAAAGCCGCCGCATGGCAGGCGAGTAGCACCGACGGAGCCAGCCCGGTAACCGCGCACGACAGGCGGGGACCGGTCCGTTGTTCGCCGTACCTTGCAGATCGAAAAGGATTCCCGATATGTTGACGCAGGCAGGTGTGAGCGCCCGATCCGTCGAGCCGAACGGCGCAAGCGCCGGGGTTGCTGGCGCGCGCTGCGCGCACATCGTCCCGGTCATTCTCGCGGGCGGCTCGGGCACGCGGCTTTGGCCGGTGTCGCGCGAAAACTTTCCGAAGCAGCTGATCGACGTGGTCGGCTCCGACTCGCTGCTGCAGGCGACCGCGCGGCGGCTCGAGGGCTTCCCGGCGGGCTGGAGCGTCGACGCTTCGCCGATCGTCGTGTGCGGCGAGGAGCATCGCTTCGTGATCGCCGAACAGTTGCATGAAAACGGCGTCGACGCGCGTCTGATCGTCGAGCCCGCGCGCCGCGACACGGCGCCCGCGCTGACGCTCGCGGCATCGCTCGCGTGCGCGGCCGGCGACGACGCGATCCTGATCGTGATGCCGGCCGACCACGCGATCGCGGACCTGCCTGCCCTGCAGCGCGCGCTAGCGTGCGCGGCGCACCACGCGAGCGAGGGCGCGATTGCGACGCTCGGTGTGCCGCCGACGCGTCCCGACACCGGCTTCGGCTATATCCGGATCGGCGCGGCATTGACCGCTGGCGGCCACGCGATCGACGGTTTCGTCGAGAAGCCCGCCGAGGAAATCGCGAGGCAATACCTGGCGGCCGGCACCTACTGGTGGAATAGCGGCATCTTCGTCGTGCGTGCGCGCGTGTGGCTCGACACGCTCGCGGCGCTGCGGCCCGACATGCATGCGCCGTGCGCAACCGCGTTCGCGAGCGGCAAGCAGGACGGCGACGTATTCCGGCCATCGCACGACGCGTTCCTCGACGTGCCCGCCGATTCGATCGACTACGCGGTGATGGAGCGTTTGACCGAACCGCCGCCGGCGCAAGACGACAGCGCGAGCAACGTCGAAGCGCAAGGCGCGGCACAGAACGATATGCAAGCTCAAAGTCGAGCCGCGGTCATTCCGCCCGGCGTCGTGATCCCGCTCGAAGCCGGCTGGTCCGACCTCGGCTCATGGGACGCGGTATGGGCGGCGATGGAGAAGGACCCGAACGGCAACGCCGGGCGCGGCCGCGTGGCGTTCGAAGGCGCGGTGTCCTGCTATGCGCATTCGGAAGGGCGGCTCGTCGCGTGCGTCGGCACCGCGAACGTCGTCGTGGTCGAGACCGCGGACGCGGTGCTCGTGGTGGATCGCTCGCATGTGCAGGACGTCAAGGGGCTCGTGTCGCGCATCAAGGCGCAGCACGCGCCGGAGGCCGACGCGCATCGCAAGGTGCGGCGCCCGTGGGGCTTCTACGACTCGATCGATCGCGGCGAGCGCTTCCAGGTCAAGCGCATCGTCGTGACGCCCGGCGCAAAGCTGTCGCTGCAACTCCATCATCATCGCGCTGAGCATTGGGTGGTCGTGCGCGGCACCGCGCTCGTCACGCGCGGCGAAGAGCAGTTCCTGCTCAGCGAAAACGAATCGACCTACATTCCGCTCGGCACGCGTCACCGGCTCGAAAACCCCGGCAGGGTGCCGCTCGAAATCATCGAAATCCAGTCGGGTACCTATCTCGGCGAAGACGACATCGTGAGGTTTGACGACAACTACGGCCGCTGCCCGTAGGCAGCCCATGCACGCCCCTTTTTGCGTACAGGAACGGCAGAACGAGGTAAGTAAAATGCGCAAGTTTCAGGATCTGCTCGCGCGGATTTTCGATGTCGCTCTGGTATTGGCGGGTGCGACCGTGGCGTCGCGGATCCGCTTTGATTATCTCGGCCAGTCGGGTTTCTACTGGGCGCTGGTGATGTTTTCGGCTGCGTTCGCGCTCGCGATCTTCCCCGCGTTCGGCGTCTACGAATCATGGCGCGGCCGCTCGAAGCTCGGGCTCGCCGGTCAGGTGTCGCTCGCGTGGCTGATCGTGCAAGCCTGCGCGCTCGTGCTGATGTACTCGCTGCATCGCATCGATATCGTGTCGCGGCTGTGGTTCTCGTACTGGACCGCGACGACGGGTGGCCTGCTGATCGCGAATCGGGTGATCGCGCACGCGGTGCTCGCGCGGGCGCGCGGCGCGGGCATGAACCTGCATCAGGTGGCGATCGTCGGCAGCGGTTCGCAGTGCGATGCGCTCCTGCGCCGCATCGAGTCGGCGCCGACCGCGGGCTTTCGCGCGACCGCCGTCTACAACACGCGCCCGGACGACACCGGCATAACGAATCCGCGCGTGCCGGTGTTCGATCGCGTCGATCTGCTGGCCGACTACATCCGCACCAACGACGTGCACGAGCTATGGCTGATGCTGTCGCTGTCCGAGGAGCCGCTGATCTGCGCGCTGATCGACGAGTTCCGCGACGACCTCGTGAATATCCGCTTCATGCCGGACGTGCGCAGCCATGCGCTGTTCGAAGGCAGCGGCGTGGTCGATCTGCTCGGCGTGCCGGCGATCAATCTGGTCGCCTCGCCGCTGTCGGCCAACGCGATGCTGAAAAAGGAAGTCTTCGACCGGCTGTTCGCCGCGGCCGCGATCGTTGCCCTCGCGCCGCTGCTGCTTGGCATCGCGATCGCGGTCAAGCTGTCCTCGCGCGGACCGGTGCTGTTCAAACAGAAGCGCAAGGGCGCGGACGGCCGAGTGTTCACGATCTACAAGTTCCGCTCGATGCGCGTGCATACCGAAGCGAAGGGCACCTTGAGCCAGGCGACGCGCAACGACAAGCGCGTGACGAAAGTGGGCGCGTTTCTGCGCCGCACGAGCCTCGACGAGCTGCCGCAATTTTTCAACGTGTTGCGTGGCGACATGTCGGTCGTAGGACCGCGTCCTCATGCGCTCGAGCACGACGACCTCTATCAGAAGGTGGTCGCGGGCTATATCAATCGCTACCGGATCAAACCGGGAATCACGGGCTGGGCGCAAATCAACGGCTTCCGTGGCGAAACCGACCGCATCGAGAAGATGGAGCGTCGCGTCGAACATGACCTGTACTACCTGGGACACTGGTCGTTCGCACTCGACATGCGGATCATCGGCGCGACGATTGTCGCCGGACTGGTGCATCGAAACGCTTACTAGAAAGTCGATAACAACGCCTCGGGGCGAAGGAGTAAAGATCATGAGCTCACTTGGTTTTCGCACAGGAAGTCTTGTGGTTTTCGCAAGCGCAGCATTGCTTTCCGGATGTCAGGTCGTACCGGGACAACGGATGGTCACGCCGGCCGCGATTCAGGAGACGGGTGGCGAATTCAGTACCGAAGCCTCGCAGCAGAAGCAGATTCCGATCACCGATATCAATCTGGAACTGCTGAAGAAGCTGAATGCCGACCAGACTGCCTCGGTGTTGCCGCCGACGACGACGGGTCTGTTCGGCAAGCCGGCCATGTACAGGGTCGGCCCCGGCGACGTGCTGCAGATCGTCGTGTGGGATCACCCGGAACTCGCGGCCGCGCTGGGACAGCCGCCGACGACCTCGCGCCCTTCCGATGCAAGTCCGGGCTTCCTGATCGACGAGAACGGCGACATCCAGTTTCCGTACGCGGGCAACCTGCACGTCGCCGGCAAGGACGTCGCGACGATCCAGCGCGAGCTGCATTCGCGGCTGAGCAAGGTTTATCAGAAGCCCGAGGTGACGGTGCGCGTCGCGTCGTTCCGTAACGCGACGGTGTATATCGACGGCGAAGTGCGCACACCGGGCACGCAATCGATCAACGACATTCCGATGTCGCTGACGAACGCGATCGGCCTGAGCGGCGGCTTCAACACGACCGCGGATCGCAGCCGGGTCGATCTGATCCGCAACGGCACGACCTATAGGCTGAACATCGACGACCTCGTCAAGCGCGGCCGCAATCCGTCGGATATCTATCTGCAGCCGGGCGATACCGTGCGCGTGAACGCGCGCGAAGACAGCGGCGTCTACGTGATGGGCGAAGTCAACAAGCCGGCCACGGTGCTGCCGTTGCGCAACGGCTCGCTGACGCTGTCGCAGGCGATCTCCGACGGCGGCAGCTTCGACTCGAACACGGCCTCGGGGCAGCAGCTGTTCGTGATCCGCAATTCGACCAGCGACTCGCCGCAGATCTATCACCTCGATGCGACCTCGCCGGTGGCGATGCTGCTTGCGAACCAGTTCGAGCTGCAGCCGAAGGACATCGTGTACGTCGGTCAGGGCGGTCTGGTTCGCTTCAACCGTGTGTTGAACCTGCTGTTGCCCGCGATCAACGCGGCGGTGACGGGAGTCGTCGTGTCGAAGTGACGCATGCGTGACGCGATATCTGAACCGGCAGGCCTTGTTGGGTGAAAACATGGCAATCAATTACGAAAACCGTTACGCCGGCGTGTATGAACCGGGGCAGTTGCATCTGTCGGACTACGTGCGCACGATCGTGCGCGGTTGGCGCACGATCCTCACCGTGACGCTGATCGCGCTCGCGCTCGGTTGCGCGTACGCGTTCCTCACGCCGCCGGTCTATCGTTCGGACGTGCTGTTTCACGTCCAGGACAGGACGGCGAACGCGGTGAACGTCAATGCGAACGGCCGGGACGCGGCGGCGCCGCTTCCCGGAGCGTACGATTCGAAGCCGTCGACCGCGGCGCAGATCGAGCTTTTGAAGTCGCGTCTCGTCACCGAGGAGGCGGTCCGCGCGCTGCACCTCGACATCACGGCGAAGCCGCGTTATCTGCCGGTGATCGGCAGCAAGATCGCCGGACTCGTGAACGGGCACTGGTGGTTCCGGCTGCCGTCGTTCGTCAACCTGCGCGGGTTCGCGTGGGGCAACGAGAGCATCGCGGTGTCGCGCTTCGACACGTCGAAGGACTTGTATGGCGAGACCTTCACGCTAGTCGCGGGCGCCGGCAACACCTTCATGCTGCGCGATCCTCACGGCAGCGCGATCCTGTCGGGGCGCGTCGGCGAGACCGTGCAAACCGATACCGCGGTCGGCCCGGTCACGCTGCACGTCGACACACTGGTCGGCGCGCCCGGCTCGCGTTTCGAGCTGACGCGCGCGTCGACGCTCGGCACGGTAGAGCGTCTGGCGAAGACGATGGTCGTGCAGGAAACGGCGGAGGACTCCGGCGTGATCCGCGTGAGTCTCGAAGGCGCCGATCCGGCGCTGACCGCGGCGATCGTCAACAACGTGGCGCGCCAGTTCGTGCGGCAGGATCTCGCGAGCCGTTCGACCGAATCCGACCACACGCTCGCGTATCTCGAACAGCAACTGCCCGACGCGCGCAAGGCGCTCGACGACGCGGAAGAGCGCTACGGCAAGTTCCGCAATACACATGGCGCCGTCGATCTCGGTGAAGAAAGCAAGCTGCTGCTGCAGCAGATCGTCGACAACAAGACGAAGCTGCTCGATCTGCAGCAGCAGCGCGCGGAGCTGTTGCAGCGTTTTACGCCGAATCATCCGATGGTCGCCGCGCTCGATGCGCAGATCGCCGCGTTGCAGGGCGCGCAGAGCACGATGAACCACAGCGTCTCGACGATGCCCGACACCGAGCAGACCGCGCTGCGTCTGCAGCGCGACGTGCACGTGAACACCGATCTGTACACGAACCTGCTCAACAGCGTGCAGCGACTGCGGGTCGCGCAGGCGGGGCAGGTGAGCGGCGTGCGCGTGGTGGACTTCGCCGAAACGCCCGACGATCCGGTGTGGCCGAAGCGCATGCTGGTGATCCTGGTCTCGCTCGGCGGCGGCCTCGCGCTCGGCTTGCTGCTGGTCTTCTTGCGGCGCGCGATGCGCGGCGGCGTGGAGCGCCCGGACGAACTCGAGGGGATGCTCGGCGTGCCGGTATTCGCGGTGGTGCCGCGCAGCCAGACGCAGTTGCGCCTGCAGGAAAAGGTGTCGCTGCGCCAGCGCGGGCAGCATGTGCTGGCGCAACAGGCGCCCGAAGATATCGCGGTGGAAGGGGTGCGCAATCTGCGCACCTCGCTGCAGCTGTCGCTCGATCATGCGGCCAACAACGTCGTGATGATCACCGGCTCGCGGCCCGATGCGGGCAAGTCGTTCCTGTCGGTGAATCTGGCGACGCTGGTCGCGTCGGCGAACAAGCGCGTGCTGATCATCGACGGCGACATGCGACGCGGCGACGTGCATTCGCATTTCGGCGTCAGCCATCGGCCGGGACTGTCCGACGTGCTGTGCGGCGGCGATCTCAACGCGATGATCCAGCGCGACGTGCTGCCCAACCTCGACGTGCTCGCGAAAGGCACGCTGCCCTCGCACCCGGCCGAGCTGCTGATGAGCAAACGCTTCGAAGCGATGCTCGAGGTGTTGAAGCCGCAATACGACGTCGTGATCATCGACACGCCGCCGGTGCTCGCCGTGACCGACTCGACGCTGATCGGCAAATACGCGGCGACGACGCTGCTCGTCGTGCGGCATGGGCGTCAACCGCTGCATGAGATCATCGAAACCACCAAACGCCTGCGTAACGGTGGCGTCGGTCTGCGCGGCGTGCTGCTCACCGACGTGCCGCAGGAAGCGGCGTTTCTCGGCTCGGGGTATCAGGGCGGCTATTACGGCTACGACAGCATCGCCGGCTGACACTGCTGCCCGCGCGCGCGTCTTTCGGGGCGCCGCGCGGGCGGGCGTGATCGACTGCACGCCCGTGCCGCCGTCCCACGAGATACCTCGCAATCCTTAGTGGTGACGCAGCAGATCGCGCAATGCGCGCGACTCTTCCGCCGTCGGCTGCATGGTTTGCCACGCCGACTCGTGCGACGCGAGCGCGACGAGCCGTTGCGCGGCCTTGCTGCTCGAATCGATCCGCAACGCTTCGTTGGCGTTGTGCGACGCGCACTCCCAATGTCCCACGTTGCTGCAGCCGCGCGCGAGGCTCAGCAACGCGTCGCGTTGCTGCTCTAGCGTGCTCACCTGGGCGCGCATGCTGCGCGCGTCGCGATTGTCGGGCTGCGCGGTGATTACGGCGGCGAGGCGTGCTCTGGTCGCCGCCAGATTGCCTCGTTGCAGATAGCCGTGCGCGGCTTTCAGATTGCGCTCGGCGTCGGCGCGCTGTTTGTCGGCTTGCGTGAGCGGGGCGGCCATCGTGTCGGTGTTGGTGTTGGTGCTGGTCGACGCGACCGCCGTGCCACGCGGCGTGGGCGCGGAGACGGCCGCGCTCGATGTCTTCGTTGACGCTACGGCGCGCGCGGTCGTGACGACGGGCGGTGTCGGTCGCGCTGCGGTCGGCGTGGTCGCAACGACGGGCGTTGACGGTCGCGCTGGGACGGGCGCGGTCGCCACGACGGGCGGAGCCGATCGCGCTACGGCAGGCGCGGTCGCAACGACCGGCGGTGACGATGGCGCAACGGTCGGTGCGGTCGCCACGATGGGCGGGCTCGATCGCGCTACGGTGGACGCGGTCGCAACGACCGGCGGTGACGATGGCGCGACGGTCGGCGCGGTCGCCACGACGGGCGGTGCCGGTGGCGCGACGGGGGCCGCGTGCACGTTCGCCGGTTGCTGCCGCGCGACGACAACGGGACGCGGCCGTTGCGCGACGATCGACGCCGGCTTCGGCGCCGCGGCAACCGACGGCGCCGCATTCTGCGCAACGTTCTGTGCAGGGGCTTGGCCAGGGTTGTCCGGGCGCACCGTGCCGAAGACCGTGACCGGCGTGTCGACGCTTGCATCGTCGTCGTTGAGTAGAACGAAGCCGACGTACAAGACGCCGAGCGTCGCGAGCGCGGCTGCGGCAAGCGCGAGCGGATGCCGCCGTCGACGCCCGCCCGGCTCGAACGTCGCTTCGTCGATCAGATCGTAGGGGCTCATCTTCGTTTGCGCGGAGCGTCGCGACGAACGGTCCGCGGGCAAGCTCGCGGCCGCTGGCAGCGGTTCGAGTTGCGTGCGCGATGCGCTCGGCGCCCGGGATCGCGCGGAGCGCTCGCCGGGCTTGTCGTCCGTATCGAACGAATCGATCGGCAGCGCATGGCATGCGGGACACGGCGAAAAGCGGCCCGGCAGCGGCACGCCGCAGTATGCGCAGTGATGGAAAAACGGCTGGTCGGAGGTCGTGTCGCGCGGCATGGCCGTGTTGCTCCACTGGCGCCGAAGGGCGGCGCCATCAAAAAGAATGAATGCAACGACGCCCGCAAGCGGCGTCGGCCGGACTACTGGACGACGTAACCGCGCGCCTGCATGCACGCGCCGTAGGCGGCCCAATAGCGGGTCATCGGCGGCTCGGGCGCGGGCAGCGGCGGCAGCTTCACGTTCGACGCCGCGTTGGCCTGCAGCGAAGCGGCCGCACCATCCGACGCGCCGGGTGCCGCGTTCGCGCTCGCGCCCGGTGCCGCCGCCGATGCGTTCGGCGGTGCATTCGCCGCCGCGGTGGCCGGTGCGCCTGGCGCGCTGGCACCGGCCGCGGCTTCGTTCACCGGTTTCGCCGACGATGCGCCGCCAGGCGCTTGCGCGCCAGCCAACGGCGCGCTCGCGGCTTCGGGCGCGCTCGCGCTCCACGGCAGCGGCGTGGCTGAGAAGGAACTAGGCGGAAGCGGCGGCTTCGACGGTACGCCGGTCGACGCACCTTTGGCCGCGGGCGGCTGACGCGGCGGAATCTGCGACTCGTGGGCCATGTTGACCCCGGTCACGCGGTTCGCCTCGGCGTAGCACATCGCGTTGTCGATGCTGCGCTCGTAAGGGCTCTGACTTCGGATCGGATAGGTGACAGGCCGCCACGCGAACGCGGCAGTGCTCGTCACCAACAGCGTCAGTACGGTATATGTTCTAAATGCCATCGCAGTCACTCCCGCAGCGATGTCTCGCCTTTTTGTGTTTGATTTCGTGTCGTGCTTTCGTTCTGTGCTCGTTGCGCGTCGTGTTCGAGCTCGTTCTCATGCCTGGCGCTCGTGCTTCTGTCGCGGCCTGCCGATAGGCCGTGGCGTTGCGGTGCTTGCGCCACGGCTCCCCGGAACGGGCACGTCGCGAATGCCGCTTTAACGAGCGTAGCACCGCGGTTTGGCCACGCGATGCATCGGATAGCGCGCGAAAACGCCATCGTGCAGTGCAATCAGGACACAATCGGCGCGGCGGCGTTGAAGATCGGGACAATCCCTGGTCGCCACGAAGGATCGTCAGGAGTCGAAGATGAAAAACCTATCGTATCGCTATCGGCCGCTTTGCGCAGCGTTCTGTCTGTCGGTGCTGTCGCTCGCCGCGCCGCTCGTGAGCGGCGCGAGCGACGCCAACATGAGCGCGGAGACGGCGGGTGAGCGCGCAAGCTTCGCGCAGGCGTTTTGCGACGTGTCGCCCGAGCGGATCGGCGCCTATAAGGAGCGGCTCCGAAAGGTCCTCACCGGTGCGACCGATTTCGATCAGCACTGGGACACGGGCTGGCACCGCGCCGACATCACCAATAGCCAGATGGACGCACTGCGCGAGCGAGATCCGAAGGAATTCGCGGCGCGCATCAAGGTCAATTGCGAACGGCTCAAGTGGATGGCGGGTAATGCGTTGCACCGGCCTGCGCAGAAGTGAAGTGAAACGAGCGCGCTGTCGGGCGACCGAAACTGGCGGATCGTGGCCTCATGCAGAAGGCTTCGCCGGTCTGAATCTCGCGCGGTTGTATTCCGCGACATGCGAACCGACTGGAACCGGAAGCTTTTTGCATCACTCGACGGTTTCGGCCAAAAATCCACATTATTATGACTTTCGATTAATGGTCGGCTAACCGTCGAGTAGTCTGCAGATGTAACTCTCAACGACTTTTCGAGCATGTAACTAATTCGCGAATATCGTTTTGTCCGTACTGCGACACATTTGCGGCGGTAATGAGGCCTGCTATGCGAATATTAGCTAACGTAATGCCGGACCGACCTTCTGCTGGGCAAGTTTCCAGATCAAACGCTGTTTGACCTTTTGCCGTTATCGTTTCGAAGTGAGGAGCGATTATGTTGAACCCGAAGACGTTCGGACACTTCCTTTGGCTCGTCCGCAAGACGTGGATAACACGCGGGCCGCGTTTGTACTACTCGCAGTTTGGAGAGGACGCGGTGTTGCGCGAGATAATCAGTCCCCGGTGCAATAAGGGTGTTTATGTCGACGTTGGTGCATACCACCCTGTCAAGTTCTCGAACACACATGCGCTTTACAAGCGTGGTTGGCGCGGCATCAACATAGACATGGATCCAGTGAAAATTGAAACGTTTTCTCTTGCGCGGTCTGGTGACGTCAATGTATGTGCGGCCGTCTCGAACGAGAAACAGCTCAAGGAAGTCTATAATTTTTCAAATTATGGGTTGACTTCGACCATAGATCCCATAGTGGCTGCGGCCGAAGTCCAGAAGCCTATCTCCGTCCGGACCGTTGAAACCACCACATTGAACGACGTTCTCGAGCACACCCCGTACGCCGGTCAGGAAATCGATCTGCTTTCCATCGACGTGGAAGGTCACGATTACGAAGTCTTGCGATCGATTGATATCAGCAGGTATAAACCAAAGATCATCATTGTGGAGTCTACGCTGACTTCGATAAGGGAAGTAATAGATTCCGCCATATTTCGCTATCTGGAGGAGCGCAATTACCGACTGGTCAGTTGGACATATTTGTCGCTGATCTTCAGAGTGGAAAGATCTCAAATCTTTCGAACTCAGTTATAGCGTTACGGTTCTGCACGTATCGTCCTTGCAGCTGCTATCAATTTCACAATCCCACTATCAACGGCCGCTGCAACGGTCCAGATATACCTGGACCGACTGGTAGCTCAGCCGTGAAGCACATTCACGAGCCCCTCGACTTGCCTGAAGGCTGACTATCGTAACGGCCCGCGCTTATGGGGGATTTCCCTGGGTTTGACGTTTCGAGCGGGCGCTCCGCTCCCAAGTCGCTGCCTCGTCATGGCTCGCCTCTTCCTTCACGAAGGGCCGAATCTCAACGCAACATGTCGGTAAATTATTGTTTTCTTAGAGAAAATGCCGAACGGCAGACGTTCCGCACGGGGCGGCGTTCAAGTCCGAGCGAATCACGTTTCAGGGTCAGTGAACTTCGATCGCGTTCCCGCTTCTTGAATTTGTCACTGCCCGTCCATATAATTAGCACTCGCTGCACGAGAGTGCTAACAACATCTCCGGTTGGCTCGGCCAGCCGGGTTTTTCTCAGCGTTCTTCAGTCTCAATCAGAGAGGAGTATGTATGAACCTTCGTCCTTTGCATGATCGCGTGATCGTCAAACGTCTGGATCAGGAAACCAAGACCGCGTCGGGCATCGTGATCCCCGAAGCCGCAGCGGAAAAGCCGGATCAAGGTGAAATCCTCGCAGTCGGCCCGGGCAAGCGCGACGACAAGGGCGCAGCCATTGCGCTCGACGTGAAGGTCGGCGACCGCGTCCTGTTCGGCAAGTACGCAGGCCAGACCGTCAAGGTCGACGGCAACGAACTGCTCGTGATGCGCGAAGAAGACATCATGGCCGTGGTGCAGAAGTAAGCGCAAGGTCGCTACTTCACCGGTTATATCCAAAGTATTCAAGGAGTTAGAAGATGGCAGCTAAAGACGTCGTATTCGGTGATTCCGCCCGTGCCAAGATGGTCGAAGGCGTGAATATTCTCGCCAACGCCGTGAAGGTCACGCTGGGTCCGAAGGGCCGCAACGTGGTTCTCGAGCGCAGCTTCGGCGGCCCGACGGTCACCAAGGACGGTGTGTCGGTCGCGAAAGAGATCGAACTGAAGGACAAGCTCCAGAACATGGGCGCGCAAATGGTCAAGGAAGTCGCTTCCAAGACCAGCGACAACGCAGGCGACGGCACGACGACCGCTACGGTTCTCGCGCAATCGATCGTCCGCGAAGGCATGAAGTACGTCGCATCGGGCATGAACCCGATGGACCTGAAGCGCGGTATCGACAAGGCTGTTGCAGCCGCAATCGAAGAACTGCGCAAGATCAGCAAGCCGTGCACGACCAACAAGGAAATCGCCCAGGTTGGCGCGATCTCGGCGAACAGCGATTCGTCGATCGGCGAGCGCATCGCTGAAGCAATGGACAAGGTCGGCAAGGAAGGCGTGATCACCGTCGAAGACGGCAAGTCGCTGCAAGACGAGCTGGACGTCGTCGAAGGTATGCAATTCGACCGCGGCTACCTGTCGCCGTATTTCATCAACAACCCGGACAAGCAAGTCGCCGTGCTCGAGAACCCGTTCGTGCTGCTGCACGACAAGAAGGTGTCGAACATCCGTGACCTGCTGCCGGTGCTCGAGCAAGTCGCGAAGGCTGGCCGTCCGCTGCTGATCATCGCTGAAGACGTCGAAGGCGAAGCGCTCGCAACGCTGGTCGTCAACAACATCCGCGGCATCCTGAAGACCGTTGCCGTCAAGGCTCCGGGCTTCGGCGATCGTCGTAAGGCGATGCTGGAAGACATCGCGATCCTGACCGGCGGTCAGGTCATCGCTGAAGAAACCGGCCTCACGCTCGAGAAGGCAACGCTGGCTGAACTGGGCCAGGCGAAGCGCATCGAAGTGGGCAAGGAAAACACCACGATCATCGACGGCGCTGGCGAAGCAGCGAACATCGAGGCTCGCGTCAAGCAAGTGCGCACGCAGATCGAAGAAGCGACCTCGGACTACGACCGTGAAAAGCTGCAAGAACGCGTCGCCAAGCTGGCAGGCGGCGTTGCAGTGATCAAGGTCGGTGCTGCGACCGAAGTCGAAATGAAGGAAAAGAAGGCACGTGTCGAAGACGCACTGCACGCAACGCGCGCGGCTGTGGAAGAAGGCATCGTGGCGGGTGGCGGCGTCGCGCTGATCCGTGCACGTACGGCAATCGCTGGCCTGAAGGGCGCTAACGCCGATCAGGACGCAGGTATCAAGATCGTTCTGCGCGCCATGGAAGAGCCGCTGCGCCAGATCGTCGCCAACGGTGGCGAAGAAGCGAGCGTCGTCGTGGCAGCGGTTGCTGCTGGCAAGGGCAACTACGGCTACAACGCAGCGACCGGCGAGTACGTCGACCTGGTCGACGCAGGTGTCGTGGACCCGACGAAGGTGACGCGCACGGCGCTGCAAAACGCAGCTTCGGTTGCTGGCCTGCTGCTGACGACCGACGCAGCTGTCTGCGAACTGCCGAAGGAAGATGCTCCGATGTCTAGCGGCATGCCCGGCGGCATGGGCGGCATGGGCATGGACATGTAATTCCGCTCGGGCCTCGTGGTCCGGCCGCGTGGTTGAACTGCCGCGCGTCTGGATCACGGCCGAGGCCCGGCTGGAAGTCCATGTGGGGAGTGCGCCGCGAGGCGTTTCCCCAAACGAAAAAACCCGCTTATGCGGGTTTTTTTCGTTTGGGGCCGGCGTTGATGTGCTTGCTGGCGAGCGCTTCCGGACGCCCTTTTGTCCGGATCAGGCGCCCGCGGCGTGAGCCGAGCGATGAGAGGACCTTCCGAGGCACTTTTCGCGCAGGTAGTGGAAGATCTGCGCGACGCTTTGCGCGGGGCTCAGCGCTCCCGTGTCGACGTTCAGGTCGGGATCGATCGGCGCTTCATAGGGCGCTGATACGCCGGTGAACGAGCTGATCTCGCCAGACCTCGCTTTCGCGTAAAGACCTTTGGGATCGCGGCTCGCGCAGGTGGCGAGCGAGGCGGACACATAGGTTTCGACGAACTTGTCGGCTCCGATGATCGCGCGCGCCATCGCCCGATCTTCGCGTAGCGGCGAAATCAGCGCGGAAATCACGATCAGACCCGCGTCGTTCATCAATTGGGCGACGTGCGCGACCCGGCGGATGTTTTCGCGCCGGTCGTCGGGCTCGAATCCAAGGTCGCTCGCCAGACCGTGGCGGATGTTGTCGCCGTCGAGCACATAGCAGGCGTGACCGAGCGCGATCAGCTGCTCCTCGAGCGCGAACGCGAGCGTCGATTTGCCGGCGCCGGACAGGCCGGTCAGCCAGATCGTGGCGGGCATCTGATCGAACATGCGTATGCGGTCCTGCACCGCGATCTTGCCGTGGAAGCGTTGCATGAACTGGGGCGGCTCTTTCATGGATAGGTTCTCTTGGCTCTTCTGGCTCATTCGCAGTGCCAGCCTTGCCGCCACGTGCCGGCGTTGTGCAGGCTTTCGGTGGAATTGGCAATGGTAACGCGAAAGCCTTCCGGAATATCGTTCGGCAGTGGAATCGAAAATCCGCTGTATGCGCTCGGATAGCCGGCGCTCGCCACATCGGGCCGCGGCTCGCCGCTGCAGCCGGTCGCGACGATCTGCGTGCCGACCCGCACCTCGAGCGGTACCTGCCGCTGCGGCTCGCTCAGGTTGACGGCCCAGCCGCACACTACGCCGTCGCGCACCGTGTCGACAAAACCGTCGAACAGGTCGACCGGCGGACGCTGCCGGCTTCGCGCGAACTCCAGATAGGTATCGATCGGCGCGAGATCGAAGCGGCGGATCACCTCATGCACGCGCGACAGGAATGAGCCATCGATGCCGAAAACCGTCGCGCTATAGACGTGCGGATTCTCGAGCTGATTTATTTCGGACTGAATCACGCGGACCAATTCGAGCGCATTCGAAAAGACGCTGCCCGTTTCATTCGCATAGGCTTCGACGATTCGATTCGCGTCGCGGAACAGTTCGTAATCGAGGCTATTGTCGTCGATGAACTTTTGTCTGGCTGCTTCGCTGATGTGAGCTTTGCCTTTCGGCGCACCATTGGTGCGATTCGCTTCGAAACAGAACGGTAATTTCATCCCTGTCGCACCGCACAGCCGCAATAAGAATTCGCTCATGTCCTCGCAGACGCCGACGGTACCGATCTGTTCGCGCAAATGGATTTGCGCGACGGCGAGGCTCGCTTCGTTGACCGCCGGCTCGCCGCTCAGCATCTGCACGAACAGGTTCCTGCCGCCGAGCGATTCGCTGACCCACTCGTCGAGCGACAGTACGCCTTGCAGCGCCAGAGCCTCGGTCGCCGACACGCTGACGCCGCGCATGATCTGGCCGTTCTTGCCGTTCGCCGCATACCAGTAGTGCGAGATCTGGCGCGCGAGCGGATCGCGCAGGATCGTGCAGTAGTTGACCGGATGTTTGATCATCCGATGAATGCCATACGGGAGATGACCGCCGCCTACCTGCGTCTCGAGCAGCTTTGCGCGACAGTTTCCCCAGCCATCCTGATCCCAGACAAAGCTAATGAATTGGTCATTACCTTTATTCAAATCAAAAAACGAAATAACGGTCGAACCGCCGCATTTCGGTGGATGGATGAAAAAGGCGGGAAATGACATGTGGGGACATATGGCTGATCGCGATGCGTAAAGTCTAGACAAAAGATGTCATTGGCGTTGTAACGTTTAATTACGCGGTATAACGTCTGGTTGCATCACCGACAGCAAGATTCATGCGGCTATGCACAATAAATTGACTAAGATGCCCACGAGACGAACTGGGCGCGGCAGTAGCCATAACTACGCGCTAATTACATTATTCAATTTGGATAAATCGAATGGAAAGTCGCACCAATCGCGAAAGTCGCATTAATGAAAAAAGCCGGCTGACACGGGGTTTTTAGTCGATGCCGACGAATGGCGAGGTCAGTGCCGCGCTTCCCCCGGCGCCGCGCCCTTGCCTTGCGCGGGCGGCGTTTCGTCTTCATCGCTGCTGCGTGCCCAGAAGAAGCGATCGGGCATGTACGCCCCCATGCCGGGCCGGAACGCATTGCGCACTGCCTGATACAGATACTCCTGGCTTTCGCGCACCGCTTCCGCGGGCTCCTGGCCGTTGGCGAGAAGCGCGGCGATCGCCGCGCCGAGCGTATCGGTCAGGCCCGTCAACCGATGCGGCGCGCGGTCCCACATGTCCTGACGCAACTGGCCGTCCTCGCTGAAGAGTGTGTTGACGAGCCGATGCGTGCCGGTTTCGGTCGACAGAATGTACTCGCAGCCCTGCGACAGCAGGTGCGAGATCGCCGCGTCGAGGCTCGGCGCCTCCGCGTCGCCGTCGGGCTGCGCGAGCGCGAGCAGCGTCGCCGAGTCGGCGACCAGCAGCGTGGTTTGCGGCGCGAGCAGATCGGCGATCGCTTCGCGCAGTTCGTCGGCGGCGAGCACGTGCTCGTCGTCGAGCGTGAAGTCCGGGGTGAGGATCAGCGGGACGTCGTCGTAGTCGGCGACAACTTCCGCGATCGCGCTGACCACTTCGGCGCGCGTGCACGCGCCGACCTTGAATGCGGCGATCGGCATGTCCTCGAGCAGCATGCGCGCCTGCGTCGCGACGATGTCCGGGTCGAGCCCGGTGACTTCGTCGCAGTTCGCCGAGTCGCGCACGGTATAGCCCGTGAGCACGGAAACGCCGTGGCAGCCCATGCTGGCAAGTGTCAACAGGTCCGCCTGCAGGCCGGAGCCGCCGGTGGGGTCGGAGAGACCGAAGGTGAGGACGATCGGAGGCGTGTCGCTGGGCATGAAAATGGATAAGGAAAGCAGGATTTCGGCGCGCAATGCGCAATTGGCTCAATTATGCGGCCTAAACCGAGGAGAGGGCGTTTTTTCGCGCGGCGGTGATCGCCAGAGGCTGGCTCGCGGCCCGCTGACGCGCGGCCGGCGGGGATCGCGTTGAGGCTGCCACGCTAGCGCCGCGAGCTTGCCGAGGGCGCCCTCTATCGCGCTGCCGGGTGTCCCCACCGCCATGCGGCATGACGCCGCGAGCGTCGTGCGCACGGCGCGCGGGCGCACCGCCGAAGCCCGGTCCACGCTACGATTGCGAGTTTTCGATTGCTAGGCATGGGGGCGGCAACACGGTACCATCATGGCTCCCGCTTCCACGGACTCAACGACGCGACAAAAGAATGGAATATCAAAGCTGGATGTGCCTGATTTGCGGCTGGATTTACGACGAAGAGGCCGGCTTGCCCGACGAAGGCATTGCGCCGGGCACGCGCTGGGAAGACGTACCCATCAACTGGACGTGTCCGGAGTGCGGAGCGCGCAAGGAAGACTTCGAAATGGTCCAGATCTGAAGTTCGGCAAGCCGCCGGCGTCAGCCGGTCGGTCGGTCGTTCGTTCGCGTCGCTTGATCATTGTTGCGGCGTCGCGGTTTGATGGGCTCGTGCGACACGCCGGAAGCTTCGGCCCCCAAACCGGGTCCCGAGATTCGGTCCGAACCTGAACCCTGAGCTTCGATCCCGAAAAGTCAGCGGCGTCATCCGCCGCGCAATTGCTGCAATCGCTTGATGCGTCCGGCACGCCCGGCGCCTGTCCGAGCGCGCCGGCGCGGAACATCGCCGGTCGCGTCGTGTCGCAACGGTAGTCTGTCATTGTCCTGTCGCCGGTTCGCGCGGTGGCCGCTCACTCAGCATGCGGCGCGAAGCGACGGCCCCGTCAGCTTCGTGTCGCCTGCCCATGACTCTTCGATCCGCAGCACCCGTTTCCATCGATGCACTGCCGAACCCGCGCGGCGGCGCGGTCCGCCCTGCGGAACTCGCGCTCGCCGAGGCGTCGCTCGCGTTCGAGCAGCGCGACGAGAGCGGTGCCGCGCTGCTGCGCGCGTCGCATGCATTGCGCACGGCGGGCTGGCTCAGCGCGCAGCGTTTCACCGACGCCCTCGTGCGGCTCTCGCCGCTCGCGAGCGGCGAGCCAGCCGAAGCGGAAAGCGCGCGGCCAGTGTTCGGCGCGGCGCTGCGCGACTTCCGCGCGGCGCTCGAGCGTCACAATCTGCGCGAGCTCAGTTGCTCGCCGACGCTGTTCAACCACTACCGCGAGCTGTGTGCGCAACTCATCGAACCCACGCCGGGTTCCGCCGTTGCGTTCGAAGACCTCGCGCTGTGCGCGCGGCCAGTGCCGCCGGCTTCGCTGCACGCGCAATCGGCCGATCAGCTTGCCCATCTGCGGGCGCGCTACGAGCGCGCGTTGCTGCCGGTGCTGCGCTCGCAGGCCGACACAGGCAGCGCGGTGGCGCTTGCGGTCACGAACGCCGCGCTCGACGAGCTCGACGCCGTGTTCACCGAACTCGCCGGCCCCGATCCGTATGACTTCTGGCGGCTCGCGCGCGCCTGCGCGAAGGCGCTGCGCGCGCGCGGCCACGCAATCCGCGATATCGAGGCGCGGCGCTTCTACGCGCGCTGCAACCTGGCGCTCGCCGATCACGCGCGCGGCATCGAGCGCGCGCCGCGTTCGCTGGTGCGCGCGACGCTCGCGCTGCTATGGCGCGACTACGCGCTGTTCGGCGCGGCCGCGCAAGACGCCGACCAGGTCGAGGTGCTGCACGATTATGGCTTGACCGTCGACTGGCACGTCGCCGGCACGCAGTCGTCGGAAGCGCTGTGGGAGGCGGGCGCGCTCGAGGCGCAGTCGCTGCCGCACACGCGCGATCTCGGCGTGCTGAGCGTCAACGCGAACGCGTACGAAGACTTCCTGCAGACCGCCGACGCGTCCATCGAGGCGCTCGCCGCCCATGCGCGCGCGGCCGATCAGCCGGAAAAAGCCGACCCGAGCGAAGCGCTGCAGGCGGGCGACGCCGCCTACCGGCTTGGCTCGGCCGCCTGCGCGCTCGGTCTCGGTCACGTGGCGCTGCTCGCCGACGCGCTCGGTCTCGCATGGCGGCGTCGTGCGCATGCGAGCGTCGCGACGCCGGCGGTGCGCGCGCACGTGATCGTCGGCGCGCCGCCGGCCGACACGCTCGAGCAGGCCGCCGAGGCCTTGCGTGCGTCGCTGCACAAGGTCGCCGCGGGCGTTGGGCCGGCCGGCGGCAGCTTCACGCAGGCGGCGCTCGCCGCGCTCACGCGTGCGATCGAGCAGGGCGGCGCGTGAAGCGCAAGCCGGGTCGAACCAAACGCGCGACGTGGCGCGCGAATTGCGTCCGCAACGCTACGACCGACGCGCGCCGAACCCGCTTAGACCCATTGTGACAAGTCACAATCCCGCTACTTCGCGACGCGCGCCGAACGTGCCGTTCTACGCGGTGTTTCGGCGCCTGATCGCGGCATGGCGCAAGTCGCGCGCGTGATAGAGTGCAACTTGATCCGGCGTCGATGGCGCGTCGCATAGCGTGCAACCCAACGGGTTGCAATGCTCAAAGCAGCCCGCCATCGCGCATCGTCTTTGCTAAAATCCGAACTATGTCCAAGAGTACCGATCGCATCAATCTGACCAACCAGTTCCTGATCGCCATGCCGAACATGGCCGATCCGACGTTTTCAGGAACGGTGGTCTACCTTTGCGATCACAGTGAGCGCGGCGCGCTCGGCCTCGTGATCAACCGGCCGACCGATATCGACCTGCAGGCGCTCTTCAATCGCATCGATCTGAAGCTCGAGATCGAACCGCTTCTCCATGTCCCCGTGTATTTCGGCGGCCCGGTGCAAACCGAGCGCGGCTTCGTGCTGCACGATCCGAAAGGCGGCAGCGCATACACGTCGTCGATGTCGGTGCCGGGCGGGCTCGAAATGACCACGTCGAAAGACGTGCTCGAGGCCGTCGCGAGCGGCAACGGTCCGGAGCGTTTCCTGCTGACGCTCGGCCACGCCGGCTGGGGCGCGGGTCAGCTCGAAGACGAAATCTCCAAGAACGGCTGGCTCACGGTCGAGGCCGATCCGAAGATCGTTTTCGACGTTCCCGCCGAAGATCGTCTCGAAGCGGCGCTCGCGCTGCTCGGCGTGTCGTTGTCGATGCTGTCGGGCGAGGCCGGGCACGCATGAGGGGCCGCGCATGAATCTGCCGGCCGGACGTGAGGCGACGCTGCTTGCGTTCGACTACGGAGAGAAACGCATCGGCGTGGCAGTCGGCAATTCGCTGACGCGCCGCGCGCGGCCGCTCGTCGTCGTGCAGAACCGCAGCAGGGAGTACCGCTTCGAAGCGCTCGGCAAGCTGATCGCCGAATGGAAGCCCGATGCGCTGGTGGTCGGCCTGCCGATGCACCCCGACGGCACACCGCACGAGCGCACGCAACTCGCGAAGCGCTTCGGCAACCAGCTGAACGGCCGCTTCAATCTGCCGGTCACGTGGGTCGACGAGCGCTACTCGTCGGTCGAGGCCGAGGCGGAAATCCGCGCCGGCAATGCCCGCGCCGACATGCTCGACGCCGAAGCCGCGAGCATCATCCTCCAGCAATATCTAGACGGACTTTCCGACGATCATGAGTTCCATTGACGCCGAAGCGCTGTATCGCGCGTTGCTCGACCAGATTCGAGCGGCGTATGGCGACCAGCTCGCCGCCACGCAAGCCGGTGCCGACGCGGCGGTACTGGCGGGTATCCATAGCGGCGGCGCGTGGCTCGCCGAGCGGCTCGCGCGCGACCTGAAACTGCCGAGCTTCGGCGTGGTGAACGTCGCGCTGCATCGCGACGACTACGCGAAGAAAGGGCTGCACGCGCAAGCAAGCCCGACCTCGCTACCGTTCGCGGTCGATGGCCGCCGCATCGTGCTGGTCGACGACGTGCTGTACACCGGCCGCACGATTCGCGCGGCGCTCAACGAGCTGTATGACTATGGCCGGCCGGCATCGGTCGAACTCGCGGTGCTCGCCGATCGGGGCGGACGCGAGTTGCCGGTGGCGGCGCGCTTCGTCGGTGGCGTGGTCGACGTACCCGCCGACGCGACTCTCGTGCTGGCCCGTGAAGACGACGGCGCGGGCGGCCAGCGGTTTTCTTTTCACACTGAAGCACGCGTCGATTGAAACGCGCGTGAGCGGCGTGTCGACGCGACCTCGATCACGTTGAAGCCCGTATTTGAAGCAGGTACATCATGAACACCGCCACCCCGGCTCCGCAAGATTCCTCCGCTAGCGCATCCGAGCGCTTCCGCTACGGCTTCCTGAAGGGCAACCCGCAGCTCACGAAGAGCGGCGAGCTCAAACATCTGCTGTCGATCGAGGGGTTGCCGAAGGCCATCGTCAATCACATTCTCGAGACCGCCGACCAGTTCGTCAGCGTGACCGATCGCGAAGTGAAGAAGGTGCCGCTGTTGCGCGGCAAGTCGGTGTTCAACCTGTTCTTCGAAAACTCGACGCGCACGCGTACCACGTTCGAGATCGCGGCCACGCGGCTGTCGGCCGACGTGCTGAATCTGAACATCAACGCGTCGTCGACCAGCAAGGGCGAATCGCTGCTCGACACGATCAACAACCTGTCGGCGATGCACGCGGATCTGTTCGTCGTGCGTCATGCGTCGAGCGGCGCGCCGTTCCTGATCGCGCAGCACTGCGCGCCGCACGTGCACGTGATCAACGCCGGCGACGGCCGTCACGCGCACCCGACGCAGGGTCTGCTCGACATGTACACGATCCGCCACTACAAGAAGGACTTCACGAAGCTGCGCGTGGCGATCGTCGGCGACATCCTGCATTCGCGCGTCGCGCGCTCGGACATTCATGCGCTGACCACGCTCGGCGTGCCCGAAGTGCGCGCGATCGGTCCGCGCACGCTGCTGCCGGGCGGCCTCGAACAGATGGGCGTGCGCGTGTTCCACAACCTCGACGAAGGTCTCAAGGATGTCGACGTGATCATCATGCTGCGCCTGCAGAACGAACGCATGAGCGGCGCGCTGCTGCCGTCGTCGCAGGAGTACTTCAAGAGCTGGGGGCTCACGGCCGAGCGTCTCGCGCTCGCCGCCCCCGATGCGATCGTGATGCACCCCGGCCCGATGAACCGCGGCGTCGAGATCGACTCGCAGGTCGCGGACGGCCCGCAATCGGTGATCCTGAATCAGGTCACGTTCGGTATCGCGGTGCGCATGGCGGTGATGGGGATCGTCGCGGGCAATAACGACTAAGCAACGACTGATCGGGAAGCCGAACGATAGGCTGAACCACAGGTTTAACAAAGGCAGCGCATGAAGATTCATATTCAAGGCGGCACGCTGATCGATCCGGCAGCGGGCACCGAACAGCAGCAGGATATCTTTATCGAGGCGGGCAAGATCGCCGCCTTGGGCAACGCGCCGGCCGGCTTCCAGGCGGAGCGTACGCTCGACGCGCGCGGTCTGTCGATCGCGCCGGGTCTCGTCGACCTGTGCGCGCGTTTGCGCGAGCCGGGCTACGAGCACAAGGCGACGCTAGGCTCGGAAATGGCCGCGGCGCTCGCGGGCGGCGTGACGAGCCTCGTATGTCCGCCGGACACCGATCCGACGCTCGACGAACCGGGCCTCGTCGAAATGCTGAAGTTCCGCGCGCGCAATCAGAGCAAGGCGCACGTGTATCCGCTCGGCGCGCTGACGGTCGGTCTCAAGGGGCAGGTCATCACCGAGATGGTCCAGCTGACCGAGGCGGGCTGCGTCGGCTTCTCGCAGGCCGACACGCCGATCGTCGATACCCAGGTGCTGATGCGCGCGCTGCAATACGCGAAGACCTATGATTTCACCGTGTGGCTGCGTCCCGTCGATGCGTATCTGGGCAAGGGCGGCGTCGCCGCGAGCGGCGCGCTGGCGTCGCGGCTCGGGCTGTCGGGTGTCCCGGTGGCGGCCGAAACGATCGCGCTGCATACAATCTTTGAACTCGTGCGCGTAACCGGCGCGCGCGTGCATGTGTCGCATGTGTCGTCGGCGGCGGGCGTGGCGCTCGTGCGCGCGGCGAAGGGCGAGGGCCTGCCGGTGTCGTGCGACGTCACCGTGAACCACGTGCATCTGATCGACCTCGACATCGGTTACTTCGACGCGCAGTTCCGGCTCGATCCGCCGCTGCGCCAGCAGCGCGATCGCGAAGCGATCCGCGCGGGCCTCGTCGACGGTACGATCGATGCGATCTGCTCCGCGCACACGCCGGTCGACGACGACGAAAAGCTGCTGCCGTTCGCCGAAGCGACCCCGGGCGCAACCGGCCTCGAACTGTTCCTGTCGCTGACGGTGAAGTGGGCCGACGAAGCGGGCGTGCCGCTCGCGACCGCGCTCAATCGCATCACCGCGGCGCCGGCGCAGGTGCTCGGCCTCGAAGCGGCTGGCCGCATCGCGCTCGGCGCGGTGGCCGACCTCTGCGTGTTCGACCGTCACGCTCACTGGCGCGTCGAGCCGCGTGCGCTGAAGAGCCAGGGGCACAACACGCCGTTCCTCGGCTACGAGCTGCCGGCACAGGTGCGCGCGACCGTCGTGTCCGGTCAGCTCGCCTACGAACAGCGCTGAGCGGTATCGTTTCGGTCCAGTCAAGGAAAGCTCCGGCCATGAAGCTCGCGTTACGCAAGGTCCGTCTCATCACGCATCTGCTGCACGGCATGTGGACCGTCGCGACGCGCTTTCCGAACGCGAGCGCCGAGCGGCGTCACGCGCTCAATCGCGCGTGGTCGCTGAAGATGCTGCGGCTGTGCGGCATGCGCCTCGTCGTGCATAACGACGCGGTGCGGCTCGATCGTGGCGTGCTCGTCGTCGCCAATCACATCTCGTGGATCGACATCTACGTAATTAACGCGTGGCGGCCGACGCCGTTCGTCTCGAAGGCGGAGATCCGGCAATGGCCGGTGGTCGGATGGCTCGCACAGCAGCTCGATACGGTGTTCATCCAGCGCGAGAAACGCAGCGACGCGAAGCGCATCATGCACGAACTCGCCGCACGGCTCAGCGCGGGTGAACTGATGTGCGTGTTCCCCGAAGGCACGACGTCGAACGGGCTCGAGTTGCTGCCGTTTCACGCGAACCTGTTCCAGGCCGCGGTGTCGGCCGGTGTGCCGGTGCAGCCGCTGTGCATCATGTACGAGGACGCGCAGGGCCGGCAGTCGACGGCACCCGCATATATCGACGACGTGTCGTTGTCCGACTCGCTCGACATGCTGTTGCGTGGCGGTCCGCTGACCGCCCACGTATATGTTGGCGCACCGCTCGCGCCGGACGCGGACCGGCGGGTGCTCGCGGCGCAGGCTCAGCAGGTGGTGGCGAACGCGTTGCGGGACATGCAGGCCGGCAACGCAGTGGCGGGGACGGTTGCGCAAGAGGGCGACGTTGTAGATGCTGCGTCGTCGAGCGACGCCGCTGAGACGGCGGAAACGCTGATCGAGCCCGTCGATCAGCCGCGCCGCTCGGTCTAGCGGCGGCGCTGCCGGGCAGCGTCGCCGTCTTCTGTTTAGTTGTCCCCGCGCGGCACGCCGCGCGAATCGCAATCGACTTGCGTCAACGTCCGCTCAGCCGGGTTTTTCGCGAGCCGCACCGCCGACAGCTTCTGCCCCCACACGCAACCCGAGTCGAGGCCGATCAGGTTGTCGCGCAACATCAGGCCGAGCGCGGCCCAATGACCGAACACGACGGTCACGTCGGCGGTCTTGCGCGACGGCACGTCGAACCACGGCATGCAGCCGCTCGGCGTGGATGCGAGCGTGCCGCTGCTGCTGAAATCCATCACGCCATCGGCGCTGCAAAAGCGCATGCGCGTCAACGCGCTGCACGTGACGCGCAGACGCTCGATACCCTTCAGGCCCGGCTTCCAGCGGTTCGGTTCATTGCCGTACAAGCCGGCAAGCGTCTCTTTCCAGTTCGGCGCACGCAGCGCGCGTTGCAACTCGTCGGCGAGTTCGAGCGTCAGCGTCGCATCCCATTGCGGCAGCACGCCCGCATGCACCATCAGCATGCCGTTGTCGAAATGCGCGAGCGGGCGGTGGCGTATCCACTCGAGCAGATCGGCGGCATCGGGCGCGGCGAGGATGTCTTCGATCGTGTCGCCTTTCTTCGACTTGCGAATCCCCGCCGACACCGACAGCAGATGCAGATCGTGATTGCCGAGCACCGGCACCGCGCGCTCGCCGAACGCGATCACGTCGCGCAAGGTGTCGAGCGAGTCGGGGCCGCGGTTGATCAGATCGCCGGCGAACCACAGCGGTGTGCCGTCCGGCGGCGCGGCTTTGGCCAGCAGTTGCCGAAACGGTGCGCGGCAGCCTTGCAGATCGCCGAAAGCAAGAGGGACGAGGGGAGCGGAGGTACTGGAAGCGTTAAGGGGTGTCATCGAGGAAATCAAGGCGATTCGATACGCGCGGTGCCGCACGACGCGTGCCACGCTGGGCAGAGCAGCAAGATAGCGTGACATAATAGCCCGTTTGGGGTTCGGGTATCGCGCGATCACGTTGCGGGACGCGGGTGGAAAACCGCCGTAACACGGCACCGCGGCAACCACGCATGGACCGCGCGCGATTCCAATACAACAACAGGATGACTCTCTCGTGAACGAAGCCAGCATGTCGTCTTCCGCGGCGAAGCAATCATTTCGCACGCTCGTCACCGGTGCGAACGGTTTTACCGGCCGCTATCTGGTCGAGAAGCTGACCGGGCGCGGCCATACCGTGATCGAAGCGGTGTCCGGCCGCGACGAGCCCGACACGCCGGCACGCGTCAAACTCGACATCACCTCACCGGAAGACTGCCGGCGCGTGCTCGAAACCGTGCGGCCCGATTTCATCGTGCATCTGGCCGCGATCAGCTTCGTGGGGCACAACGATCCGCTCGACTTTTATCGCGTCAACGTGATCGGCACGCAGAACCTGCTCGAAGCCTGTGTCGCGATTGGCCATGTGCCGCGCAAGCTGCTGATCGCAAGCAGCGCGAACGTGTACGGCAACGTCAGCAGCGCCGCGATCGACGAGAGCTTCCCGCTTATGCCGGTCAATCATTACGCGGCCAGCAAAGCGGCCATGGAAGCGCTGGTGCGCACATGGTTCGACCGCCTGCCGATCTTGATCGTGCGGCCGTTCAACTACACCGGCCGCGGCCAGGCGGTGAACTTCCTCGTGCCGAAGATCGTCAGCCACTTCGCGCGGCGCGCGGCATCGATCGAACTCGGCAATATCGACATCGCGCGCGACTTCTCTGACGTGCGTTATGTGGCGAGCGCGTACGAGGCGTTGCTCGGCTCCAATGTCGCCGCCGAAATCGTCAACGTCTGCACCGGCACGCCGTATTCGTTGCGTGAAATCCTCACGACCGCGAGCGAACTCACCGGTCACGACATCGAAGTCCAGGTCAATCCCGCCTTTGTCCGGCAAACGGACGTCAAGATGCTTGCCGGTTCGCCCGCCAAATTGCACTCGCTGGTGCCGGCGGTCGAGTCGATCCCTTTCATCGATACGCTGCGCTGGATGCTCGCGGCCTGAGCGCGCTCGCGCGAGCAACCGCCTGACGGTCTGCACCGAAGGGCCGCGTTTGCGGCCTTTCATGACGCTTTCGCCGTTCTTCTTCTTCGTTTCCCACTCTTTCCGCGCCGCGCCGCACAGTATGTGGCGCACATCATTACAGGCGCCAAAATGCGCGTAACCGCACCGAAAAGCCCCTTTCCACAGACCAACGGCAACGAATTCTGTCAAGCTGTTTCAAGTTGTTAGGGTTCTGGTTTTTGCACTGGGCGGCTTTATAATTGGGGATTCATAAAATTGGCGTCTGAGTGTCCACTCTCCGGGGAACGCGACGGACGACCAGAGAAACGGACACCACGCGGGGTGAACAGGTCGCAAGCTCTTCGCCGCCTGTCACTAACATCGACAAGGGAATTACATGATCCTGGTAACGGGCGGTGCCGGCTTTATCGGCGCTAATTTCGTGCTCGACTGGCTGAATGCGTCGGACGAAGCGGTGCTCAACGTAGACAAACTGACCTACGCCGGCAACCTGGGCACGCTGAAGTCGCTACAGGGCAATCCCAAACACATTTTCGCGCGCGTCGACATTTGCGATCGCGCCGCGCTCGATACGCTATTGGCCGAGCACAAGCCGCGCGCCGTGCTGCATTTCGCGGCCGAGAGCCATGTGGATCGCTCGATCCACGGTCCGGCCGATTTCGTGCAAACCAACGTCGTCGGCACCTTCACGCTGCTCGAAGCGACGCGCAGCTACTGGAACACGCTGGGCGTTGCGGAGCGCGCCGCGTTCCGCTTCCTGCACGTGTCGACCGACGAAGTGTTCGGCTCGCTGTCGGCAACCGATCCGCAGTTCTCCGAAACTACGCCTTATGCGCCGAATAGCCCCTATTCGGCGACCAAGGCCGGTTCGGATCACCTCGTGCGCGCCTACCACCACACGTACGGCCTGCCGGTGCTGACCACCAACTGCTCGAACAACTACGGCCCGTACCAGTTCCCCGAAAAGCTGATTCCGCTGATGATCGCCAACGCGCTCGGCGGCAAGCCGCTGCCCGTGTATGGCGACGGGCAGAACGTGCGCGACTGGCTGTACGTCGGCGACCACTGCAGCGCGATCCGTGAAGTGCTCGCGCGCGGCACGCCGGGCGAGACGTACAACGTCGGCGGCTGGAACGAGAAGAAGAATCTCGAGGTCGTGCACACGCTGTGCGACCTGCTCGACCAGCAGCGCCCGAAGGCGGCCGGCTCGTATCGCGACCAGATCACCTATGTGAAAGATCGTCCGGGTCACGACCGCCGTTACGCGATCGACGCCCGCAAGCTCGAGCGCGAACTCGGCTGGAAGCCGGCGGAAACGTTCGAGACGGGGCTCGCCAAAACGGTCCAGTGGTATCTCGACAACCAGCAATGGGTCGACGAAGTCGCTTCGGGCGAATACCGGAAGTGGGTCGAGACCAACTACGCGCAGCGCGCGTAAAGGCACGGCAATGGCGCGCAAAGGCATTATTCTCGCGGGCGGCTCGGGCACCCGCCTGTATCCGATCACGCACGTCGTCTCCAAGCAGCTGCTGCCCGTGTACGACAAGCCGATGATCTACTACCCGCTGTCCACGCTGATGGTGGCGGGTATTCGCGACGTGCTGATCATCTCCACGCCGCAGGACACGCCGCGCTTCGAGGCGATGCTCGGTGACGGCAGCCAGTGGGGCATGAACATCCAGTACGCGGTGCAGCCGTCGCCGGATGGACTCGCGCAGGCCTTCATCATCGGCCGCGAGTTCGTGAACAATGATCCGTCGGCGCTGATTCTCGGCGACAACATCTTCTACGGCCACGATCTCGCGAAGCAACTCGAACGCGCCGACGATCAGACCGACGGCGCCACCGTGTTCGCGTATCACGTGCAGGACCCGGAACGCTACGGCGTGGTCGAATTCGACAAGCAGTTCCGCGCGTTGTCGATCGAGGAAAAGCCCGCCAGGCCGCGTTCGAACTACGCGGTCACGGGTCTGTACTTCTACGACAAGCAGGTCTGCGACATCGCCGCGGACATCAAGCCGTCGCCGCGCGGCGAGCTCGAGATCACCGACGTGAACTCGCGCTACCTCGCGAACGCGGCGCTCAACGTCGAGATCATGGGCCGCGGTTATGCGTGGCTCGACACCGGCACGCACGATTCGTTGATCGAAGCCGCGACCTTCATCGCAACGCTGCAAAAGCGCCAGGGTCTGGTGGTCGCGTGTCCGGAAGAGATCGCATACCGGCGTCAGTGGATCGACGGCGAGCAGTTGCTCGCGCTCGCCAAACCGCTCGCGAAGAATGCCTACGGGCAATATCTGCAAAACATTCTCACGGATCACGTCGCATGGCCATCCAGGTAACCGCAACCGCGCTGCCCGAAGTCAAGATCATCGAGCCGAAGGTGTTCGGCGATGCGCGCGGCTTCTTTTTCGAAAGCTTCAATGCGCTCGAATTCGCCGAGAAGGTCGAGCCGGGCGTCGAGTTCGTGCAGGACAATCATTCGCGTTCGGCGAGAGGCGTGCTGCGCGGTCTGCACTATCAGATCCAGCATGCGCAGGGCAAGCTCGTGCGCGTGGTCGAGGGCGAGGTGTTCGACGTCGCCGTCGACATCCGCAAGAGCTCGCCGAACTTCGGCAAGTGGGTCGGCGTAACGCTGTCGGTCGAGAACCATCGGCAGCTGTGGGTGCCGCCCGGTTTCGCGCACGGCTTCGTCGTGCTGTCGGAGTCCGCGCAGTTCCTCTACAAGACCACGGATTATTGGTTCCCCGAGCACGAGCGCAGCATCGTGTGGAACGATCCGGCGATCGGGATCGAATGGCCAGTCGACTTCGAGCCGCTGCTCGCGGCCAAGGATGCGGCGGGCAAGCGTCTCGCCGACGCCGAAGTCTACGCATAAGGGGATCGCATGAGCGCACACGACGCGAAACGGACGATTCTCGTCACCGGCGTAAATGGCCAGGTCGGCTATGAACTCGCGCGCACGCTGCAAGGGCTCGGCAACGTGGTCGCGGTCGACCGCTCGCGGCTCGATCTGTCGAACCTCGATCAGATTCGCGCGGTGGTGCGCGACCTGCGTCCCGCGCTGATCGTCAATCCGGCCGCTTATACGGCGGTGGACAAGGCCGAAGAAGAACGCGACCTGGCAATGCGCATCAACGGCGAAGCACCGGGCGTGCTCGCCGAGGAAGCGAAAAAGCTCGGCGCCGCGCTGATCCACTATTCGACCGACTACGTGTTCAACGGCACGAAAGAAGGCGCGTACGTCGAAGACGATCCAACCGATCCGCAGAACGTCTACGGCCGCAGCAAGCTCGCGGGCGAGCAGGCAATCGCGGCGAGCGGCGTGAATCACCTCGTCTTGCGCACGAGCTGGGTGTACGGCACGCGCGGCAAGAACTTTCTGCTGACCATGTTGCGGCTCGGCGCCGATCGTCCGGAGCTGAAGGTGGTGGCCGAACAGTTCGGCGCGCCCACCTGGTGCAACACGATCGCGACGCTGACCGCGCATCTGTGCGCGCAGTCCTTCGCCGCCGAAGACGGCGCGAAGTGGTGGGACGAGCGTTCGGGCATCTATCACCTGTGCGCGGGCGACTCGACGTCGTGGCACGGTTTCGCGTCGGCGATCTTTGAACTCGCGGATTTGCCGAACAGGCCGAACACGCTGCCGATTCCGGCCGCGGATTACCCGACGCCCGCGAAGCGCCCAGCCAATTCCAGAATGTCGAACGACAAGCTGGCGCGCGTGTTCGGGCTCGCCGCGCCGCATTGGCGCGACGCGTTGAAGCTGTGTCTGACGGACGGTTTTCCAAAGTCGCCGGCGGCGCGCACCTGAGTCGCGGTTTCGACGCAGGGCTCGCGAGCGCCGGTGCGGCGAAGGAAACACTCGCATCGGACGTCCTGCCGCGCACGCCGCTCGCCATGATGCCGTCGTGGTCCGGGATCGATCGAAACGATTGTTGCCTGACAATGGTGCAAGGGGTGCGGCGGTAGAATGTCGCTCGACGCGAGGGCGTTCCAGGCGCGGATTTAACGTTCTATGCGCAGTAGATTGCAAACGTGTGCGTCAACCGCGCGCAAGCCAGTATGGCCACGTAAAAAATACGGTATCGAGAGGGAGCTGTGAGTTTGTTACCGATCATTCTGTGCGGCGGAGCGGGATCGCGGCTCTGGCCGGTCTCGCGGGAATCGCACCCGAAGCCGTTCATCCGTCTCGCGGACGGCGAAAGCCTGCTGCAGAAAGCGTTCCTGCGCGCGGTCGCGTTGCCCGGCGTGAAGGAAGTGCTCACGGTAACCAACCGTGAGCTGTTCTTCAAGACCGAAGACGATTTCCGCGAGGTGAACGGCAAGAACGTCGCGACCTCGTTCATTCTCGAACCGTTCGGCCGCAACACGGCCGCGGCGGTTGCCACGGCGGCCTTGCACACGGCGAAGGCGCATGGCGCAGACACCGTGATGCTGGTGCTCGCCGCGGATCACCTGATCGCGGATCAAACCGCGTTCGCCGCGGCGGTCGCGCGTGCGCAGACGCTTGCGCAGGCCGGCAACGTGGTCACCTTCGGCATGCATCCGGATACGCCCGAAACCGGCTACGGCTATATCGAAGCCGATGGCGAGCGGGTCGTGCGCTTCGTCGAGAAGCCGTCACTGGAGAAGGCCCGCGAGTATCTGGCGTCGGGCAAGTTCGTGTGGAACTCGGGCATGTTCTGTTTCACCGCGGGCACGATCCTGAAGGAAATGCGCGAGCATTGTCCCGACATTCTCGATGCCGCGGCCGAATGCATGGACAAGTCGCCGTTCGCCGAAGGCAAGAGCGGCGCGCAGGTGCGTCTCGAGCCGGGCTGCTTCGGCGCGGTGCCGGAGCTGTCGTTCGACTACGCGGTAATGGAGAAGTGCGAGCACGCGGCGGTCGTGTGCTGCAACCTCGGCTGGACCGACGTCGGCTCGTGGACCGCGCTGTCCGACCTGTCGCCGGCCGATGCGAGCGGCAACCGCGTCGAAGGTGAGGCGCTGCTCGTCGACGTGAAGAACTCGTATCTGCGCAGCGACGGGCGCCTGATCGGCGCGGTCGGCGTCGACAACCTGATCGTGATCGACACGCCCGATGCGCTGCTCGTCGCGCACCGGGATCGCGCGCAGGACGTGAAGCAGATTTTCGCGGAGCTGAAGTCGCGCGGCCATGAGACGTACAAGGTGCATCGCACCGTGCATCGGCCGTGGGGCACGTACTCGGTGCTCGAAGAGGGGCCGCGCTTCAAGATCAAGCGCATCGAGGTGAAGCCGGGCGCGAGCCTGAGCCTGCAGATGCATCATCACCGCAACGAGCATTGGGTCGTGGTGAGCGGCATGGCGAAGGTCGTCAACGGCGAAAAAGAGTTCTTCGTGTCGACCAACGAGTCGACCTATATCCCGGCGGGTCACAAACATCGCCTCGAAAATCCGGGCGTCGTCGAGCTCGTGATGATCGAAGTGCAAAGCGGCGAATATCTGGGCGAAGACGATATCGTTCGCTTCGAAGACATTTACGGACGTACTTGAGATGGATATCAGTTTTACCAACGACTCGGAAGACCTGACACGTCACAACGAGCGCGACGACCTGCTGGTCGGCATGAAAGCGGTGCGGGTCTGGGGCACGCTCGGCTGGCACGACATCCGGCAGCGTTATCGCCGCTCGGTGCTCGGGCCGTTCTGGTTCACGCTCAGCACGGTCATCATGGTGGTCGTGCTCGGCGCGTTGTACTCGACGCTGCTGCACCAGGAACTCTCCGACTATCTACCGTATCTGGCGGTGGGTCTCGTCGTGTGGGCGTATCTGGCGTCGGTTGCCAACGAGGGCTGCATGGCCTTTATCGGCTCGGCCTATCTGATCAAGCAGATAAGGTTGCCGCTCACCGTGCACGTATGCCGCATCGCGTGGCGCAACTTCGTGATCCTGCTGCATAGCCTGCCGGTCGTCGTCGTGCTGCTGCTCGTGTTCGGTCACTGGCCGGGCTGGGAAATCGTGCTGGTGCCGTTCGCGCTCGTGATCCTGCTGCTGCACGGCGTGTGGCTCGGCGTCACGCTCGGCGTGCTGTGCGCACGCTTTCGCGACATTCCGCCGATCGTCACGAACCTGATCCAGGTCGTGTTCTTCTTCACGCCGGTCATGTGGTCGCCGGAAATCCTGAAGGACCGCGCGTGGGTCGCCGAATACAACCCGCTCTATCACCTGATCGAAACGGTGCGCGCGCCGCTTACCGGCCGCCCGACCCACTGGGAGTCGTGGGCGTGGTCGATTGGCCTCCTGATCGTCGGTTTTGCGTTCGCGCAGATCCTGATGAAGCGTTTCCGTAATCGCGTTCCTTACTGGCTTTGATATTGTGAGTTCTACATCGATTGTCGCTCGTAACATCTCCGTCGAATTTCCGATTTACGAGAACTCGCATCGCTCGCTGAAAAAGGCGGTGCTCAATTTGACGACGGGCGGCCGGATCGGCCAGGACGCGGGTCGCCATGCGATCGTCCGCGCGATCGACGACCTGAGCTTCACCTTCAGCGAAGGCGAGCGCATCGGCCTGATCGGCCACAACGGCTCGGGCAAGACGACGCTGTTGCGCACGCTGTCGGGCGTCTATGCGCCGGTGCGCGGCGAGCTGAAGGTGCGGGGCAAGATCGCGTCGCTGCTCGACGTGTCGATGGGCCTCGACCCCGACGCGACCGGCTTCGAAAACATCTATCTGCGCGGCATTCTCGACGGGCTGAAGCCCGCGCGCATCCGCAGCAAGATCGACGAGATCGCCGACTTCAGCGAGCTTGGCGATTACCTGAATCTGCCGGTGCGCACCTATTCGAGCGGGATGATGCTGCGCCTCGCGTTCGCGATCTCGACGAGCGTCGAAGCCGACATCCTGATCATGGACGAATGGCTGAGCGTCGGCGACGCCGAGTTCAGCGTGAAGGCGGCCGAGCGTCTGGAAGGCCTCGTCGGCAAGGCGGCGCTGCTGGTGGTGGCGTCGCACGACCCGTCGCTGGTCGCGCGCGTGTGCAGCCGCAAGATCTCGATGGAACACGGCAAGATGGTCGCCGACGAACCCGTGCTGCCGTCGGAAAAATCCGACGAGCCGCTCATCAGCCACACCGCGCAGTTGCCGCACTGAGCGCGCCGACGCGCGAGCTGCGAGCGCGACGGCGGCAGGCAAATCCATCGGCTCATCGGCTAAACCGCGCCCCGGCGCAAGCCCGTCCCGCAGTTCAGCAACACCCTCGCGACCAATCCCGAGGCGTAACAAGGTTCGAATTTGATGCGAGCTAATCACCCGTTTCTGCGCTACTCCGAATCCCTACTGGTGCGTCAGCCGTTTCGCACGCTGAAGGGTTTCGCGGGCGGCTATATCGCGTATCCGATTGCGGAGAACGCCGAAAAGCGCAACGTGCGCCCGAAAATCCGCGAGCTGCGCGGGCACTATTCGCTGCCGATGCCGCATCGCCGCCGCATCGCGCTCGAACGGCTCGTCGCCACGCTCGAATTCGCCGGCGCGAAGGTGCCTTACTATCGCGACCTGTTCCAGGCGAAGCAGTTGGATCCCGCCAAGGTCAGGAACGACCCGCGCTACCTCGAAGAACTGCCGTATCTGACCAAGGACATCATCCGCGAGCAGGGTCCGCGTCTCCTGTCGGGACCGCTCGAGGCTGGCAAGCACCACGCGTGCAAGACCGGTGGTTCGACCGGCCTCTCCACGACGATTTACTACGACCAGGAAGGCGCCGATTATTCGTCGGCGGTCACCAACTATTGCCGCGAGCGGATCGGCAAGCTGCGCCATCGCTCGGAGTTGCACTTCGCGTGCCGTTTCCCGGATCAGGTCGTGCCCGAGTGGCCGTCGCGCGAAGACTTCAAATGCTTCGCGATGAATCGCAGCAATGTCTTCTTCGACCGCATCGACGATCACGGCCTCGAGGAGATGTGGCGCACGCTGAAGCGCCGCCGCCCGTATCTCGCGCACTCGCATCCGTCGACGATGTACGCGCTCGCCTGCTATGTCGAGCGCAAGTACGGCGGCGGCAACGCGTTCCAGGTGTTCGAGTCGAGCGGCGAGCTGCTCGAGCCGCATGCGCGCGAGATGATCGCGAAGGCGTTGCGCTGCCGCGTGATCGACCGCTACGGCCTCGCCGAGCTCGGTGTGATGGCCTATGAGCTCGACGGTCACGAAGGCGGCTTCCAGATCCTCGAATCGGAAGGCTGGCCGGAAAGCCGCGTCGCGCCGGACAACCCCGACGGCGCGCACGAGCTCGTGTTCACCGGGTTCCGCAACCGGCTGATGCCGTTGATCCGCTACACGACCGGCGACCTCGCGCGCGTGCAGGAGACGGAGAAGGGCGTCTTCCTGACCGACGTGGTCGGCCGGATTCACGACGTCGTGCCGATCAACGGCGTCGCGCATCCGACGCACCACATCCAGGACATGCTCGATCACCGCGTCGGCGGCATCCAGGAATTCCAGATCGATCTGCGCACGACGCCGCCCACTTTGCGCATCGTGCTCGAACCGCACGCGAACGCGGAGGACACCACCGCGAAGCTGCGCCACTTCTGGCAGGACGCGTTCACGATCGCCTACGTCGGTCACGACGATTTCGTGCGCGTGGGCAGTCGCGCCAAATTCCGTCACGTGGTGAGCGCATGATCGGCGTCGCGTTTCCCGATGCGCGCGCCGACGCCGGCCAATACGTGCTGGCGGGGCTGCGGCGCTCGGTCAGCGCGACCCAGGCCCAGGCGATCGCGCGCAACATGCTGCGCGAGAGCGCGCCCGACGTCGTGGTCGCGGTCGACGCGCCCGATGCGTGGAGCGCCGACCTGATCGCGTTCGTGCAGGCGCGGCCGCGCAAGCTGATCGTGTTCGGCCATATGCCGATCGCGCTCGCGGACTATCTGCGTTATCGGCCCGCGGCGTTGCCCGCCGACCTCTCGCAAGCGAGCCGCAGTGCAACGGCGCCTTCGGGCGAGTCGCGCGAAAGCGCGGCGGCGGTGCGCTACGGCGCGCTCGCGCAGACACTCGGCGGCGCGCCTTGGCATCGCCCGTTCGAGCGCTTCGATTTCACCGACGAATGGAACAACCTCGGCTACGGCGCGATTCGCGCCGACGGCTCGATCTGGGCGCTCGCGCAGGCGCCCGAAGTTCCGGCCGAAGCGGAGCTGGCCGCGGTCGTCGTGAACGGCGAGCGACAGTTCGCGTACGGGGCGCTGTGGGATGCGGGCGCATCGGCCGTGCTGTGGTTCAACCGGCCGGTCGGCCCGTGCGATTCGTTCGAATGGCGCCTCGTCGAGCAGTTTCTGTCGGGCTACCGGGCCGATGCGCTGCCGTGTCAGCCGGTGCTGAGCGAACTCCCGTGGGGTTACGACGCGGCGATCACGTCGCGGCTCGATTGCGACGAGGACGTCGAATCGGCGCGCCCGTTGTGGCACGCGTACCGGCGTCTCGGCGTGCCGTTCACGCTCGCCGTGCATACGCAGAACCTGCAACGCGGCGGCCAGCACGACATCCTGCGCGAACTGCTTGCCGACCGGCAGCAGGGCGCGGTGCTGTCGCACACGGCGACGCACTCGCCGAACTGGGGCGGCAGCTACGACACCGCGATCGCGGAAGGCGTGCAATCGGCCGAACTGCTCGAACGTGCGACCGGCGTGCCGGTGCGCTACGCGGTGTCGCCGTTTCACCAGTCGCCGCCGTACGCGATGCGCGGCCTGATCGACGCGGGCTACGCGGGCTGCATCGGCGGCATCATCCGCAACGATCCGGAGTTTCTGAGCGCACGCGGCGGCGCGTTGGCCGGTTTGCCGGCGGGCTTCGTCGGTCACAGCCAACAGTGCATGCTGCACGGCGACTGCATGCTGAAAGAGGGCGATCCGCTCGCGATCTTCAAGCAGGCCTTCGACACCGCGTACGCGACCAACACGCTGTTCGGCTATCTCGACCATCCGTTCTCCGAGCGCTACGCGTACGGCTGGACCGACGAGGCGGCGCGCATCGACGCGCACGAGCAGTTGATCGCCTACATGCGCGGCAAGGCCCAACGGCCGCTGTTCCTGCACGAGGAAGCCGCGCTCGATTTCCTGCGCTTGCGCTCGCTCGCGCAGATCGTCGAACACGACGGCGTCTTTCGCGTCGTCACGCCCTTCGCCGACACGACGCCGCTCGCGCTCGGCGTCGAGTTCCGGGGCGCTCATACCAAAGTCGAGCCGGGGAAAGCACTGCAATGAAAGTCATGGTGGTGATGGGCACGCGGCCCGAGGTCATCAAGCTCGCACCGCTCGTGCGAGCGCTGCGCAGCGAGTTCGACACGATCGTCTGCGCGAGCGGGCAGCATAGGGACATGGCCGCGCAGGCGCTCGAATTCTTCGGCATCGAACCGGACATCACGCTCGAAACGATGCACCCGGGTCAATCGCTGAACGCGCTCGCGTCGCGCCTGATCGCCGCGCTCGATCGCGCGCTCGACGAAACACGTCCCGATTGGGTGATCGTGCAGGGCGACACGACGACCGCGTTCTGCGCGGGCTTCGCGGCGTTCCAGCGCGGCATCCGCGTCGGTCACGTCGAGGCGGGGCTGCGCACCGGCGATCTGGCGAGTCCGTTTCCCGAGGAAGCGAACCGCAGCCTGCTCGGCCGCATCGCGACGCTGCATTTCGCGCCGACCTCGCGCGCGCGCGACAACCTGCTCAGCGAAGGCGTCGCGCCAGAGAAGATCGTCGTGACCGGCAACACGGTCGTCGATGCGATCGGCGAAGTGCGCGCGAGCTGGAGCGTCACGCCGCCGGCGAGTCCGCTGCCCGCATGGCATGGCGCGCAGCAGCAGCACGTGCTCGTCACGTGCCATCGGCGCGAGAATTTCGGCGACGTGCTGCAGGACATCTGCCGCGTGCTGCGCGACCTGTGTCAGCGCTATAGCGATTACCGCTGGGTGTTCCCCGTGCATCTGAACCCGGCCGTGCGCGAGCCCGTGCATCGCGAGCTCGATGGCATCCCGAACCTCGCGCTGATCGAGCCGGTCGACTATCCGACGAGCCTTTATCTGATCAGCGGCAGCGCCGTCGTGGTCAGCGATTCGGGCGGCATCCAGGAAGAAGCGCCAACCTTCGGCGTGCCGGTCGTCGTGATGCGCAATCACACCGAGCGCCGCGAAGGCGTCGACGCCGGTTTCGCGACGCTCGCGGGCCAAAGCGCGGCGAGCATCGAAAGCGCGGTGATCGGCTGGCTCGACGATCCCGCGCGGCGCGCGGCGCTGCGCGATCGCGCGAATCCGTACGGCGACGGACTGGCCTCACGACGCATCGTCGACAGCCTGCGCGGCCGACCGGTCGAGGTGTTCGTTGGCTGACGGCAAGAACCCCGTGCTTGCCCCGCAAGACTGCGTGCTGTTTTCGAGCGCCGACTGGGACGAGCCGTACTGGACCAACAAGCAGCACACGGCGAGCATCCTCGCCGCGCGCGGCTGGCGGATTCTGTATGTGGAAAGCGTTGGCTTCCGCTCGCCGAAAGTGGCCAGCGGCCGCGACTGGTCGCGCCTGTGGCGACGTCTGTGGCGCGGCGTGCAGTCGCTCGTGCTCGGCCCGCCGCGCCGCGCCGACAACATCTGGGTGCTGTCGCCGCTGATGGTGCCGGCCGGGCATCATCTGCCGTTCGTGCGCTCGCTGAATCAGGCGATGCTGCGTTTTTCGGTGAACCGCTTCGCGAGGTCGCATCGCTACGTCAAGCCGGTCGTGTGGACGTATCACCCGTACATGCTCGATGCGATCGCGACGCTGCCGCGCGGGACCCTGGTCTACCACTGCGTCGACGATATCGCGGCGATTCCGGGCGTCGACGTCGACGCGTTCCGCAATGCCCAGCAGGACCTGCTCGGGCGCTGCGAGGCGGTATTCACGACTGCGCAGTCGCTGAAGGACGTGTGCCTGCCGTTTAACCCCAATACGCATTTCTTCGGCAACGTCGTCGATGAAGCGCACTTCGGCGCAGCGCGCGCGGACGGCCCGCTGCCCGCCGAGCTCGCCGCGATCGACGAGCCGCGGCTCGTGTATCACGGCGTGCTGTCGGACTTCAAGGTCGATCTGCCGTTGCTGCTGCAAACCGCGCAGGCGCGGCCGCAGTGGCAATGGGTGATCATCGGCGAGGAGCGCGAAGGGCAGCGCAGCGACCTGCTCGCGCAGCTCAAGCGTCTGCCGAACGTGCATCTGCTCGGCTACCGGCCGTATCGCGTGCTGCCGCACTATTTGCGCGGCATGCGGGTCGGTGTGTTGCCGACGCTGATCAACGAATACACGCACTCGATGTTTCCGATGAAGTTCTACGAATATCTCGCGGCCGGTCTGCCGGTCGTATCGACGCCGCTCGATTTCGCGAAGGAACCGCGCGCGGGGCTCGAAGTGGGCAGCGATGCCGACGCGTTCATCGCGGCGATCGACAAGCAGCTTGCACGCGGCAAGCTGAGCGTGGAGGAAGCCCGCGCTGCGGTTGGCGAGAACACGTGGGAAGCGCGGCTGGACAAGATGCTGGCGATCACCTTCCACTTCCCGCAGGCGGGCGGCGGCAGCGCGCGGCCACACGGCGCTGAGGTGCGCGCGTGAGGGTCGTTCATGTGTACCGCACGTACTTCCCGGACCCGCCCGGCGGCCTGCAGGAAGCGATCCGCCAGATTGCGCTAGCGACGCGCGAGCGCGGCGTCGAACCGCGCATTCTGACGCTGTCGCCGAGCCCGACGCCGACCGTCGTCGAACGCCCGGAAGGGCAGGTGATCCGCGAGAAATCGTGGGCGGCGCCGGCATCGTGCGATCTCGGCGGGCCCTGCTCGGTGATCAGGTATCGCGAGCTGGCCGACTGGGCCGACGTCGTGCATTTCCACTTTCCGTGGCCGTTCGCCGACGTATTGCATCTGCTCGGACGCACCAGCAAACCGACGGTGATGACTTACCACTCCGACATCGTGCGGCAGAAGCTGCTCGGCGCCGTCTATGGGCCGCTGATGCGGCGCACGCTGCGCAGCATGTCCGCGGTGGTCGCGACGTCGGCGGCCTATGCGCGGACCAGTGAGACGCTTGCCGCGTGCGTGTCGAAGGAGCGTCTGAAGACGATTCCGCTCGGCATCATCGACTATCGCGACGAGCCGCAGCCGCTCGATGCGCAGCGCAAGCTCGAGAGCCGGCTCGGCCTGGCGCCGGGCGAGCCGTATTTTCTGGCGCTCGGCGTGTTGCGCTACTACAAGGGACTGCATACGCTCGTCGAGGCCGCCCGGCATGTGCAGGCGAAAATCGTCATCGCTGGCTCGGGGCCGGAGCGCGAGCGGCTCGCCGCCTTGGCGCGGCAGCATGGCGCGACCAACGTCGTGTTTGCCGGGCAGGTCACGCATGAGGAAAAGGTTGCGCTGCTCGAGGGCTGTCGCGCGATGGTGCTGCCCTCGCATTTGCGCTCCGAAGCGTTCGGGATGGTGCTGGTCGAAGCCGCGATGTTCGGCAAACCGATGGTGTGCTGTGAGGTGGGGTCGGGGACCTCGTTCGTCAACGAGGATGGGGTGACGGGGTTTGTCGTGCCGCCCGAGGCGCCCGAACCGCTGATCGCCGCGATTAACCGGCTGGCGCTGGATGAAGCACTGGCGCGCGGCATGGGAGCGGCGGCGCGGCAGCGATATGAGCGGCTATTTTCTGGGCCAGCGTTGGGAAACGCATATAAATCGCTGTATGAACACGTATTGTCTTCCTGAGTCGTTATTTTCTTTCTCTCTATATCGCCGAAAAGCTTGCGAAAGGGTTTAATTCACCTTTCTTTGCGCAAATTCGGCCTATATGCGAGATGTTGGTATTATCTGCGCGGTCGAGCCCGGTACACTGATTATTCTGCTTCGTTACAGATATTGCGGGCTCAGGGTTGTTAACTCAGGGTTGTTAAATCAGTCGGCGATAAGTTGACAAATAAATTGGCAGCGGGTTGTAGGGGAGGGCGCGAGATGGTAGCGTGATGCCGCTTTACGCCGTCCGGATATTGATCCTCGTGGTTCGACTTGACCCGCTGCCGCGCCAGAACGAATTTCTACGGCATCGCATGTGCCTTCCACACTCTTTTCTGCCCTGCGGCGGTTCACTGAATGAGCAGCAAACCACTCGTCGTCGATCTTGATGGAACTCTCATTCGCTCGGACGTCCTGATTGAATGCGGATTTGCTTTCACCCGATCCGCTCCCCATCGGTTCTACGAGCCGCTTCTGTGGCTCCTGCGCGGGGGCAAAGCCGGCCTCAAAGCCCGCTTGGCCGAAGCGACCGATATCGACGTCACCGTCCTGCCCTACGACGCCACGGTCATCGAGTGGCTGAAGGAAGAACGGGCCGCCGGGCGGTCGCTCGTGCTGGCGACCGCTAGCCATGAACGCTACGCGAAGGCGATTGCCGATCATCTTGGGCTATTCGACAAAACCTTCGCCACGCATAGCGACATCAATCTGTCCGCGCATCGCAAGCGCGACAGGCTCGTGGCCGAGTTCGGCGAGAAAGGCTTCGACTACGCGGGCAATTCGCACGACGATGTCGCAGTCTGGGCCGCGGCCGAGCGTGCTTATGTGATCAATCCGTCGAGTGGCGTAGAGCGCGCGGCCCGCAAGCAGGGCAACGTCGAGCGCGTCATCGACCAACGCTCCGCGTGGCCGGGAACGTGGGCGAAGTCGTTGCGACTGCATCAGTGGCTGAAGAATCTGCTGATTTTCGTTCCGCTGCTCGCGGCGCATCAACTGTCGGACGCCGCGCTGGTCATTGCCGCGCTCCTCGCTTTTTTTGCCTTCGGTGTCTGTGCGTCGAGCGTCTACCTGTTGAACGATCTGCTCGATCTCGAGGACGACCGGCATCATCCGACCAAGCGCAAACGCCCGCTTGCTTCGGGCGCGTTGCCGCTGGTTTGGGGCGCGGCGCTCTGTCCCGTTCTGCTGGTCGTGGGCGGCGCGATCGCGTGGTTCTGCCTGCCTCATAAGTTCGCGCTGGTTTTGCTTGGATATTACGTACTCACGCTGGCCTATTCGTTCTATCTGAAGCGGCGAGTCATGATGGACGTGGTGGTGCTGGCCTTGCTCTATACGACACGGATCATCGCCGGAAGCGCCGCGATCGATGCGCGGCTCACGTTCTGGCTGCTCGCGTTTTCGATGTTCATTTTTCTCAGCCTCGCGCTCGTCAAGCGGTATGCGGAACTGCACGCGTTGAAGGAGCGCGGCCTCGTGAAGTCACGCGGCCGCGGCTATGTCGCGAGCGATCTGCCGTTGATTTCGTCACTAGGCGCGGCCTCGGGCTATCTGTCCGTGCTGGTTCTCGCGCTTTATATTCAGGACGGCAATACGGCGAGCCTCTATCGGCATCCACAGTACATCTGGGTGGCCTGTCCTCTGCTGCTTTACTGGGTGAGCCGCACGTGGATCATCGCGCATCGCGGCTCCATGCATGACGACCCGATCATATTCGCGGCAAAAGACCGGAGCAGCTGGCTGATCATGGCCCTATGCGGTGCCGTGTTCTGGATGGCGATCTAGCCATGTCGAAAGTCCAGTCCTGGGGGCGCTATCCGTACGCGCTGCAAGAGGCCCATCCGATCGCCTGGCGTGATATGGCCGCGGCGGTATGGCGAAGTGTCGGCGGCACGCAGCGCACGACCCTTGCCTTCGGCAATGGGCGCAGTTACGGCGACAGTTGCCTCGCGTCTTCGGGACACGTGGTCCAGACGCTGCCGCTGGACCGGATGATTCTGGCCGACTGGCAAAACGGCGTATTGCGCGCTGAACCGGGCATGACGCTCGAGCAGATTCTCGACGTGGCGATTCCGCGTGGATGGATGTTGCCCGTGACGCCGGGGACGAAGTACGCGACGTTGGGCGGCGCGATCGCCAACGACGTGCACGGCAAGAATCACCATGTACGCGGCACGTTTGGCCGGCATGTGCGGCGTTTCTCCTTGCTGCGAAGCGACGGCACGCAGTTCGAATGTACGCCGGACCTCCACCCCGAGTACTTCACCGCGACGATCGGCGGCCTTGGTATGACGGGGCTGATCGCGTGGGCTGAAATCCAGCTGATGCCGATCAGGTCGAGCATGCTCGACGTGACCAGTATCCGCTTTGCCAACCTCGACGAGTTCTTCGCGCTGTCCGAACGGCTCGACGAACTGCATGAGTACAGCGTGGCGTGGGTGGACTGTCAGAGCCGCGATGCCGCGTTGGGCAGAGGCATTTTCATGGTCGGCGATCACGCCTCCGAGGGGGGGCTCGACGTCGAACGCCGCAAGACGCGTACGGTGCCGTTCACGTCGCCGATCCCCGTTTTCAACCGCCTGACCCTGCGCGCCTTCAACGAGTTGTACTACAGGCGGCAACGCGCGGACGCGCTTCGCTCGACGGTGAGTTACGACTCGTACTTCTATCCGCTCGACAGCCTGCTTGAATGGAATCGCATCTATGGCCGCTCGGGCTTCCAGCAGTATCAATGCGTGATCCCGGCAGCCGTTGCGCGCGAGGCAACGCGGGCCATTCTCGACGCGATTGCCCGCAGCGGCACGGGGTCGATACTTGCCGTGCTGAAGCGCTGCGGCGCCATCAAATCGCCGGGCTTGCTGTCTTTTCCGCTCGAAGGCACCTCGCTCGCGCTCGACTTCCCGCAGCGCGAGGAATCGAATCGCAAGCTTTTCGACCGGCTGGATGCGATCGTGCGCGAGAGCGGCGGCCGTTTGTATCCCGCCAAGGACGCGCATATGTCGGGCGAAGATTTTCGCGCTGCCTATCCGCAGTGGGAACAGGTCGAAGCGCTGCGTGATCCGGCTTTGCTGTCACGCTTTTGGGAACGAACCACTCGAGTATGAAAAACATCGTTATCGTAGGCGCCACTTCGGCGATCGCCATTGCCTGTGCACGGCAATGGGCTAAACAGGGCGCGCGGTTCTTTCTCGTCGCGCGCAACATGGAGCGCCTCCAGCAGGTTGCCGACGACCTCAAGGCACGTGGTGCGCAAGACGTGCTGTGTCAGCAGTTGGACATCGATCAGCTCGGTGAACATGCCGCCATGATGCAGCGTTGTTCGGCCGAGTTCGGCGCGCTCGACATCGTGCTGGTGGCGCCGGGTACGCTGCCTGACCAGCAGGACTGTCAGAACGATGCCGACGTCGCGGTCCGCGAGTTCAATACCAATGCCGTATCGATCATCGCGTTGCTGACGCGTTTTGCCACTGTGATCGAGCAGCAGCGGCGCGGCACGATCGCGGTCATTTCGTCGGTGGCCGGCGATCGCGGTCGCCAGTCGAACTATCTGTACGGCAGTGCAAAAGCAGCGCTCTCCGCGTTTTGCGAGGGCCTGAGGGCGCGCCTGTTCAAGGCGGGCGCGCATGTGCTGACGATCAAGCCCGGCTTTGTCGCGACGCCAATGACAGCGGGTCTTCCCTTGCCGGGACCGCTTGTTGCTACCGCGGACAAGGTCGCGGGCGATATAGTGCGCGCGGTGGAAAAGGGTAGGGATGTCATTTATACCCCGTGGTTCTGGTGGGGCATCATGCTGATCATTCGCTCTATTCCCGGCCGCGTTTTCAAGCGGCTCTCGTTGTGATGCATTGCATGCATCGCGACGGATCTGCCGTGCTCGACGGCAACCGTCGCCGCCCAGCGAGCGCATGGCGCGGCGAATGTTCGTTCGACCTTCCTGACCTGGTGTGCCTTTCGTGAACTCCTCGGCAACTCCCATGAGCGCGTCGCGCCTCGTGATTTTTTACGCGATATTCGCGGCAGTTTCGATCGCCGCGAATATCGGTCTGCAGAAGCTCTCGCTGATCACCTATTCGGGAGCGTTCAGCGTGCCGCTGTCGGTGGTCATCGGAACGGGTGGCGGGCTGGTGGTGAAGTTCTTACTCGACAAGCTCTGGATCTTTCGATACCAGCATCGCGATCTGTCGCACGGCATACAGAGTTTTCTGCTGTACACGGTGATGGGGCTCGCAACTACGGCGATTTTCTGGGGCTTCGAATTCGGCGCGGACGCGATCTATCATTCCGAGCCTGCCCGCTTTACGGGCGGCGTGATTGGCCTCGTGATTGGTTACATAGTCAAATATCGGCTCGACAAGAAGTTCGTTTTTGCCTGATTCGGGCAATGCATTGATTTTTGTAGTTGCGCTGCCGCACGCGCGTAATCAGAAAATATTGACCAATGAACATGCAACGATTTAGACAGTACCTTTCGGAGAACGCGCTTCTACTGGTGGTCACCATTGCCGTGGGTGGTTATCTCGCGTGGCAGACGCGCAACTTTCAGCTCGATGATTCGCTGATCTATCTGCGATATTTGCGCAATCTGTTTGACGGGCAAGGGCTCACCTACAACGCGGGCGATCGCTTCAACGGGCTCACGTCGCCGTTGTATTCCTACTTGCTGATCGTGGCGAACGTCGTGGCCGGTAATTTGCAATATACGACGATCTTTTTGTCGTTCGTGTTCCTGTGCGCGGCCGCGATCACCGGAGCGCATCTGCTGGCGAGCGGAAAATACGAACAGACGCTGTGCGCGCTGATCGTTGTTTCCTTCAATTATTTTTACTACACCTTTGGGATGGAGACTTCGCTGTTTCTGTTCCTCTCCGCGCTCGCGTTGATACTCTATCGCAGGGAGCAATTTTTCGGTCTGGGTGTGGTGCTGGGTCTGCTGTTCATCACGCGCAGTGAAGGTGTGTTCCTTGGCCTTGTCGTGGTCGTCGATTACTTCATCAGGAACAGAAAGCTGCCTCATGTTAAGTATTTCGTCGCGCCGGTCATTCTGCTCGCGGCCAATTTCATATTTAACTACTACTACTACGGCGCGTTTCTTCCGGCCACCGGCAATGCGAAGCTCGGGCAGGGCAAGTCAGGGTACTGGGGCGAGGGACTGATTTTTCTCCACGTGCAGTACATGAAGGACGCTTTCTTCGGGGGTGACTTCCGGCTGCTCGCGTTCATGCTGCCGATCGGTCTCGTCGGCGTGCTGTCGAGTCTCGGCAACAGGATCGCGTGGCTCGTCATTCTCTATCTCGTGCTGCTGGGTTCGTTTTATGTGTTTCTGCATATTCCGAATTACCACTGGTACTACGCACCATTCTTCCTCTTCGGCTTGTTGTTCGTTGGTGTGGGCGCGTGGAGGGTGCTCAGCTTCACGTACGAGCGGTCCCGGGAGAGCTCTGTTTTCCTCTCGCTGTTCCTTGCGTTTTTTCTCGTCACGAGCGGATTCGTTTACCACAGCTTTGGTATCTCGAACGTGCAGCGCGGCCCGATGGACGCATACAAGAATATTGGTGAATGGATAAAAACCAACACGCCAGCCAAGGCGGTCGTTGCAAGCGTCGAGATCGGAACCGTGGGCTGGTACTCCGACCGGTACATCATCGACATTCTCGGTCTGACCAATCGCTATAACGCGGACTACATTGCTCGCAAGGATCTTTACTCGTGGCTCACGAAGTACAGCCCGGATTACATTCTCGTGCATGAGCCGCTCGGGACTTTCGAGGCAAGCGCGACTTGCCTGCTCGCGAGCCAGGCCTATGCTCCTGTGGACACATTCAATTTCGCTGGTTACCGCCTGCTACGGCGCAGTGACGCCGTGGGGACGCAGCAGCAGATTCAAACATGCGCAAAAGGGCCGCGGACCTGATGAGTCCTGCAACACTCGTTGCGAAGTCATGCCTGCCGGCTTGAGGCAATAACGGCCGACTCGATGTTCGAGTCGGCTGTGGACTTCTGCTCATCTTTTTGTCCAAAAAAATACTGAATTACAGGATATGCAGCGAGAAAAACCCCGCCTCTTCCCATTGCTCGTGTTTTTATGGGCGTTGCTGCTCATGTGGTATCGGGCGCCTCAGCGCATCGAGCACGGCTTTCTGTGGGCCGAAGACGCCACGATCTTTATCGCGCAAGCGCACGAACTGGGTATCCGGTCATTCGTCCAGGGCTATTCCGGCTATTGGCATGTCGTTCCGCGTCTGGTCGCGTGGCTGCAGATGAAAACGACGCCAATCGACGAGGCGCCGTACTTTTTCATGTGGGCGTGTGCGTTGATCACGGCCGGGTCGAGCGCCTACATGGCTCACGCGTTTCGAATCTTCTCGCGTCCCATCGCCGCACTTCTCGCACTCGGACCTCTGCTGGTCCCGCAGACGGGCGAGACGCTGCTGAACGTTACGAATATTCAATGGATACTGCTTCCGGCGCTCATCGTTCTGCTGTGGGAAAACCTGTTCAATCCGCCGACATCCTGGTATAGCGTTCGGGCCTTGGCGGCTGCGGTCATTGCGTTGACAGGCCCCTTTGGCATCATCACGTTCGGCCCGACCGTGCTGGCTTGTATCTACGCGCGGCGTCGTGGGAAGTTTTCATATCGTCAGACTGGATTTCTGGCCGTCTATACCGCGGGCGTAGCGGGGCAGGTTTATGCGGTCGCAACGAACGCCTCGCCGCCGCTCGACTTCGGTCCGGCGCCGTATGTGTGGCGTTATGGCTCCCGGATGATCCGCGAGCTGTTTTGCAGTCTGCTGCCGTCCCCGGATAGCGTTCCGCTAATCGCCGGCTTGATCCTGGCGATCGTCTTGGTGTTCGTCGTGGCGAGATCGCGAGCGGTTTTTGCCTGTCTGCTGCTCGCGCCGATGGCGGGCATCATCTGGTTGCTCGGCGCCGCGAGATCGAATCCGTACTCGGTACACATGGAGTGGTACGGCTTCGGTGCCCGGTACATCTATCCTGCCTTGCTGTTCTTTTTCTGGGCCGCGCTGCTGTCGATCGCAACGTCGAGTTCGAAGCTGTCGCGGGTATTAGCGGGGGGATTCGCCGTCGTTATCCTGCTGGCCAGCGCTACGAGATTTCCCGCGTCGGAATGGCCAATGTGGAACATTACGGCGAACGACAAGGGGCATACGCTAAAGGTCGCGCCGAACTGGGCGGTACAGATTCCTGCTAGCCCGCCCGGCCATTAGGTCATCGAGCGTTTCCCCGTCTCGATCGTTACCTCGCTTCAATGGCGACCGGAGCAGGGGCAGCCTGAGCCTCGGGGGCCGGCCGCAAGGCCCGCCCCTCCCGCCATCCATATTGAAGGAAATGCTGACCCGCGTTCACGCCCGCCGCCGCCACGTCCGTATTGACGGCGAGATATTCCTGCTCGTTGAAACCCGGCGGCAATTCGACCGCTACGTCCGGGTCCAGTTCGCTGGGCTGTCCGCTCAAGCGCGGCGTGCTCTTACGGGCGTTCGGTCCGGCGCATAGCTCCTTGAGTTTGCGATGCGTGCGCCAGAACGGCACGGCCGGCGTCGAGTCGCTGGCCTCGCGCTCCATTCGCCGCCAGCTGTCGGCAATATATTCGCGATCGCGCGAGCGCCTCATCACGACAGAAAACTCGATATCGTTGTGCAGCGTGTCGTTGAAATCTTCACAAGCGAAGTCGATCAGCTCCATTTCGCAAAGATCGGCGATCAGTTTTGCAAACGAGCGCGGCGTGAAAACCCAGCAGTGAACGTCGTGATAGGTGCCGTTTTCGAAGGCGTCGCGTGCGAGATGTAGCGCGCCTTGCCATGTGTGATGCCGCTTGACCGAGTGCGGGTCGATCCGCTTTTGCCACGCTTCGTGGGCCGAGACATCCGCGGCGGACAGGCAATGATCGAGCAGCGAGTAGGGCTGCGGTACCCGCGCACGGGCGATATAGCTGGCCAGTACTTCGGGCAGGCGGCTTTCGCGGCGGAAATAGTCGAAGGTGAAGCGCCGGTCGGGAACCACGAGACGCACTTCGCCGGTCGGTTTGAGGACCGCGGCCAGCTCTCTGAGCCACGTCACCGGATCTGGAACATGCTCGACGACATGAGAGGCCACCACGTAGTCGACATAGCGGCCCCTGATCGCTTCATGCAGCGTGTTGCGCCCCCACACCGCGTCCACATCGACAATCTCTTCGATGTCGAGATTAGGATCGTCCTTGTACTTCTCTCGCAGGTGCGGCGTGTCCGTATGGTCGACGTAGATGATTTCGCCGCCGTCGCTGCGTCGCACGAGAGGCCAGCAAAGCGGGCCTATTTCCACGCCGACGCTTTCCTTGACGTTCAGGCCTTTCAGCAAACGGCAACGCCGCTTATCTCGAAATTCATCGATGCTTGGAGCATTGTCTTCCTTCGCCATGTTGCCTCCTCGTATTGGACGGCACAGCTTCCAGTTATGACCGATGTTCACTGCATTGCGCGAGACCGCTTACACCATCAGGTATGCATCTGCACCTTGATGGAGTCCGAACTTTTGTCGCTGGCCAGACGAAAGGCCTCGTCGACGTCATCGAGGCTCAGGTCGTGCGTGATCATGGCGCGCAACGTATCGCCCTTGCGCGCCAGCAGATCGATCGCGAGTGCGAAGTCGTGCTGACCGTCGATATAGCCGTAGCAGTTCGGCAGATGAATCGTCAGTTCCTTGATGTGCGGTTTGATGATTTCGATGTTCCTGAAGCCGTGATCGAAGGCACCGAGCACGCACACGTGGCCGAGCGGGCGCACGAACTGACAGGCGAAGTCGAACGTGTCGGCCGTTCCGCCGACCGCTTCGATCGCGTAGTGCGCGCCCAATCCGCCGGTTGCCTGTTCGACCATGGCGAGCGCTTCGGCGCGATCGGCCGGCAGGATCGCGGTGGCGCCCATCGCCAGCGCCGCGCGCGCCTGAGCCGCGTGTCTTGCGACCACGTAGACATTTTCACTGCCGGCGTCCAGCGCCGCGGCGAGTGCCGCGAGGCCGATCGTGCCCGCGCCGATCACGACGCCGACCGAGCCGCGCGCAATCGGCATCTTGCGGCACCCGTGGATGCCGACCGCCACCGGCTCGACGATGGCGCCGAGCTGATCGTCGACGGCATCGGGCAGCGGGAACACGCCCGATTCCTTGGTGCGCACGTATTCGGCAAAGCCGCCGCCGAACGGAAATTCGCGCGCGCGGCAGTGAATCGGCGTGCCGAGCTTGCAATACTCGCATTTGCCGCACGCGGTGCCCATCACCATGTCGATCGTCACCCGCTGGCCGACGCGCACGCTCGTCACGCCCTCGCCGATCTCGACCACGGTCCCGCTCAGTTCGTGGCCGTTCGGAAAGCTTTGATGAACGTCGACGTTCCGGTAAGCGTGCAGATCGCTGCCGCAGATACCGACGCTCGCCACCTTGACGATCACGGTGCCGGGTAGCAACTCAGGTACCGGGATGCGGCCGACCTTCATCGCGCGCACCCCGTCTTGCAAGCCGGCTCGCATGGACGCGCCTTCGGTGCGATGCTCGAGCGCGTTCGTCGAAGTCATCTATCAATCTCCGCAAAATGTGAGACGTTTGCGCCGCGGCGCCTAACGTGTCTTTCGAATCCAGAAGCTCGCGCCGGGATTGCGCATGAAGAGCGGCATCCGCGCGTTCATCAGGTCCGCATGGAAGTGTCCCATGAACGTATTCATCAGGACAACTTCGAACGCGCTGTTGTACTGGAGAAAGGCGCGCAGCAGATAGGCTTCGTTCCACGCGCGGCCTTCGTAGATCCACTGCGGCGGGTATTCGAGCGGCAGGAACACGTCGTGAAAGTGTATGTGCACGCCGGGCGCGAGGATCGGCAGTATCTCGAAGACGATGCGGTTCACGTCGCTGCCGATCTTGCTCACGTGCGACGAATCGACGAACAGTATGTCGTTCGCTTCGAGCTCCGCGAATACGGACAGGTCGACGTCCTGCGCGAGCGACTTGACGATCTTCGAGGTGACCTTGTCTTTCTCGGTCAGCAACGACAGCAAGCGTTCATTGTTCGGTTCGACGAAGGTGCACTGGATCTGGCCGTCGAAGAACAGGTCGTTGGTATCGAGCGAAACGGCGGACGAGAAACCCGAGCCGATCTCGACGATGCGGCGCGGCCGCAGGTGGCGAATCATGCAGTACAGCGACGTCGCGTCGCCATACGAGAACATCACGTTCTCGAAGTAGAAGCGCAGGCCGTCTTTCTTGTGCGGCTCGAACGGCATTTCGCCGTAGTACTTGTCGGCGAACTCGCCGACGAGCCGCACCTGCGCCTCTTCGTTGAACTCGATGCCGGGCAGCGTGCGCGAGACGTGACCGAACAGCCGTGCTTCGTCCTGTTTGATGTCGGGGATCGACGGGATCGGCGAATAGTAGTGGCCTGGAGGCACGTCGCCGAGATTCGAAAAGTGCGGAATATTGACCTGAAGCGCGTCGCGATACTTGTCCCGTTCAGCGATCAGTTCTGCAATCTCGGGATGCTGCGCGGCAAGTGAATCGAGAAGCTCGGGCGATGCCGACATCTTGTTTCTCCGCTTGAAAGAATTTGCGAAAAGCCATGACAGAACAGCGAATTCATACCGATATGCCGACCGGCTGGCGAGCCGGCCCTCCCGGCCGGCCAGTCTATCGTACCCCCAGTATTCTGCACGTCCAACATTTCCTGATGTTCCGACATGAGTCCGCATTTACCGTTACTTACAAATTATTCGTCATAGTAATCGGCACAGCCGCGACGCCACGGGTCATGTGCCGTCCGTTTTCCGTGGATACCGCGCGTGAGTCGCGAGTGCGCGGCAGAAGAGGGCGGCGCGGTCATCGTTTCGTAAGCCACGTAAGCCGACGAAAGCATGCAGCAGGGTGCTCGGCGCGTCGCTCGTGGGCGATCGTCTGCGTTACGATTTGGCGTAAAATCGAGCCCCTGCCGATAATAGTCCGCGCCTGTTTCACAGGTCGCGCGAACGCGTGAATTCCGCACCGTCCGGCGGACGGCAGCAGCGCCCACGATACGGGACGATTCGGGACGGAGCCCGCAATATGCATTTTAAAATTCTCCTGACCACTCACAGTACCGCGTTCATGACGAGCGGTGGTGGTGAGTCGGAACTCGTGCAGGTCGCCGAACTTCTCAACGATTCGGACGTACAGGCCGACATTTACGGCATTCGCAGCCGGCCGCTACGCTTTTACGACGCGGTGATGCACTTCTCCGTCCATGCGGACGGCGAAGCGATCGTTCGCGAAACGGTGAATCAGGGCAAGAAGCTGTTCCTGTGGCCGAACGTCTGGTGGTTGAGCGCGCCCGACCCGGCGGAAATCAGCCGCATCGAGGCTTTCGTGCAGCGCGCCGAGCGGCTACTGTTCAAGTCCTCCGCCGAACTCGCGCACTTCAACAGGTACATCACGGTCGATCCAGGTAAAGGCGTGGTGGTGGGCTCCGGCATATCCGACCGGTTCCTGCTGCCGGCCGACAAGGATTTGCTCCCCACGGTCTGCGACGTCTCGGACTACGTGCTGTGCCTCGGCTTGATCGAGCCGATCAAGAATCAGCTCGAACTGATCCGCGCACTGAACCAGCTCGGCATGAACGGCCTGATGGTCGGCGGTTTCAGGGACGAGGAGTATTACCGGCAGTGCGTTCGCGAAGCGCGTCGGGGCATTCATTTCCTGCCGTTCATCCAGCCCTGCAGCGCGCTGTTGCGCTCCGCGCTCGCCAGCGCGATGGTAGTGGCGGAGCCGAGCCTCGATCCGCCCGGGCGCTCGTGCCTCGAAGGCGCGTTCGTGAAGCAGCCGCTCGTCATGGTTGATGGGGATTGGCAGCGCGAGCACTTCGACGACAATGTCTGGTACGCGGCTTCCACCCGCGCGCCGGACATCGTTCCCGCCATTCAGGCTGCCCTGACCGACCCGGACAGGGACGAAAAGATTGAAAGTAACTACGAACGCGTCTATGCACGGCACTCGTCGAGCACGGTAGCAGCAGACCTAATCAGACACCTGATCGATGCCGGCCTCACAAATTACTAAGATTCCCCGACTGCTCGTCGTTCAGCGGCGCTCCATGACCGATGGGCGAATGAATTCGCGCACCATCGGCGCGCGCTTCGCGCCTTTGCTTTCGTACATGCAGCGCCATCGGTTGATCGAGTGGGAGCAGATCTCGGAGGCGGACGTTGGCGTCAGCCATCTGCATCGCTTCGACGTCGTGCTGTTCAACAAGCACGTGTCGAATCTGTCGCTGAAGATCATGCGGATGGCCAACGAACTCGGTCTTCATACGATTTACGATCTCGACGACTGGCTGCTCGATCTGCCGTCGTGGAGCGTGCTCGAAATGAACGAGGACGTGCTCTACAACGTGCTCGCGATGATTCGCGAAGCGAGCGCGGCCACGGCGTCGAACTCGCTGTTGCAGGAGCGCATGCGCAAAGTGCGGCGCTCGGACGACGTGCTGATCATCCCGAACGGGTTCGACGATCAGGCGTTCGACCTGTCGCCGGAACTGTGGACCGAAACCCAGCCGCCGAAGATCGTCTTCTCCAATCTCGACGGCATCAAGCTCGTGAGCTTTCGCAAGGAGTTTTTCGGCACCTTGCGCAGTTTTCTCGCGCGCCACGAAAACGTGTCGATCGACTTCTGGGGCGATCCGTTTCCGGAGCTCAACACGATTGCCCGCATGACGCATCGCGGCAGCCGCGGCAACCTCGAATACAAGAAGGCCATCCGCGACGAAGGCTACACGTTCGCGATCGTGCCGCTCGGCGCCGAAGAGGATCCGGAGACGCTGTTTTTCAACTCGTGCAAGTCGCCGATCAAATACGCGGACTACGGCAGCCTCGGCATCCCGAGCATCTATTCGGATTGCCCGACCTACCGCGAGAACGTCAAACATCGTGAGACGGGATACATTGCGTCGAACACGGCCGAGAGCTGGGCACGAGCGCTGGAGGACATGCTGGGCGACCCGCAGCTTCGCCAGTCGATCCGCCGCAATGCCTACGCCGACGTGTTCGACCGTTTCAGCGTGCGACGCATTTCGTCGATGTTCGTGAAAGCCTTGCCCGACCCCAAGCCTTAAAGCAGCTAACACCTATGGATCTTCTTCTGATTCGCCACGGCCAATCGCACGCCAACGTGGCTGGCCTGTTGAACTCGACCGAGCAGGACGAGTTGACCGAGCATGGCCTGCAGCAGGCCGCGAAGCTACGCACGCTGATGGAAAGTCACGGTTTCGCGCCCGACCGCGTTTTTTCGAGCCCGTGGCGGCGCGCGTTGCAGACCACTGAAGTGCTGTTCAAGGACAACTGCGACTGGACCGTCGACGCCCGTCTCGGCGAAACCAATGCGGGGCGGTTCGCGACCTGGAAGGCCGAAGATTTTCGTGTGGCGTTTCCCGACTGGGGCAAACATCTGTCGGACCGTTACGAGGGCGGCGAGTCGCATCTCGAACTGGCCGCGCGTTCGGTGAACTGGCTCGAGGAGGAGGTGCTGCGGCACGCTGAGCAGCCTGGCCTGATCGCCGCCGTGTGTCACGCGGGACCGATCTCGGTGATCTCGCAATACCTGCTGAACGTGCCGTTGTCCCGCTTTCCCAACGTGCTGGTGCCGAATGCATCGCTCACGCTGTTCCGGCGCAACGTGCACACCGGAAACTATTATCTGCAGATCGCAGGGCTGTCATGAGTGCATCGATCAAGATCTTCGAGCCGCTTTACGCGCCGGGACAGGTCCTGTCCGAACAGGCTTTTCATCCGCTCGAACTGCGCGATAACGCGCACGCCGCGTGGCGCGAGTTTTATATTCTCGTCGACATGTACCGCAAGGGCATGCATCGGCAGCAGCAGATCACCGGTCTTTTTTCGCCGAAGTTCGCGCTGAAGGCGCGCATGGACGGCAGCCGGTTTCTGGAGTTCGTGCAGGCCAATGCCGACGCCGACGTCTGGATGATCAATCCGTTTCCGCAACTCGCGTATTTCTCGTACACCGCGTGGATGCAGGGCGAGCATGCGCATCCGGGACTCGTCGAGCGCAGCCAGCAACTGCTCGACGCCTGCGGCATCGCGTGGAATCTGCGTGAGGCGCCCCGTCAGTCGCCGCACACGCTGTGCTATTGCAATTTCTGGGTCGGTTCGCAGTCGTTCTGGGAAAGCTACGTCGGCAAGGTGCTTGAGCCGATTGCCACGTTCCTCGAAACGCAGAGCGGCACCGAGGCCGCGCGCGGGGTGCTGGAGCCCACGATCCACTCGGACGACGCACCGTTCCTGCCATTCGTTGCCGAGCGTCTGTTCAGCACGTATCTGTCGCTGCATCCCGAACTGAAGGTGGCGGCCTATCCGATCGAAGGCGATCGGGTGCTGGACTATTGCGTCAGCGATTTCGAAAAAGATATCGTGCGCTACATGCAAAAACCGATCGACGCGGCGGATCGCGCGCCGGTCTTTCCGGCCGAGCAGATTGCATTGATGGACTTGCTGTGCACGCTATCGCAGAAGTACGTGCGCGCGCATTTCTCGTTCACGCCGCATCCGCATACGGGGCAACCGATCGACTTCGACAGGACCGGCAAGCCGCCAGCGAACGAGTGAGGCGGCGCGCTCGGGTTGGATCGCGCCGATGTGCGCCGGGATGGGTTGGTGAGCGGCGGCGCTGACTATCTATCTCTTTTCAGCGAAACGGCCGCCGTACCCGCGCGCGCATGCGTCGACGCGGCCGCCATGCCGACCCCGGCGCCGACGAAGATCTTGCGCCATACCTCGTCGCTGGCACGTTGCAGCACACCGTCGGCGTGTTTGACGAAGGCCGTGTCGATCGGACAGCGGCCGTGGGTATGGCCGAGGCGCTGCGTGATCACGGGTATCCAGGCGGCGAGTTCGGCATGGGCGTCGAACACGCAGTCGGGCGGACAAATCTCCTGAGCGGCCGTGCCGCCACGCACGAATACGGGCTTGCCGTAATGCATCGCTTCGAGCACCGGCACGCAGAAGCCCTCGTGGCGGCTCATCGCGAGCAACGCGTGGGTGGATTCGTAGCACTCGAACAGATCGGCGTCGTCGAGCATGCCCTTGAAGTCGACCTGCTCGAGCACGCCGAGACGCCGCGCGTGATTGATCAGAAATTTCAGGTAATCGTAGTTCGGCGTGCTGCCGACGATGCTCAGCGTCGCGCCGAAATCACGCTGCTTCAGCAGCGACAGAATCTCGATGCCGTCCTCGATGCGTTTATGCGGCACCACCCGGCCCACCATCAGCAGGTTCGGCTCAGGGCGCTTGCGGCCCTTGCGCGGTCCTTCGCGCCGGAACACGTACATGTCGGGAAAGATCGGCGGCACGACCTTGATGGCGTCCGCCGCGACGATGCCGGCGAGGCTCGCCGCCGTGCTGCGCGAATTCGCGACGACGGTGTCGAAGTGCGCGAGCAGCGGCAGTTGCGCGAGTGCCTTCTCGCACAACTGTGCGGTGCGCGGTTCGAGCGCGCGCAGCAACTGCGGGTCCGTCACGCCGTGGATGTAGCAGATCTTCCTGCAATCGAGCGCGAGTATCCGCTCGAGGTACGGATCGTAGATCGAGTAACTCAGCAGAACCACATCGTCGCGAGTGACCTCTTCGAATAATGCGTCAAGCGGGCGCACTCCATTCGTTCCCTCCTCGAAACCGCTTGCATACAGCTCGGCCCTCATGCCGAGACGTTCAGCCATGCGTACGAAACCGATGCAGTGGTTACCCACCGCATCGCCCGAGAAAATGTCCGGAGCACATACCCGCAGCGTCATATCGTCTTCGCCTCCGCAATGTCGTTCAACCGTCGCGCATACGCGCGTGCGACTGCCTCAACTGAGTAGTCGCGCTCCATGCGCGCCTTCCCCGCCAGTGCGATGCGCTCACGGAGTGGCGCATCGTCGATCATGCGTTTGAGCTGTTCCGCCGCGATCGATACCTCCGGATCGCACCAGTACTGACCTTCGGCGAACAGGTAGTCGCCGGGGCGCAGCGGCACGAGTTCGCCATCCACGAGGAACGCGGTGTCGGGTTCGCAAAAGTCGACGTTGCCCGAGAAGTTCGTGACCACGACCGGCTGCCCCAACGCCATCGCCTCCGCGATCACGCGGCCGAAGCCTTCGCTACGGTGCAGCGAAATGTAGGCGTCGCAGCAGGCCATGAAGTCGGTCGAGTCCTGGCGGCTCAGGCGCTCGGACACGATGTGAATGCGGCTATCGCCCGCGACAAGGTCGAGCACGGCGCGCCACACCGGGTCGTCGTCGCGCACGTTCATCGCCTTGATGACGAGCCCGACGCCCGGGGAGCTGTCGCCGAACGCCTGCTTGAACGCCTGCACGCCGGCGACCGGATTCTTGCGGCTCAGCCACGAGTTGCCGTCGAACATCAGGTAGAACAGGAACTCGTTGGCCGGCAGGCCAAAGCGCTCGCGCTTCGGCTCGAGCGGCGCGGGGACCTCGACCGCCATCGGCATCTGGTAGACCGGCGTGTTGCCGAGCCGGCTGTAGACGCTCTGCACGAAGCGGCTCTGCGCCCAGATTTCGTCGACCATCTGATGCACGTTGCCGAACGCGTTCGGCCAGTGGGGCAGTTCCCATGGCCATGCGCCGATCTTGTGCGTGGGCGCGTCGATCAGGCTGCGGCCGCCTTCCAGCGCGAGCCGCACCATTTCGGGCGCCGGCAGGCAGATCAGGCTGATGTTGTACTTGAGCTCGTCGCTGATCAGATGATCGACCGAGTGTTCGAGGCGCGCGGGTCCCGCCATCGGCGCATTGAGCAGCGTGACCGGCGTCGACGACAGTTGCAGTACGCGGGCGGCCATGCGCGCGTCTTCGCCGAGGCCGAGCACGCCTTGCGGGAAGCCGATGATGTTGACGCCGAAGTCGTAGCCGATGCCTTCGACGCGCGCGTGATAGCGCGCGGGCTCGTGCGCGTCGTCATCGGCTTCGTCGTCGGCGCTGTCGGTCCAGCGCACCTTCAGCGAGCCGACCAGCGGATATTCGGTCGACGCCCATTCGTTCCACCAGCGCACGAGCTGGTCGCGGCCATCCGCGGTGTTCAGGTCGTACACTTCGCGCAGATCCGGGCGGTCATTCGCGATCATCGTCAGGAAGCGCGGCAGCAAGGTGTCGTCCGCCGGCTGCTCGTCGTCGATTCTCGCGAGCTCTTCGGCCAGATGAGTCGGCGTCCATTTGACCGCGTAGTACTCGTCGTGCCCGTGCTTGTCCCACCAGGAGATGAAGCCGAGCCGTTCGCTGAAGCTGTTCAGGTTGAACGATGCCTGCAGGTCGGGCCGCTCGTTCCAGATCAGCAGCAGAAAGCGCGGCAGCAGCGGCAGCGCGCCTTGCTCGCCGGCTTGCGCGCCGAACAGGCTGTCGGGCAACGGCGGGATGGCCCAGTGAAGCGCCGGATACTGGTGCTGCCCGTGTTCGATCCACCACGACAGGCACTTCAGACGCCCGGTGAAGGTGTCGAGCGAGCAGAGCTCCTGCAGATCCTGGCGCTCGTCATGCAACAGCCGCAGGAAGCGCGGCACCGGTAGCCAGTCGGCGTGCGTGCCCCATTCGGGCTCGAACATCAATGCGGGTGTGGTGGGCGGCACCCATTCGCCCTCGCGTTCTTCGGCGAGATGCGTCGGCGACCATTCGATCGCGTAGTACTCGCTGTGCCCGTGCTTTTCCCACCACGAAATGAACGCGAGCCGCTCGCGGAAGCTGCTCAGGTTGAACGACGCCTGCAGGTCGGGCCGCTCGTTCCAGATCAGCGGCAGAAAGCGCGGCAGCAGCGGCAGCGCGCCTTGCTCGCCGGCTTCCATCCTGAACAGGGTGTCGGGCAACGGCGGGATGCCCCAGTGAATCGCCGGATACTGGTGCTGCCCGTGCTCGATCCACCACGACAGGCACTTCAGGCGCCCGGTGAAGCTGTCGAGCGAGCAGAGCTCCTGCAGGTCCCGGCGCTCACCGTGCAGCAGCCGCAGGAAGCGCGGCACCGGTAGCCAGTCGGCGTGCGAGCCAAATTCGGGCTCGAACATCACGGCGGAGGGCGTGGGCGGCACCCATTTGATCGCGTGGTACTGATGCTGGCCGTGTTCGATCCACCACGACAGACAGTTGAGCCGCCCGCGGAAGGACTGCAGCGTGAAGGTCGCCTGCAGGTCCGGCCGGTCCTTGTAGATCTCGCACAGGAAGCGCGGCACGTAAGGGCCACCGTCCGCGGGAAGCGCTTCGGGCTCGAGCATGAAGCCGCCGATCGGCGGCTGCGACCACTTGATGCGCGGATACTCGCGCTGGCCGTGGTCTTCCCACCAGCTGAGCGCGTTGAGCCGCGAGGTGAAGCTGTTCAGATTGAACGCGCTGCGCAGATCGGGCCGCTCGGTCGTGATCAGCGCGAGGAAGCGCGGAAACGGCATCGCGCTGGAGTCAGGCGCGTCGATCGGTTCCAGCAGCCCGGGCCACGCGATCGGCGGACGCCACGTCACGCGCGGGCAGGTGACCTGACCGTACTGCTCCCACCAGTCGAGGCAGTTCAGATAGCCGGTCAGCGTGTTCAGGTTGAATGCCTGGGACAGATCGCCGCGATTGCGCACGACCGTCGTCATCAGCTTCGGCAATTGCAGGCCGGCTTCTTCGAGCACGGTGACGGGCTCGTGCAGCGTCTCGCTCAGATGCTTCGCATCGAGCACGCTCGGTTTGGTCGAGCCGAGCCAGTACGTGACGGCGTCCGGATGCCGCTCGATCAGCGTGTCGTTGTCGAGCTGACGCAAATATTCGAGGTCTTCCTGCCGCAGCACCCAGTTGAAGTCCGGATACGTTTCGCGCGCCGACATTTCCCACCAGAAATACAGCGTGACGCGGTCATCCAGCACTTTGGAATTGAAGCGCGCGAGATCGGCTCTGAACTTCATCAGAAAGTAGATCGCGCTCGGCAGGCAGAACAGTTCCCCCGGCGATGGATGGCGGTACTCCGCCAGCCATCCGGTCTTGTTTTTTTGGGGTCCCAGATTAATCAAGATTTGCAATCCTTGAAGGCCAAGCAAAGGAAAAATCGTCGGCAGTCAGTGTCAGATTGGGTGAATAGCAGGGATCGTTCATCAACAGATGCTCCCAGCGCTGTCTGACCAACTCAGATTCCTGGTTGAAGCGGCTGATTTTTTCCGGTGTGTCTTCGGCGCCGCGGGTTGCCGATTCGTGATGATAAAGCTCCGCGTAGGGCGTCCACACATTGCGGTAGCCCGCTTGCCGCACACGCAGGCAAAAATCGATGTCGTTGTAAGCGACGTGTAACTGTTCGTCGAGGCCGCCGACTTCCTTGTAGATCGACTGGCGGATCAGCAGGCACGCGGCGGTCACCGCACACATCACGTTGCGCAGGCGTGCGCGCGCGAAGTAGCCGGGGTGCGAATTGGGGAAGTGCTTGTGCGCATGGCTCCCAATCCCGCCGACGCCGAGCACCACGCCGCCATGCTGGATGGTGTCGTCCGGATACAGCAGTTTTGCGCCGACCGCGCCGACCTTCGCCTGCAGCGCGACCGACACCATTTCCTCGAGCCAGTCGGCGTTGATCACTTCGATGTCGTTGTTCATCAGACAGACGAAGTCCGCCGTGCTCGCGAGCGCGACGCGGTTGTTCAGCGCCGAGTAGTTGAACGGCGAATCGTCGCGCACGACCTTGATGCGCTCGTCCTCTTGCAGGCGCGCGAACAGGTCGTGCGTTTCCTGCTTGAGCGAGCCGTTGTCGATGATCGTGATGCGGAAGTTCGGGTAGCTCGATTTCTGCCGCACCGATTCCACGCATTGCTCGACGAGTCCGGCGGAATCGCGCGTCGGAATGATGATCTCCACCGACGGCAGCACCTCGGGCAAGTCGTACACGACCTTGTTGAAGGCGTCCGTGCCCGGCGCGTGCTCGGTGTGGGCGTTGATGCCGTTGCGCGCGAGGTGTTCGTCGAGCGCGCGCATCGCCGCGATATGCGCATACGGCTTGGCTTCATGGCCGGCCGCCGTGCTCTCGGGGATCATGCGCCAGTGGTACAGCGCGCGCGGCACGTGATACACCGTGTGATGACCCGCGCGGTCGATCACGCGCAGCGCGAGGTCGTAGTCCTGCGAGCCTTCGAAGCCGGTTCTGAAGCCGCCGACCTCCTTCATGACCGAAGTCTTGTAGACGCCGAAATGCGAGATCATGTTCTGGCTCAGGAACAGATCGTAGTTGAAGTCGCATTTGAAGTACGGGTCCGAGCGGACCCCGTCGATCGAGATCTTGTCTTCGTCGCTGTAGATCACCGTCGCGTCCGGATGCGCGTTGATCAGCTCGGCGACGCAATAGAGCGCGAGCGGATGCAATTCGTCGTCGTGGTCGAGCAGGCCGACGAATTCGCCGACGGCAAGCTCGAGCGCCGTGTTGCTGGAGTTGCTGATGTGGCCGTTCGTCGTGCGGTACGCGACCTTGATGCGCGGATCTTTGGCGGCGTAGCTGTCGAGCACCTGCTTGACCTCGGGGTTCGTCGAGCAGTCGTCGGCGATGCAGAATTCCCAATTCTCGTAGACCTGGTCGACGACCGAATCGATCGCCATGCGCAGCCACCTGGCCGGCGTGTTGTAGGTCGGCATCACGATGCTGATCAGCGGTTGCAGCGCCCACGCCTTCGAGCGCGCGCGCAGTTCCGGGTAATGCGACGCGGGCGGCTCGTGCCGCTCGATCCATTCCTGATACGTGTGACCCACGGTTGGCGCCGGCGCAGGCTGAGCGCCGCCGCCCCACGACGCCATCCGGCGCGCGCGTTCGAGCAGTTCCGTCGGGCAGTCGGCGTCGGCCACCAGTTCGACGTTGAAGCCGGTGATCGAAAACAGTCCCGCGCGCGCGATCGGATCGAGGCGCAACGGACCGACGAGCGGCGGAAACGCGACGACCTGATCCACCTTGCCGTCAGCGTCGACCACGAGGCCGATCGTCGCGTGCTCCGACATGCCCGCGCCCGCGTCGAAATAGATCATGCATGGCGAGGCCGGCATGTCTTCTTTCGCGAGCTCGAACGAAATACGCGCGGCGCGACCCGACAGCTCTGCCCATCCCGTCAGCTCGAACTGCGGATCGCCGTTCGTCGCGTTCCAGGCGAACCCGGAATTCGAGGACGCCTCGACGTTATTCAAGGGACGAAGTTCGAAGTTCTTCATGAGGTTCGTCACGGGTTTTGTCATTTCGTCAGCAGGGAATTGTAGAGGTCTTTCAAGGGCGACAGGACGGCCTGCCAGGTCAGATCGCGCGTCGGAGCAGCGGCAGCGCCGCGCGGTTGCGCGAGCGCCGCGCGAATCGATCCGGTGATGCTGTCGACGTCGAACGGATCCAGGTAGGCAACGTGCTGCGCGAAATATTCTTGGGTAGAGCCAACTTTTGTCACCGCGATGCGCGCGCCGGCGGCATGCGCTTCGAGCGCGGCGAGCCCCGGCGTTTCGAGCGTGCTCGGCAGCACGAACGCTTCGCAGGCCGCGTAGGCGGAGCGCAGCAGCGGCGAATCGTGGGGCAGCGTGCCGGCGTAGACGACCTGGCCGCCACCCTCGTCGAAGCATGCCTTCGCATACTCAGGATCGCGCTGATGGCCGATCAGGACAAGCTTCAGGTCGGGGAACGACTTCATCGCCCGGATCAGCGCGAGCTGGTTCTTGCGCGGCTCGATGTTGCCGACGTTCAGGATGAAGCGGCCCTCGATGCCGGATTCACGGCGGAACGGCTCCGCCGCGACCGGCTCGTAAAAGCTCTGTTCGACGCCGTTCAACACGCTCGCGAACTTCTCGCGCGGCAGATCGAAGATGCGAGCGAGCGTGTCGCATTCGATCTCGGAGTTTGCGACCACGCGGTCCGCGAGAGAAAACTGATGGCGGATCTCGCCGATCGGATAGAGATGCCTGGTTTCCTCCGTCACCCACAAACTCGACGACACGACGAGCGGCAAGCCAAGTTGCTTGACGAAGTTGCAGAAGTGCACCGAGCCACCGACGCACGAGAAGAAATGCACCACGTCGTGTTCTAGAAAACGCGGCTTCCACGGATCGAACAGCGTAACGTCGACGCCATGCGCGGGCAGATGCTTGTGATACGCAAGCAATTGGATTTCTCCGCCGCCGGGGGTATGGAAAGCCATCGGGTAGGTGGCGAACAGCACTTTCATAGGTGGGACTCTAGTCGCTCAAACAGTTCTTTTCTTCAGACCAGCACGTCGCGGCACGCCGCTGCGCGTAACGCGCGAACATGGCGGCAAGACCGGCAGGTTTCGGGGCATTCATGTGGATGCTCGCCGCGCGCTTGCGCGGCCTTCAGGCGCGGACTTGCCGGTGCGCGGGCCGGGGCCTGATCGCACGGCCAGCGAGCAGGCCGGCGTGTGCGGTTGTCGAGCAAGTCGGATCGATACCACGAATTCCACATGCGCGAATATGTTTGAGTTGTTACGAAGTGTACGAACGACGCGCCAGCAGGCGCAGGTCCGTTTTATTATCACGGCCCGAATACAATACGTTCCCAGCCAGACTTCCTGAGAAAGCACCGCCGATGCCAGATTGTATCGTGTCTGATCCGCCTTTCCCGCCGTGTGCGGCCGCGTCGAGTCCTGACGGCGATCGTCTGTTTGCGTGGGTCGCGCGGCATGGCGTGGGCGTAATCGTGCGCCGCGAAGTGCATGACGGAGCATTGCGATGAGTCTGCAGATCCTCGTCACCGGCGCCAACGGTTTCGTCGGCCAGGCGGTGTCGCGCGCGTTGCTGCGGCGGGGCGATCGCGTGACCGGCGTGGTGCGCCGGCCGCAGACGGCCGCCGAGGGCGTGCGCGAATGGCTGCTCGATACCGAAGACTTTGCGGGCATCGACCAGCGCTGGCCGGTCACGCTCACTTGCGATGCGGTGATCCATCTGGCGTCGCGCGTGCACGTGATGCGGGAGGCCCTGACCGAGCCGCTCGCCGCCTATCGCGCGACCAATGTCGAGGGCAGCTTGCGCGTCGCGGCCGCGGCGCGGCGCGCGGGCGCGAGGCGCTTCGTGTTCGTCAGCAGCATCAAGGCGATGGGCGAGGCGAGCAGCGGCCGGCCGATCGCCGAAACGGATCAGCCCGCGCCGTCCGAGGCGTATGGCATCTCGAAACTGGAAGCCGAGCGCGCGCTGTTCGACTTCGGCCGCTCGACGGGTCTCGAAGTCGTCGTGGTGCGGCCGCCGCTGGTCTACGGGCCGCGCGTGCGCGCGAACTTCCTGCAGCTGATGAACGCGGTCGCGAGAGGCATTCCGTTGCCGCTCGGCGCGCTCAGCGCGCTGCGCAGCCTCGTGTTCGTCGATAACCTCGCGGACGCGCTCGTGCATTGCGCGACCGATCCGCGCGCGGCCGGCGAAACCTTCCATGTGACCGACGGCCGCGACCTCAGCGTGCCGGAACTCGCGCGTCTGCTGGCCACGCAGCTTCACGTGCCCGCGCGGCTCGTGCCGGTGCCGGCCAGCCTGCTCAGTCTCGCGGGTCGCCTGACCGGCCGCTCGGCGCAGATCGATCGATTGATCGGCGAGCTGCGCGTCGACAGTTCGCATATCCGCGAATGTCTGAACTGGTCTGCGCCGCATACGGTCGAGCATGGGCTGCTCGAAACCGCGGCGTGGTATCGCTCAACGCATTGACCACGGGTTGAACCCGCCTTGACTCCGACCTGAACCGCTAACGCTATCGATGCCGCTCGCTGCACACTCCGCCTCTTCCGTCGTCTCTCTACTGCCGTGGGGCGTCGCCGCGCTCGCCGCCTGCGCGGCGATCCTGTGGACGCTGCTGCGCACCGGCCTCGCGTGGCGGCTCGCCACCGACATCCCCAACGACCGCTCGCTGCACACGCGCCCGACGCCGCGCGTCGGCGGCTGGGGCATCGTGCCGGTCGCGGTGTTGCTGATCGCGCTGGCGGCGCCGTCGCTGTGGCTGCCCGCGCTTGCCGCGGCGCTGCTCGCGGCGCTATCGCAGCTCGACGATCGACGTGGCCTGCCCGCACGCGTGCGCTTCGGCGGTCATGCGGCGGCGGTGGCGGCACTGATCGCCGTCTATCCGGCCGACGTGCCGTGGTGGGCGCTCGCGTGCATGGCGGTTCTACTCGTGTGGCTCGTCAATCTCTACAACTTCATGGACGGCTCGGACGGCCTCGCGGGCGGCATGGCGCTGTTCGGCTTCGGCGGCTATGCGGTGGCCGCCTCGCTGTCGTCGCACGCGGACCCGGCGCTCGCGACGGCGAGCCTGATCGTCACAGGCGCGGCCGCGGGCTTTCTGCTGTTCAACTTTCACCCGGCGCGCATTTTTCTCGGTGACGCCGGCTCGATCCCGCTCGGCTTTCTGGCCGGCGCGCTCGGCTATTGGGGGTGGCGCGAGGGTGTATGGCCGGTGTGGTTTCCGGCACTGTGCTTCGCGCCGTTCATCGGCGATGCGTCGGTCACGCTGCTCAAGCGCCTGCTGCGCGGTGAAAAATTTTGGCAGGCGCATCGTGAACACTACTATCAAAGACTGGTGCAGTCGGGTTTCGGGCACGCATCGACCGCGTGGATTTGGTATTTGTTCATGGCGGCGGGCATAATACTTGCTGTTTGGGCGCTACAATTGGCTCTTCTGTATCAATGGCTGGTTGTCGTCGCATGGGCTGCCGTGCTGGTCGTCGCGGGCCTGTGTATTGATCGCCGCTGGCGGCGCCATGTGTCCCGTTCCGGGCCAATCTGAGGTTCTGCGCAATGAAAAGCTTCAAAGCCAGATGGCTTTCGTTCAGTGCGTTTGCGTTCGACCTGTGCGCGGTGGCAATGGCCTGGCTGCTGGCCTATGTGATCCGGTTCAACGGACCGGTGCCCGCGCCGTTCTGGTCGAGCGGGCTGCATGCGCTCGTGTGGGTGCTGCTGATCTACGCGGTGATGTTCCGCGGCTACGGCCTCTATCGCGGCATGTGGGTGTTCGCGAGCCTGCCCGATCTCGTGCGGATCGCGAAAGCGATCGGCGTCGGCGCGCTCGTCGTCGTGATCGGCTCGGCGCTGTTGCAGCCGGCGCCGGTCGTGCCGCGCTCGGTGCTGATCGTGTCGCCGATGCTGCTGTTCCTGACGATGGGCGGCTCACGCGCGCTGTATCGCGCGGCCAAGGAGTTCTATCGCTACGGCGGACTGGTCGGCCAGGGCAAGCCGGTGCTCGTGCTCGGCGCGGGCAATGCCGGCGCGAACCTCGTGCGCGAGCTGAAGCGCTCGGGCCAATGGCGCCTCGTCGGCCTGCTCGACGACGATCCGATCAAGCAGGGCCGTGAAATCTACGGCTATCGCGTGGTTGGTGCGATCAGCGATCTGCAGAAAATCTGCACGGAGCTGAAGGTCGAGCATGTGATCATCGCGGTGCCGTCGGCGTCGGTGGAGGCGCATCGGCGCATCGCCACGCTGTGCGTGCGCGCCGGCGTACGCGCGATGACGCTGCCCGCGCTCACGCCGCTCACGCAAGGTCAGGCGTTCCTGGCGCGCGTGCGGCAGATCGATCTCGAAGACCTGCTCGGCCGTGACCCGGTGACGATCGACACCGAGCACGTCGCCGCGCTGCTGAAAAACCGTGTCGTGATGGTGACGGGCGCGGGCGGCTCGATCGGCTCGGAGCTATGCCGGCAGATCCTGCGCTTCGGTCCGGTGCAACTGGTCGCGTTCGACATCTCCGAGTTCTCGATCTATCGCCTGAACGAAGAGCTGCGCGACAAATATCCGGAAGTGTCGGTGGTGCCGATCGTCGGCGACGTGAAGGACTCGCTGCTGCTCGATCAGGTGATGGCGCGCTACTGTCCGCACATCGTGTTTCATGCGGCGGCCTACAAGCATGTGCCGTTGATGGAAGAGGTCAACACGTGGCAGGCGGTGCGCAACAACGTGCTTGGCACGTACCGCGTCGCGCGCGCGGCGATCCGCCACGACGTCGCGCATTTCGTGCTGATCTCGACCGACAAGGCGGTCAATCCGACCAACGTGATGGGCGCGAGCAAGCGGCTCGCGGAGATGGCGTGCTCGGCGCTGCAGCAGCAGGGCGCGCGGCGCACGCAGTTCGAGACGGTGCGCTTCGGCAACGTGCTCGGCAGCGCGGGCAGCGTGATTCCGAAGTTCCAGGAGCAGATCGCGCGCGGCGGGCCGGTGACCGTCACGCATCCGGAAATCACGCGTTTCTTCATGACGATTCCGGAGGCGTCGCAACTCGTGTTGCAGGCGTCGAGCATGGGGCGCGGCGGCGAGATTTTCATTCTCGACATGGGCAAGCCGGTGCGAATCGCCGATCTCGCGCACGATCTGATCCGCCTGTACGGTTTCACCGAAGAGCAGATTCGCGTCGTGTTCACGGGTTTGCGTCCGGGCGAGAAGCTTTACGAAGAACTGCTCGCGGACGACGAAACCACCACGCGCACACCGCACCCGAAGCTGCGCATCGCGCAGGCGCGCGAGGTGCCGGACAGCCTGATCGACAATCTGCTGCCGTGGCTGATGCAGCATCGCGTGCCGGCCGACGATGAAGTGCGGCGCGATCTGCGGCGCTGGGTGCCGGAGTATCTGCCGGCGACGGCGACGACGCTGCGTAGTGTGGCGCCGGCGACGCGGGTGTCGTAGGCGTTCCGCCGCCGCGAGTCATCGGAGTAGTCGAAGCATTGAATCAGTACCCGCGAAGGCAGGTCATTTGACCCGTTGAAATTGGCTGTCGGATGTTTATCGATAAGAGCCCCTAAAGACATGCTGGGGCTTTTTTATTTTTGCCCAGGAGAGTTGACGACCATCGCGCACACCCCGGCTTTTCGGAGTTGTCTGAAGCCTGCGCCCGGCACATACACCTAGCATTGAATCGTCACCGCCCGGTATGTCATTCCCGCTGAGGTGGCGGCTCTGTTGGCTCTTTTTCTGTGATGCAAAAGTATTGCGCGCCCCTGTGGCGCTTTTTTTTGTCCAGGCGCAAGAGGCGGCAAATCCGGAATCGACCTGTAGCGCGCCAGCGGCCCGCGCGGTTACGGTCAAGGCTCACCAATGGGAGGAGCCTATGCAAGACGCAATGACCTACAGCCAGCGCAATCACGAGGCGTGAAACATGGCTTACTTCGGCAAATTCCTCGTGGACAACGCGCCGCTGTCACCGCTCACCATTAATGGCATCGGCACATTCGACGCCTATTCCGGCAACGGCCAATACCGCAATCGGGGCGGCTGCACAATGGTTCCCAATAACGGGCCGATCCCCGCTGGCAAGTACTGGATCGTCCCGCGCCCTACTGGCGGCGTGCGCTCTGCGGTAGAAACGTGGTTAAAAGATGAGTTCAATTACTACTCGTCGCACCCGACCGATCACAGTGAATGGTTTGCACTGTATCGTGATGATGGGCTAATCGACGATTACACATGGATCAACGGCGTGCGGCGTGGAAACTTCAGGTTGCATCCGGCAGGTGGTCGGGGTGTTTCGCTTGGCTGCATTACCCTGCCGAGCCGTACGGATTTCCTGAGAATCCGCAACTCACTCCTTCACACCATGACGATCCCTGCCGGCAATTCGGGGCTTCGCGCCTACGGAACAATTGAGGTCAGCACATATGGCAACACCTGTCCGAAGGGTGCTTAAAGTCCTACTGTTTATAGGTCTGTACCTTCTGTCATTCCGATTTGTCCGACCGTACGACGATGGGTGGACCGAGTCCGAGATGCGTGCATGGATACACGCTTCGGAGGTGCTAGGTATCGGCGATCCCGAAAACCTGTATATCGGCCTGTGGATGACTATCGAACTGCTCGTGGCGGTGCTGGCGTATGTGGCGATCATGAAGCTATGGCGGTGGTACCGCACGAAGTAGACGAAAGCCCCGGGGAGGGGCTTTTCTATTTTTGCCCTGGAGAGTTGACGACCATCGTGCACGCCCCGGCGTTTCGGAGTTGTCTGAAGCCTGCGCCCGGCACATACACCTAGCATTGAATCGTCGCAACCCGGTATCGCTTTCTCGCTGAGGTGGCGGTTCGGTTAGCTCTTTTATCTGTGATGCAAATTTTTGCGCGCCCTTGTGGCGCGCTTTTTTTGCCCAGGCGAAGGAGGCGGCAAATCGGGAATCGACCTGTAGCGCGCCAGGGGCACGCGCGCTTACGGTCAAGGTTCCCCGACGGGAGGAACCTGTGTAGGACGCAATGACCCACAGCCAGCGTAATCAGGAGGTGTGACATATGGCCTACACCGGCAAATTCCTCGTGAATAACGAGCCACTATCACCGCTCACCATTTCTGGCATCGGCACCTTTGACGCTTATTCTGGCGACCGGCAATACCGCAATCGGGGCGGCTGCACGGCTGTGCCTAGCAAGGGGCCGATTCCCGCCGGCAAATACTGGATCGTCGACCGTCCGACTGGTGGCATCCGTTCACAGGCTTACGCATTGGGAAAAGACGCGTTGAATGCCGTTTTCGGCCATCCATCGAATCACGGTGACTGGTTCGCCCTGTATCGGGATGATGGACTAGTCGATGATTTCACTTGGGTCAATGGTGTCAAGCGTGGGCAGTTCCGGTTGCATCCAGCAGGCGGGCACGGCGCATCACTTGGTTGCATTACCTTGCCGAGCCATAGCGATTTCATGAGAATCCGCAATGCGCTGCTGCGCACCATGACGATCCCTGCCGGCATTTCGGGGCTTCGGGCCTACGGAACAATTGAGGTCATCACATATGGCAACACTTGCCCGTAGACTGTTCAAGGTCACGTTGTTTCTGGCGCTGTTTGTTCTCTCTGTTCTTTATGTCCGGCCGTATCCGTACGAGTGGACAGAAAGCGAGTCGAATGCATATTGGGCGGCTTCCGATTGGCTCGGTGTGCGTGACCCTGATGACCTGTATTACATGGTGTGGGTGACTATCGAACTGATCGTGGCGGCGCTGGCGTATGTGGCGATCCTGAAGCTATGGCGGTGGTATCGCACGAGGTAGACGAAAGCCCCGGCGACGGGGCTTTTGTTTATCCCGTGCATTGATGAATTTGGAGGAATCTCGTGAAGAGAGGATTTATTGCTACATTTCGAGCCGAGTGAGCCGATTTTCAGCCTTTGTCGTTTCTGCTTACCGCTTCCCCTTCCTCACCACCATCCACCGCGGCGACTTGAACCTCACGATGCTCACGTAAAGCCACACATAAGTCGCCGCGAACACCACGACGAAGCAGAACAGATGCAGCGTGTGCCGCCAGAACAGCGTCGCCGGCACGACTGCAATCAGGCACAGCAGCCACAGATACGGCGACGTCAGCGAGTTGCGGCGCGTCAGCTCGCGCGCGGTGCGCGCGCCGACCGCCCAGCGCATCAGCCGCTTGTAGACCAGCATATGCAGATGCACGCCATCCGGGATGCCCGGCGACATGCCGCGAATGAACTTCTTGCGGTAGATCGAGAAGCAGGTCTCGAAGATCGGGTACATGAAAAGCAGCACCGGATACCACGCGGATACGTCGCGATTGCGCATCACGAGCAGGATCGACAGCTCGGCGAGCATGAAGCCGATGAAGTAAGCACCGCCGTCGCCGAGAAAAATCAGCCCGGCCGGGAAGTTCCAGATGAAGAAGCCGAGCACCGCGCCCATCATCATGAACGACGCGGACAGCACGACCGGGTCGTGCACCTGGAACGCCACATACGCGAGCGACGCGAACATCATGAACGCGACCATCGACGCGAGGCCGTTGAAGCCGTCGATGATATTGATCGCGTTGGCGAGCGCCGCGACCGCGAGCACCGTGACCACGAACGAGATCGCCGCATATGACAGCAGAAAGTCGAGCGGCGGCACGCTGATGCGCGTGACCGCGATGTCGAGAAAGAACCAGGCGAGCGCGGCGGCCGCCATCGTGCAGATGAGGCGCGCGAGCGGCGACACGCGCTTGGTCAGATCCTCGACGAGCCCCGAGCCGAACGCCGGCATGCCGCACGCGATCAACCCGAGAATGCTGCCCGATACGGCCGGATACGCGCGATGCAATTGCACCGCGGAGACGATCAGCCCGACCAGAATCCCAGTCCCGCCGATGCGCGGCACCGGACGCACGTGGAATTTCTGGACGCCGGCCAGATCGGTGTCGGTCGAGAACTTTTCATGCAGATGCGCATAGCGCACGATCAACAGCGTGATCAGCAGAGAGACGAGAAAGCCGAGCGCAAAACTAAGCATGAAAGTGGGCCTGAGCGAAGACGCGGAATTATACAAACGAAACGTGCGGCGGCCGGCGCGCGGCACGGGCGCGAAGCTTTCATCCAGGCCGGCAAAAAAATCCCAGATAGCGAGACCGAAGCGGCCCGCACAGGCCCGTGAGCGCTCGCTCCTCATGGATTCCCCCTATGCGGCGCGCGCGCGCCGCAACCGTAAACCTGGATGCGACGAAGTGTAAGTCGCGCGCAACAAAGGCGTTCCGGAGACCCAATGCTTAATAACATCACAATTCGTGGCGGACTGACGCTCGTGATCAGCGTATTCGTCGCCTTCCTTCTGACGGTGATCGCTGTCGGCTACGGCGCGCTGAAGCTCGCCAACGACAGCCTCGACGACACCCAGCGCAGTGCGGTCGCGCTGTCGCATCTGAAGGCGAGTTCCGAGAAGCTTCTGCAGGTGCAGCTCGAATTGGGCACCTATCAGACGTTGTTCAGCGTCGGCAAGCAGACCGACGATCTGCTGCCGGCCGCGCACAAGGTGCTGCTTGAATCGAACAACGACTTCCGCAACTACATGGCCGGCCCGTTCGCGAGCGACGCAGGGCGCAAGCTCGCGCAGAGCGTCGGCGACGCGCGCGCGGCGCTCGTCGACAAGGCGATCGAACCGGAATTCAAGGCATTGACCGACTTCGACTTCAACACCTTTCGCAACATCCAGGGCGACACGGCGAACAGCCTGTACGCGTCCTACTCGAAAGCGATCGACGCGCTCGAAAAAGCGCAGATGGACAATCAGCATCAGCAGGCCGCGACCGGCGCGCGACGCTTCCAGCTCGCGACAGTGCTGTTCGGCGCGATCGCGGTGATCGCGCTCGTGATCGCGGTGGGCGCTCGGGTCGCGTTGTCGTCGGCGCTGATCAAGCCGGTCAACGCGACGGTCAAGCACTTCGAGCGCATCGCGGCCGGCGACCTGAGCGTCGCGATCAAGGTGAAATCGCGCAACGAGATGGGCCAGCTGCTCGGCGCGCTGACGCGGATGCGCGACGGCCTCGTCGAAACGGTCGGCAAGGTGCGCGGCAGCACGAGCGCGATCACGCAGGGCGCGAACGAAATCGCGTCGGGCAATGCCGATCTGTCGGCGCGCACCGAGCAGCAGGCGGCCGCGCTGCAGCAGACCGCGGCGAGCATGGAGCAGCTGTCGGCGACCGTGAAACAGAACGCCGACAATGCCAGGCAGGCGAACCGCCTCGCGCACGGCGCGCTCGATACGGTCACGCGCGGCGGCAAGGTGGTGTCGCGCGTGACCGAGACGATGGACGGCATCAGCGAGTCGTCGCGCAAGGTCACGGAGATCATCGGCATGATCGAGGGGATCGCGTTTCAGACCAACATTCTCGCGTTGAACGCGGCCGTCGAAGCGGCGCGCGCGGGCGAGCAGGGACGCGGCTTCGCGGTGGTCGCCTCGGAAGTGCGCAGTCTCGCGCAGCGCTCGGGCGCGGCGGCCAAGGAGATCAAGGAGCTGATCGGCGAGTCGGCGGCGAAGGTCGAGGAGGGTGCCTCGCTGGTGTCGGATGCGCAGAAGACGATTCAGGAAGCGCTGAAGGCCGTCGAGCGCGTGACCGGCGTGATGAGCGAGATCGAGGCGTCGGCGCTCGAACAGAGCGACGGCATCGAGCAGGTCAACAAGGCGGTGTCGCAGATCGACGAGGTCACGCAGCACAACGCGGCGCTCGTCGAGCAGGCGGCGGCCGCGGCGAAGTCGCTGGAAGAGCATGCGATGGCGTTGCGTGATGCGGTCGCGGTGTTCCAGCTGGAAGGGGCAACGGCGTAACGCGTTCGGCAGCCGTGGCGCTCACCGTTCTGACGAGGTGAGCGCCAAAGCAAACGGCGGCGGCATCCGCGCTACGCGAATGCCGCCGCCATTTTTTTAACGGGATGCGCTGGTGCCGAAGCGCTTTATGCAAACCCCTGCGGATTCGTCGACTGCCAGCGCCAGTGGTCCGCGCACATGCGCTCGATGCCGAACTGCGCGCGCCAGCCGATGATTTTCTCGGCCGCGCTCGGGTCCGCGAAACACTGCGCGACGTCGCCCGGGCGGCGCGCGACGATCTCGTACGGCACCGGCCGCCCCGACGCCTTCTCGAACGAGCGCACCACGTCGAGCACGCTATAGCCCTGGCCCGTGCCGAGATTGACGACGAAGCTCGCATCGCGCTCGACGAGCGCATCGAGCGCGGCGAGATGCCCGCGCGCGAGATCGACCACGTGGATGTAGTCGCGCACGCCGGTGCCGTCGGGCGTCTCGTAGTCGCCGCCGAACACGCGCAGGCGGTCGAGCTTGCCGACCGCGACCTGTGCGACGTACGGCATCAGGTTGTTCGGAATGCCGGCCGGATCTTCGCCGATCAGGCCACTTTCATGCGCGCCGACCGGATTGAAGTAGCGCAGCGTCGCGATGCGCCACGATGGGTCCGACACTTCGAGATCGCGCAGGATCTGCTCGGCGATCAGCTTCGATTGACCATACGGATTGGTCGCCGAGAGCGGGAACGATTCGTCGATAGGCGAGCTCTTCGGCACGCCGTACACCGTTGCCGACGAACTGAACACGAACTGCTTGACGTTGCGATCGCGCATCACGCCGAGCAGCGTCAGCAGGCTGCCGACGTTGTTCGCGTAGTACTCGATCGGCTTCGCGACCGACTCGCCGACCGCTTTCAGCGCCGCGAAATGGATCGCGCCGGTGATCGGATGCGCATCGAAAATCCGCTGCAGCGCGGCCGCGTCGCGCGCGTCGTCGTCATAGAAGCTCACCGCACGGCCGGTTATTTTCTCGATGCGCCGCAACGATTCGCGCTTGCTGTTCACGAGGTTGTCGATCACCACGACGTCGTAGCCGCCGTTCAGCAGTTCGACGCAGGTGTGCGAGCCGATGAAGCCCGCGCCGCCCGTTACCAGAATCGTGCCCTTCGTGGTCATGCTGTTGCTCCCATTAAAGTAAAACACCCGTGATTTTTTGCACCAGGTCTTTGTACGTTTCGACGACCATGCGTTCGTCGAATTCGGTTGCGACTTTCTGCCGGCCGCGTTCCGCCATCGTGCGCCGCTCCGCGCCGCTCATGTCGAGCATGCGCGCGAGACTCGCGGCGAGGCTCTGCGCATTGCGCGCTTCGCACAACAAGCCGTTGACGCCGTCGGCCACCACCTCGCGGCAGCCGGGCACGTCGGTCGCGACGATCGGCCGGCCCATCGCCGACGCTTCCATCAGCGTGCGCGGCACGCCTTCGCGATACGACGGCAGCACCACGCAATCGGCATCGGCGATGAACGGCCGCACGTCGTGCGCCTCGCCCAGATATTCGATCACGCCTTCCTGTTCCCACGCGGCGACTTCGTCGCGCGTGATCGCGCTCGGATTGTCGACGCCGACCGGCCCGAGCAGCTGAAAGCGCGCGTGGCGGTAGCGCGCGCGCAATTGCCGCGCGGCCTCGACGTATTCGCCGACACCTTTGTCCCACAGCAGCCGCCCGATCAGCACGAAGCGAAACTCCGCGCGCTCGCGCAGCGGCGTGAACGTGAACTGCTCGAGATCGACGCCCTCGCCGTGCAACAGCCGCGCGCGCTCCGGATGCACGAGCAGCTTGCCGTCGATGAACGCGGCCTGATCGTCGCGATTCAGGAACCACACTTCACGCGGAAAGCGGAACGCAAAACGATACAGCCTTTTGGCGATCTGCGCGGCGCGGCTGTGCTGGATGAACACGTAGCCGAGCCCGGTGGTGACCGCCACCGACTGCACGCCAGCCAGCTTCGCCGCGATCGAGCCGTAGATGTTCGGCTTGATCGTGTAGTGAAACACGACATGCGGACGGATGGTCCTGTACTGCCGATACAGCGCGACGAGCGTGCGCAGATCTTCGCCCGGACTCGTGCCTTTCGACGCCATCGGCAGCTCGATGCAACGGCAGCCCATCGCGGCGAGCAACTCGAACGTGCGGTCGCGCGGCGCGAGCACCGTCACGTCGACGCCGCGCCCGATCAGCGTGCGGATCAGCCCTTGCCGATACGTATAGATTGCCCAGGCCGTGTTGCAAACGAGTGTAATGCGTAGCGCGGGCGTCGACTTGAAAGAGGGCTTCATGCGAAGAAATGCCGGGCGTTGAATGAAGTGTGGACCATTGATACGAAGACAGCACCCTACGATGCGGCGCGAACCTCAGCGAATGAAGCGACAGCGACAGCGGCAACGACAGCGACAACGACAGCGACAACGACAGCGACAACGACAGCGACAACGACAGCGCTCACACGCGGCGCGACTCAACGGCTCGCGCGCGGCGTGAGCAGCGCGCGCTTGACCCGCTGCAACGTGCGATAAGGCAGCATCAGATGCAACAGATTCTTCGCGAGGCCCAACCAGTCGTACGGGTTGGCCACGTTGAAGTAGCGCAACTGCAAACGCAGCGTCGAACCGATCTGCCGGCGCCGTTTCGTCGCGCTGATGCCGCCTTCGTTCAGCTCATAGAAAAGGCCGGGTTCCGGCAGATTTGCGCAGTCATAGCGTTCCATCAGACGTACGAACAGATCGAGGTCCTCCGCCGAACGATACGCGGCGCGGTAGTTGCCGACTGTGCGGACGGCATCGATACGCAGCATCATCGACGGATGCGCGAGGCACGAGCGGAAAAAGCGCTGGCGCCGGATCACGTTCGGCTCGGCCGGCGGCGTCAGCATGAAAAGCGGCTCGCCCGCGCGCGTGACGACCTGGGTCCACATGCCGAGGCCCGCCACGTTCGGATGCGCTTGCATGAACGCGCGCTGCTTCGCGAGCCGCCGCGGCACCGCGCGATCGCCCGCGTCGATGCGCGCCGCATAGCGAAAGCCGCGCTGCGCGAGCGCGTCGATGCCGGTTCGCAGCGCACGCTCGATGCCGCCGTTCCGCGCCATGCGCAGCACTTCGATCTTCAGGTTCGGCAGCGTGGGCGCGACGATCGGCGGCGTGCTGCCGTCATCGACGATCAGTACGTGCACCAGCGCACTTTCTTCGAACGACGCGAGCGTAGAATCGACGTCCGCCTGGCCGTTATAGGCGGGTATCAGCACCGCGACGTCGTCGAGCGTGGTTTGCGCGGAGGCGGATGAATTCGTCATGGGCGCAATTTGAAACGGATGTAATAAAGATTGACCGAGGCGGCCGCCAGATAGCCGGCCGCGAGGCCGACGAGCGCGCCATACGCGCCGAGCCGCGGGATCGCCAGCAGGTTGACCGCGAACGCGACGGCGAGCGCGAGCAGCCACTTGGCGAGCAACACGAACCTGGCCTGATATTTGAGCACGACCAGATTGCCGATCGCCTCGACGCCGGCCGGCACCGACAGCCACACGGCCCAGCGGAAGATTTCGATCGCGCCTTCGAAGTCCGGCCCGAACACACGGCGGATGATGAAGCCCGCGAGCAGATCGAGCACGAACGCGCCGCACACCATCAGCACGGCGCTCAGCGCGGTGAGCCGCCACATGTTGCGGCGCAGTTGCGCGATGCCTTGCACGCGGTAGACGAATGCGGGCGCAATGGTTTGCGCGAGCATCAGCGCGAGCGTGATCCAGTTTTCATTCAACTGCTGGGCGGCCGAGTAGCGACCGAGGTCGGCGAACGAAATCGCGCGCTCGAGCATCAGCCGGTCCAGTTTCAGAAATAGATACATACAGATGAGCCCGAGCCAGAACACGGTGCCCGCGCTCGCGAAGTGCCTGAAGAGCGAACGTTCGACATGCCAGCCCAGCTTGCCGCCATGCCGGCGCATGAAGTAGAGCAACAGCACCGCGCCGATCGCCGCCGATTCGAGCGCCCACAGCCAGCCGAAACGCGCGGGCGCGGCCGTCGCGCGCACCAGCAGATAGACGAGAGCCGCCTTGATCACCGCGGTGCTCATGCTGGTCAGCAATTGCGGCTTGCTGTAGGTCATGCTTTGCAGCCACGCGTTGATCACGCCGACGAACGGCTCGCGAAACAGCATCGTCACCGCAAGGCCGGCGAGCATCGCACCGACGAGCGGTTCGAAGAAGTGCAGCGCAATGCCGAGCCACGTGAGCAGCAGCGCAACGGCCGAGACGGAGAAGCGCAACGCGAACGCGCTGCCGAGGACAGTGCCGAGTTGTTCGGGCGGCCGGTTGACGATGGTCGGTACGAGGATTTCCGCGCCGCAGACCCAGGTGATCGGCGACAGCACCAGCAGCAGCGTATTCGCGTACTGCCATTTGCCGAACGTTTCGGGCCCGAAGTAACGCGCGAGCATGCCGCTGATCACGATTGCGACGCCGATCTGCGTGAGCCGCTCGAGACCCAGCCAGACGATGTTCGCAAACGCTCGGGTGACGTCGGGATTGGCGAAGCGCTTGACCGTCAGCATCCGTTGGCCGCTCGCCGCTGCGCGTCGGTCAAGCCGCCTCGCACGGCCATGCATGCGGCGCTATGCGCATTCGCCCGCCCGGCCGGCAGCCACGGCAACTTTACAAATGGAGGGCGTCTAAGCATTAGAATGGCGGTATTCAGGCTGGTCAGAAAAACGCAATTATAAGTTGGAACCGGACCGCTTCCGGCAAGGGCGCATCGAGGCGCGGTAGCAGGTGTTTTTAACGTGAGTATTACCGTGGTTTTTAACGCGAATTTTTACCGCGTTTTAACCGGCGATTGTTACCGGTCGAGATCGGTGCGCAGGTCAAAATTTTCCATTGCACGCAAGTGAGCCAACATGATCTCCAAATCCATTTTCAAGGCGTATGACATTCGTGGCGTCATTGGCAAGACGCTCGACGCCGACGCCGCGCGTTCCATCGGTCGCGCATTCGGCAGCGAAGTGCGCGCGCAGGGCGGCGACGCGGTCGTGGTCGCGCGCGACGGACGCCTGTCGGGCCCCGAGCTGATCGGGGCGCTGTCCGACGGCCTGCGTGCGGCCGGCGTCGATGTCGTGAACGTGGGCATGGTGCCCACGCCGGTCGGCTATTTCGCGGCGAGCGTACCGTTGCAACTGGCGGGCGGCGAGCGCCGCGTCGACTCGTGCATCGTCGTGACGGGTAGCCATAATCCGCCGGACTACAACGGCTTCAAGATGGTGCTGCGCGGCGCGGCCATTTACGGCGAGCAGATTCTCGCGCTGCATCAGCGCATCGTCGACGAGAACTTCGCCGACGGCAGCGGCAGCTACGCCGAGTACGACATCGCCGACGCGTATCTGGAGCGCATCGCGAGCGACGTGAAGCTCGCGCGTCCGATCAAGATCGTCGTCGATACCGGCAACGGCGTGGCCGGTGGGCTCGCGCCGAAGCTGTTCAGGAAGCTCGGCTGCGAACTCGTCGAACTGTTCACCGAAGTCGACGGCAACTTCCCGAATCACCACCCGGACCCGGCGCACCCGGAGAACCTCGAAGACGTGATTCGCGCGCTGAAGGAAACGGATGCGGAAATCGGCTTCGCGTTCGACGGCGACGGCGACCGCCTCGGCGTCGTCACCAAAGACGGCCAGATCATCTACCCGGACCGTCAGCTGATGCTGTTCGCCGAAGAAGTGCTGTCGCGCAACAAGGGCGCGCAGATCATTTACGACGTGAAGTGCACGCGCAATCTCGCGAAGTGGGTCAAGGACAAGGGCGGCGAGCCGCTGATGTGGAAGACCGGCCACTCGCTCGTGAAGGCGAAGCTGCGCGAAACCGGCGCGCCGCTGGCTGGCGAAATGAGCGGCCACGTGTTCTTCAAGGACCGCTGGTATGGTTTCGACGACGGCCTGTACACGGGAGCGCGTCTGCTCGAGATCCTCACGCGTGTCGCCGACCCGAGCAAGCTGCTGAACTCGCTGCCGAACTCGCACTCCACGCCCGAGCTGCAGCTGAAACTCGAGGAAGGCGAGAACTTCGAGCTGATCGCGCGTATGCAGCAGAACGCGAAGTTCACCGGCGCGGACAACGTCGTGAAGATCGACGGTCTGCGCGTCGAGTATCCGGACGGCTTCGGCCTCGCGCGTTCGTCGAACACGACGCCGGTCGTGGTGATGCGTTTCGAGGCCGACAACGACGCGGCGCTCAAACGCATCCAGAACGACTTCCGCCGCGTGATTCTCGCGGAGAAGGCCGATGCGAAACTGCCGTTCTGACGGCTGATGCGGCGCTGCGCTTCGAAGTTCGTTAAGACGGCTCGAAGCGTCGCCCCTACCGAACGCGGCGCGGGTTGCCTTACCGCGCCGCGTTTTTCATGTCTTTCATGGACGGCGCGCTAGAATTGCGGTCCTTTCAACGCATCTTCGAGCCGGATAGCCGGTTTTCCCACTCTTGAGCGCGCAAAAGATACTGATCGTGAGGGTGTCGTCGCTGGGCGACGTCGTTCACAACATGCCCGTGATCGCCGACATCCGGCGCCGCCATCCCGACGCGCAGATCGACTGGCTCGTCGAGGAAAGCTTCGTCGGGCTCGTGGAACTCGTGAGCGGCGTGCGGCGCGCGATTCCGGTGTCGCTGCGGCGCTGGCGCAAGCGCATCCTGTCCGTCGACAACTGGCGCGAGATCGGCGCGTTTCGCCGCGCGCTCGCCGCCGAGCACTACGATCTGGTGATCGACTGCCAGGGCCTCATCAAGACCGCGTGGCTCGCGAACATGGCGCGCGGACCGCTCGTCGGCCTCGGCAACCGTACCGAAGGCGCCGGCTACGAATGGCCGGTGCGCTTTTTCTACGGGCGGCGCGTGCCGATCGCGCCGCGCACGCACGTGGTCGAACGCACGCGTCAACTGGTGGCCGCGGCGCTGAACGATCCGCCGCCGCAACCCACCGACGACATCGACTTCGGTCTCGACACGGGCCGTGCCGCGCTCGCGCTGTCGCAGGCGAATCTGAATCTGCCGGTGCCGTACGTGGTGTTCGTGCACGCGACTTCGCGCGCCGACAAGCAGTGGCCCGATGCCGCGTGGATCGAACTCGGGCAGGCGCTGGTGCGGCGCGGCGCGTCGATCGTGCTGCCGTGGGGCAGCGACGCCGAGCGCGCGACCAGCGAGCGGCTCGCGAAGGAGTTCGGCGCGGCCGCGATCGTGCCGCCGAAGCTGTCGCTGCCGGCGGTGGTGGGGCTGATCGATGGCGCGGCCGCGACGGTCGGGGTTGACACAGGTCTGGTCCATATCGCGGCGGCGCTGAAGCGGCCCACGGTCGAGTTGTACAATTTCTCGACCGCGTGGCGCACCGGCGGCTACTGGTCGCCGAACGTCGTCAATCTCGGCGCGGCGGGGCAGCCGCCTACGCTGCAGCAGGTGAAGTCGGTGCTTGCCGGCTTCGGGCTGTTGTAACCCGGGCCGGCCGGCATCAGCACCTGCTGCATCCTGTCGGTGCGTTTCGCCTTGCGCACCCTCCGTTCCAAAGGGCGACCATGAACGAAACCCAGATCATCGAAGTAGCGAACGCCGACTGGCACGGCTGCAACCTGTCCGTGCCTCGAGAGACGCTGCTCGCCGGCGTCGAGCGCGGCAAGGTGCTGTACTTCCCGAACCTGCGCTTCGCGATCGACGGTGGCGAGCAGGCGCTGCTCGACCCGGCGCTCGCCGATCCGAACCGCAAGAACATCAGCCTCGAACCGAACGGCGGCGCGCTGCATGGCGTGGCCGGCGATGCGGTCACGCAATCGGCGGTGCGCGCGTTGATCGCGCGTTATCAGGCGAATGCGCGCACGCTCGTCGACGGGCTCTTTCCCGAGTACAGCGGCAAGCTGCGGGTCGCGCCGACGAGCCTGCGGCTGCATCAGGTCGAGACTCGCGAAACCTCGTGGCGCAAGGACGATAGCCGTCTGCACGTCGACGCGTTTCCGTCGCGGCCGAATTACGGCGAGCGCATCCTGCGCGTGTTCACCAACGTCAATCCGCATGGCGTGCCGCGCGTATGGCGCGTCGGCGAGCCGTTCGAGGATATGGCGCAGCGCTTCCTGCCGCGTATCAAGCCGCAGATGCCCGGCTCCGCGTGGCTGCTGAATCTGCTGCACGTGACCAAATCGCTGCGCAGCGAATACGATCATCTGATGCTCAGTCTGCACGACGGCATGAAGGCCGACCTCGACTATCAGAAGACGAGCCCGCAACAGACCATGCCGTTTCCACCGGGCAGCGTGTGGGTGTGCTTCTCCGACCAGACCTCGCATGCGGTGATGTCCGGCCAGTTCATGCTGGAGCAGACTTTCTTCCTGCCAGTGAAGGCGATGGCGCAGCCGGAATGCGCGCCGCTCGGCATTCTCGAGCGCCTGAAGGGCAGGGCGCTGGTTTGAGCGCGGCGGTCGATTCGAGGGCCGGGCAGATGCCGGCCCGCATCGCGCGCATGAGCGCGCTGCGCTTTCCGAATCACGCGGGGCGCCGATGCTAAGGGCGATCTATCGCGCGCTCTGGTGGCTCATCGCGCCGCTGGCGGTGCTGCGTCTGTTGATCCGTTCGCGTAAGGAGCGCGGTTATCGCGAGCATATCGGCGAGCGCTTCGGTTACTCGCGCGGGCGCTTGTTGGAGGACAACGCGCCGTTGATCTGGGTGCATGCGGTGTCGGTCGGAGAGACGCGCGCCGCGCAACCGCTGATCGATGCGCTGATGAAGGCGCGCCCCGACGCGCACATTCTGCTTACGCACATGACGCCGAGCGGCCGCGCGACCGGCATCGAGATTTTCGGCGACCGCGTGTTGCGCAGTTATCTACCGTACGACATGCCGCATGCGGTACGGCGCTTCTTGCGCGGGTGGCGGCCTTCGCTCGGTCTCGTGATGGAAACCGAGGTGTGGCCGACCCTCATCGACGAGTGCCGTCGCGCCGACGTGCCGCTCGTGCTGACCAACGCGCGGATGTCGGCGCGTTCGTTCAAGCGCGCGGCGAAATTCGGCGGTGCGACGAAAGACGTGTTCGGCGGCTTCGCGCGCGTGCTCGCGCAGAGTCCGTCCGATGCCGAGCGGTTGACCTCGCTCGGCGCGCGCAATGTCGCGGTGCTCGGCAATCTGAAGTTCGACATGAGCACGCCGCCCGAACTCGCGGCACGCGGCCACGCGTGGCGCGCGGCGATCGGCACGCGGCCCGTGTGGGTCGCGGCGAGCACGCGCGAGGGCGAAGAAGCGCTCGTGCTCGAGGCGTTCGCGGCGCTCGGCATCGACGATGCGCTGCTGCTTCTGGTGCCGCGTCATCCGCAGCGCTTCAATGAAGTCGCGGCGCTCGTCGAGAAAGCGGGGTTGCGGCTCGAACGCCGATCGAGTTGGGCGCCCGATGCGAAGGTCGCGTCGGCGGCGCGCACCGCTGACGATGGCGTGGCGCCGCTGCCTCGCGACGTGAACGTGCTGCTCGGCGATTCGATGGGCGAGTTGGGCGCTTACTACGCGGCGTCGGATCTTGCGTTTATCGGCGGCAGTCTGTTGCCGCTTGGCGGACAGAACCTGATCGAAGCGTGCGCGGTCGGCGTGCCGGTGCTGATCGGGCCGCACGTGTTCAACTTCACGCAAGCCACCGCCGATGCGGTCGCGGCCGGTGCCGCCGTGCAGGTGCAGGACCCGGCCGATCTGGCGCGCGCGCTGCGCGAGCTGTTCGGCGACAAGTCGCGGCGGCTCGCGATGGGCGGTGCGGCTGCCGCGTTTGCGGCGAGGCATCGCGGGGCGACGGCGAGGACGGTGGATGTATTGGCGGCGTTGTTGCCGGAGTAGAGGTGACTGTGGTGCCGCGGTTAGCAAAAAAGGGACGCCCGACTCTGTTGTACTTTTTCCTGCAGTGGCGTCGTGCCCGAGATGTCGGGGGCCTCAGGAAGCGACAAGGCGCAGTCCGCGCCAATCGAAGTGCAAAATTCTGAGCTGAGGTCCCGGAACGCCGGTGACGACCGCGCCGAGCGAATTATTCAAGCCGCGAGCGCCACGCACTTTGTGGCTAACGCTTGCTTATGTGATATGAACCATCCGAGTGTTATTGCTGCTTCGCGACAGACTCGTCGCTTATTGGGCTTGTGTCGGCGCTACGGCGTCGAGCGCTTCCTCTTCCTGCGGAGGTGTGTGGGTCTGCCGGATTTGCTCAATCATCTTGGTTAAGACATCAAAAGCCGTTTCCGGCGTGGCTTGCGTCGGGGTTGGTTTGCCTGGGTTTTGATGTGCAATCCAATCGCGATATTGCTTGATTTGCTTGACCTGCCCGATGAGATCGGGGTCAACTTCGCCTTTGAAAAGATTGAGAATCTCACCGAACTTCCAGTATTCGACTTCATTCTCGAACTTTTCAGCCAGCTTGTCGGAATACTGCTGCGGATATCCGGCGGCCAGCAGCCGATTGGCCGTTTGCAGATGCTCGATGACGAACCGCTCAAATGTGGCGAATAGCGCCAAAATGGCAAGGTCAGCCGCTTGCCTGGCTGCGTCTTGAAGGGCGGTATTTGCTTCCTCCGGAGTTGCCCCAATGAACTGTGTGCGTCGGATGAGTTCTTCGTGCTGGATTTGAATCGTGCGCGTGGCGACCTTGAAGCAATCGTTCGCCACAGCAAATGCCTTATAGACTGGATCCAGAGGATTATTAAAATTCATAGTCGGAAACATCCGTGAGCAGGTCAAGAAACAGACTCTCTTCAACGCGCTTTGCTCGACGTACTCTCGCCTCGATCCAGTACCAGCCATCTCCGTCGACTCCAGAAAGCATGGGTGCCGACGACGAGGTTGTGTTTTTCCCACCAACGGTAGTCTGCGTCGAAAACGTCGGACCTTTTCCAACGTAGAAAAGGAACGCATGTCTCGTCACACGGCCGATTAGATCCACTCTCCCGTGCGCGCCGATGATTTTCGATCCGACAGGCTGGATCTTGGCCACTGACACTCCGTCCTTTGATATGTGAAGGATCGGGGCATCATATTGGGCCATCATCTCTTCACTGAGTGTTGTGACGTCGCGTTCCACGGTTAGACCATGGTCTCTGCACCAGGCACTCACTTCCCCCAGGAAGGTTGTGACGCGCTGCACATATTCGGCGGAAGAAGAGCCTGCATCTTCGGTTTTTGGTTCAGCCATTGTCTGTCCTTGTATCGTCAGCATGCGCGCACTGCGGCACGCCAACGTCTGCCAGCACAGTCCACATATTTGCGCGTATCAGTGAGATATGAGCAAATGTTCTCGCGCTCACATCTGAAGCCTCAGCGTACCACTGAATCCGTCGCAAAACCTTCAAAGCGTTTGCTGGCGCTGTTGCGGAATGATCGATTCACGCTCGCCAAGCTTACGTTCGGCGATTTGCAGAGCCACGTGGCGGCGCGTAACGAAGCGCTCGAGTGGGGGCGTTTTCCGAGGTGAAGGTGAACAAACGCGCTATACGCCTGACGTCGCGCTGCGTGAGGCGGAGCGGTATACGCCTTTGCCTACCGTGCCGGGTGCTCCAGAGCTCAACTGAGTTTTCGGCGCAGGGACCCGCGCGCTCAGCGAAGAAGTTTCCAATCCATTCGAACGCGGCTGCGCGTTCTTCCTGTTCGGCGCGTTGCAGCAGTTTTTCTTCGACGGCAACAAGCGCACGTCGCGCTTCATGATGAACGGCGCGCTGATGGCAAACGGTATCGATGTGATCAGCGTGCCCGCTCATCGCGCGGCCGACTTCAACGAAAAGATGGTGCGCTTCTATCTATCGAAGGATGGCACCGAAATGATGGCATTCCTGCGCGAATGCCATCTTGGCGAGTGAAGCGTCACTTGCTTACACCTTCAACAACCCCTTCTTTTCAATAAACTTCACCACATCATCAAGACCCTCGAGCGCCTTCAGATTACACATCACAAACGGTCGCTCGCCGCGCATCTTCTTCGCGTCCGATGCCATCACGTCGAGGTTCGCGCCCACCAGCGGCGCGAGATCCGTCTTGTTGATCACGAGCAGGTCCGACTTCGTGATCCCAGGTCCGCCCTTGCGCGGAATCTTCTCGCCGCCCGCGACGTCGATCACGTAGATCGTCAGGTCCGACAGCTCCGGGCTGAAGGTCGCCGCGAGGTTGTCGCCGCCCGATTCGATGAACACGATGTCCGCATCCGGAAAACGCGTGAGCATGCGGTCGACCGCTTCGAGGTTGATCGATGCGTCCTCGCGGATCGCGGTGTGCGGGCAGCCGCCCGTCTCGACGCCCATGATGCGCTCGGCCGGCAGCGCGCCCGCGACGGTCAGCAGACGCTGATCCTCTTTCGTATAGATGTCGTTCGTGATCGCGACGAGGTCGTACTGGTCGCGCATCGCCTTGCACAGCATTTCGAGCAGCGTGGTCTTGCCCGAGCCAACCGGGCCGCCGACGCCCACGCGCAGCGGCGGCAGCTTCTTCGTGCGGATCTGGCTCGCGGTATGGGAAGCGGAATGATGAGATGCGTTCATGATGGATCGTGGGAATCGTGCTACGAGCGGAAGAGCCGCGAATACTGCGACTCGTGGCGCGCCGACAGAATGCCGAGCTGCGGCGCGAACGTATTGAGGTCGTCACGCGAGGTCGCCAGCGCGCGCGCGACGGCCGCGTCGATCGGCTCACGCAGCGCGACGATGATGCGTTGCCCCGCGAGCTGGCCGAGCGGCACCGCCTTCAACGCGGCGGCGGCCTGGTTCTCGACCCAGCTGAACGCATAGGCGGCGAGCGCGGCATCGACCGGAGCATCGTGCGCGTGAGCGGCGAATGCGAACGCGCTCGGCTGCGCGAGTGGCGTGAGCGACGCGAGCGTTTCGCGCCTCGCCACGTCGCCCCATTCGAGCGACACGCACAGCTGTCGCAGCGACCAGCCCATCTGCTCCGTTTCGCGGCGCAGTTCGGCGGACTCGCGACTCGCGAGGAATTCGGCGTTGGCGTCGGCGAGTTCCACGGCGTCGTGCGTGCGCCAGCGTTCGATCTGCTGCGCGAGGAACGGCAACTCGCCGCGCGCGAGCACGTCGGTCAGGCCGCGTTCGATCCATATGCGCGCGGAGTCGGCATCGGTGATGAGCTGCGCTTCAATCGCCGCTTCGAGACCCTGCGAATAGCTGAACGCGCCAATCGGCAGTGCTGGCGACGCGAGATGCAGCAGCGCGGTGAATTCAGCGATGCGCATGACGATGCGGGTGGTGTCCATGTCCGCACGATTCGTCGTGCACGTGGTCATGGTCGTGATCGTGCGAGTGCGAAGAGCCCTCATGGGCATGAGCATGCTCATGCCCATGATGCTCACCAAACACCTGCTGCGCGATCGCATAGTCCTCGGCGAACGTCTCGTCGTGCCCATGCTTATGTCCACCGCCATACGCCCCGGCTTCAGGCTGAAACGGCAGCGACACCTGCTCGACCGTCGCGCCGATGCGCTTGAGCATGTCGGCGAGCACCGGATCGTATTCGAGCTTCAGATAATCGGCGCCCACTTCGATCGGCGTATGACGATTACCGAGGTGATAGGCGGCGCGCGTCAACGTCAACGCGTCCGATGCGCGTACGACAAGCACGGCTTCATCAGCCGCAACGACACGCACGAGCTCGCCATCATCGGCGACGAGCACGTCGCCATCGCGCAGCACGGTGCCGCGCGGCAACAGCAGTGCGACTTCCTCGCCGTCATCGAGCGTCGCGGCGAGACGGCTCTTGCGACGTTCATCGAACGCGAGCGTCAAGGTCGGCGCACGCTTGACGAGTACCGGCGCGAGCTTCAGATGCGGCGCGAGAAGTTTGTTCAGTGTACGCATGATCAGAACAGGAAATAGCGTTGCGCCATCGGCAGCACGGTGGCCGGATCGCAGGTCAGCAACTGGCCGTCGGCGATCACCTGATAGGTTTCCGGATCGACGCTGATGTTCGGGCGCCACGCGTTGTGAATCATGTCGGCCTTCGTCACGTTGCGGCAGTTCTTCACCGCGACGATGCGCTTGTGCAAACCATAGCGTTCGGCCACATTCGCATCGGCGGCGAGTTGCGACACGAAGGTCAGCGACGTGCGGCCCAGCGCTCCGCCGCGCGTCGCGAACATCTCGCGATAGTGCACGGGCTGCGGCGTCGGAATCGACGCATTCGGATCGCCCATCTGCGCCATCGCGATCATGCCGCCCTTCAGGATCAGCGACGGCTTGATGCCAAAGAACGCCGGCTCCCAGAACACGAGGTCGGCCCACTTGCCCGGTTCGATCGAACCGACTTCATGCGCGATGCCGTGCGTAATCGCCGGATTGATCGTGTACTTCGCGACATAGCGTTTCGCGCGGAAATTGTCGTGACGCGCGTTGTCCTCGGGCAGCGCGCCGCGTTGCACCTTCATCTTGTGCGCGGTCTGCCACGTGCGGATGATCACTTCGCCGACGCGGCCCATCGCCTGCGAATCCGAAGAAAGCATCGACAGCGCGCCGAGATCGTGCAGGATGTCCTCGGCGGCGATCGTCTCGCGGCGAATCCGCGATTCGGCGAACGCGATGTCTTCGGCAATCGACGGATCGAGGTGATGGCACACCATCAGCATGTCGAGATGCTCGTCGAGCGTGTTGACCGTGTAGGGCCGCGTCGGATTCGTCGACGACGGCAGCACGTTCGCTTCGCCGCACACCTTGATGATGTCCGGGGCGTGGCCGCCGCCCGCGCCTTCGGTGTGATACGTGTGGATCGTGCGGCCCTTGAACGCGGCGACGGTCGCTTCGACGAAGCCGGCTTCGTTTAGCGTATCCGTGTGGATCGCGACCTGCGTGTCGGTATCGTCGGCGACGTCAAGGCAGTTGTCGATCGCCGCGGGCGTCGTGCCCCAGTCCTCGTGCAGCTTCAAACCGATCGCGCCCGCGGCGATCTGTTCGGTCAGCGGTGCCGGCTGGCTCACGTTGCCCTTGCCGAGAAAGCCGAGGTTCATCGGATAGCCGTCGGCCGCTTGCAGCATGCGTTCGAGATGCCATGGCCCCGGCGTGCAGGTGGTCGCATTCGTGCCGGTCGCGGGGCCGGTGCCGCCGCCGAGCATCGTCGTCACGCCGCTCGCGAGCGCTTCCTCGATCTGCTGCGGGCTGATGAAGTGGATGTGCGTATCGATGCCGCCCGCAGTCACGATCAGCCCTTCGCCCGCGATCACTTCGGTGGCTGCGCCAATCGCGATCGTCACGTTCGGCTGGATGTCGGGATTGCCGGCCTTGCCGATCGCCGCGATGCGGCCGTCCTTGATGCCGATGTCGGCCTTCACGACGCCCCAGTGATCGAGGATCACCGCATTCGTCACGACGGTATCGACGACCTCGGCATGCACGCGCTGCGACTGGCCCATGCCGTCGCGAATCACCTTGCCGCCGCCGAACTTGACCTCTTCGCCGTAGGTCGTGAAGTCGCGCTCGATCTCGATCAGCAGTTCGGTGTCGGCGAGGCGCACGCGGTCGCCGGTGGTGGGGCCGAACATCTCCGCGTACGCGCGGCGGCCAATGCGTAGTGTCATGGTGTGGGTCCGGAATGAGCTACAAGCGAGCGACAGGCAAGGCAAGGCGCAGCAGGGCGGTCGAAACGCCAGGGCGCGGGCAGCGCATCACAGCTTGCCCATCACCTTGCCGTTGAAGCCGTAGACGATGCGCTCGCCGGCCAGCGCGACGAGTTCGACCGTGCGCTCCTGACCGGGCTCGAAGCGCACCGCGGTGCCCGCCGCGATATTCAGGCGAAAGCCGCGCGCCGCTTCGCGATCGAACGACAGCGCGTCGTTCACCTCGTAGAAATGATAATGCGAGCCGATCTGCACGGGACGGTCGCCGGTATTCGACACGACCACCGTGACCGTCGCGCGGCCCGCGTTCAGTTCGTGCTCGCCGTCGTCGATGAGGAGTTCGCCGGGAATCATGGGGGCCTGCCTTGACGAAGAGGAGTTCAGGGAATCGGGTGATGGACGGTGACGAGCTTGGTGCCGTCGGGAAACGTCGCTTCGACCTGGATGTCGGGGATCATCTCGGGCACGCCCTCCATCACGTCGGCGCGCGTGAGCAGCGTGGTGCCATAGTGCATCACCTCGGCGACGCTCTTGCCGTCGCGCGCGGCTTCCATCAGCGCGGCGGTGATGAAGGCGACCGCCTCCGGATAGTTCAGCTTGAGGCCGCGCGCGCGGCGCCGTTCGGCGAGCAGCGCGGCGGTGAAGATCAGCAGCTTGTCCTTCTCGCGAGGTGTCAGCTTCATCGGGTGTGGGTCTCGGCGTTTGATGTGTCGTGGCGGCGTCGTGGTCGCGTCGCGGTGACGGGGGCCTGGCGTCGCGCGATCAGCCGGTCACGGTATCAAGTTCGGCTAACGGCGCGCTTACAACTACGTTTGCGGCCGCGCATGCCACCGCGTTTGCGAAGTTACAGGTCGGCGGGCAGCGGTGCGCCGAACCACTTCTTCGACATCGCACCGAGCGTGCCGTCGTGTTTGGCCTGGGCGATCGCAGCATCGACCTTCTGTTGCAGGCGCGGCTCGTTCTTGTTCATGCCGACGAAGCATGGCGAGTTCTTGATCACGAACTTCGGCTCCGGACGGCGCGGCGGATTTTTCGCGAGGATCGCGGCCGCGACGATGTTGCCGGCCGCGATCAACTGCACCTGGCCGGACAGGAACGCGGCGATCGTCGCGTTGTTGTCCTCGAAGCGCTTGATCGTCGCGTTCGGCGCCATCTGCGTGAGACCGATTTCCTCGAGCGCACCGCGCGTTGCGCCGACGGTCTTGCCGGTGAGATCGGCGGGACCGCTCACCTTGATGTCGGCGGGACCGAACACGCCCTGGTAGTACGGCGCGTACGCGCTCGAAAAGTCGATCACCTTCTCGCGCTCGGGCGTTTTGCCGAGCGACGAGATCACGAGGTCGACCTTGCCCGTTTGCAGATACGGAATGCGGTTCGCGCTGTTGACCGGCACGAGTTCGAGCTTCACGTTCATCGCTTTGGCGAGCAGCGCGGCCGTGTCGATGTCATAGCCCTGCGGCTTCATGTCGGGGCCGACCGAGCCGAACGGCGGATAGTCCTCGGGCACGGCGACCTTCAGCACGCCGGCCTTGGCGATGTTGTCGAGCGTGTCGGCGTGCGCGGGGCCCGCATGAAACGCGAGATCGGCGACGATGGGCAGGGCGAGCAATGCGGCCAGCAAGGCGCGGCGCGCGGAGCGGGAGAGAGTGCGGGTCATGGGCGTGAGCAGTGGTGGTGTCGTGGGTGTCGGGTCGTCGCTGGCTTCATCGTGGCCGGCCGCGAAGTGGCGAGTGCCACGCAAGCTGTGTGCCATCCCTCTGCCGCGTGGCGCGGCGGCGTGCTACGCCAGTTCGCGCACATGGTTGGGGCGTGCGCGTGCGCCGCCTTGGTGCGCAAAGAGCGTGATGAAGACGAAAGCGGGAAGCCGCGCTGTCAGGTCGACCAGATCCGCAACGGCACCGCCGCGACACCATGCACGACCGGCCGCAATTGCAGCCAACAGCGCGTGAGCGCGTGCTGCAGCGTTTCCATCGAGCGCGACACCGCGCGCACGAGCAGCACGCCGTTCGTCACGCACGAGGCGGCTGCTCGCAACGTGTCGTCGAACGGCAGTTGCGCGCTCAGCGATTCGGCGAGCGCGTCGTCGCAAGCGGCGCCTACGGCCCACAGCGTGCCGTAGGCCGGAAAGCCGGCGAGCCCCTGCGGCGCGTCGCGCAGCGGATCGTCGGCGGTGAGGCTCGCGCGTTCGAACCACAGCAGCTCGCCATTCGCGCCGACGATGCGCGACACCGCGCGCAAGCTACCCGCCGACCAGCATTCGCCGGCCGCCTGACGTCCGAGCTGGGTCGCGTCCCAGCCGATCGCGCTCGCGCCGGCGCCGAGCGTCAGCGAAAAATCGAGGTGCGCGTTCGCGTGATCGAACACGATGTTGTTCTGCGGCAGCCAGTCGAGCTTCGCGTGCTCACCGACACGCAGCGCGATGCGCTGCCGCGCCGCGCGGCCGTTCGACTTGTACCACTTGGTTGCGCCCGGCGTCGTCAGCACCGCATGCGTTTGCGCGGCGAGCGTGATGTCGATGTCGAGCTGATCGCCACCCGCGACGCCGCCGGGCGGATGCACGATCACCGCGTGACAGATCGACGGGCCTTCCGGATAGAGCGGCCGTTGCACGCGCAGCGGTCCGTCGTGCAGCCGGTGCGCGAGCGTCGTGCGAGCGTCGCCGCCGACGAAGCCGAGTTCGAGTCGCGCGCGCCACGGCGTGTGCGCGGCGGCGAGCGTGGCGTGGTTTTCGTGAAGCGACATGCGGATGGATGGGGGAATCGGCGTGCGACGAGGATAGCACGCGTGTCGAAGCGCGGAAGCCGTGGCAGCGGCTATGACGCGGTACTCTCGGGCGAGGCTTCGGTCACCGACAGCACCTTGATGCCCTCCCACTGCGGATGCAACAGTCGCAGCAACGCAAGGATTGCGCGGGGGGTGTTTTCCTGGACGGTCAACGAGTCGCTGCCTGTCTGGATTGCTTTCTTGCCATGTTGGCAATACTGATATTCGACGTGAACCGTCACGGACATGCTTTTCTCCCTCTATATCGATGTTGTGTCGCCGACCCGGGCCGTATCGCGGCGGCGTCTAGCGTACAAGTGTCGGCTCGGCGTGATCGTCCACGCCCCGTTCCGCGCGATTGATGAATCCGCAGTCGAGCAATAGCTGACAGAAAGCTTCCGGCGAACACGACGGACCGGTCGTCCCGGCCATTCTCGCGAGAACGTCGGGGAACGACGCGAGCACGTGCCAGCTGTCGTAATACGCGTGCAACTGCGGCGCGAGTTCGTTGCCGAGCTTCTCCCAGCGCACCGACAGCATGCCGACCGTACCGCCGCTGTCCACTTCGAATAGACCAAAAGTGACCGCCGACACGACGTTCATCACCCTGCAATAGGAGGCTGGGTTTCTGTAAAACTCGCGTCTGACCTGCTTGTTGTCGTCCATGGTGTCCACCTCGTCGAACCGTTGCGGCGTTGCCTAGGGTCTGTTTACATATGGAACGCACGTGCGTTGCCGCGAGAAGGGCCGCTCGCAAGGATTGCGACGCCGCGAATACTCGACGTATTCGCAAGGAGCATGACGCAGCGAGCGGCCCTTCTCGCGGCAACCCCAGTTCTGAATTTCATTCCAGGGGAATGCCCGCTATCGGCCGCATGGCGGCGTCGTGCGTCGCTCACGTGGCGCGGCCACGCAGCGCTCCTTACTCCTTGCCCTGCGCCCCGAAGGAAGTCCCCTTGGGGGACGGCCGATAGCGGGCATTCGCACGTGCGTTCCATATGTAAACAGACCCTAGCCTGTGTAACGGTTGCGCGGCGGATAACTTGAGCTCGCTTACACGGCAATCAACCCCCTTACCCCATCCGCATCCATGTTCGCCCCCTCGCCGCCCGCGACGATCTCGCCGCGACTCATCACCCAGTAACGATCGGCGATCGCTTTGGCGAAGTCGTAGTACTGCTCGACCAGCAGCACCGTCATGCCCATGTCCTCGACGAGCTGCCGCAGCGTGCGGCCGATGTCCTGAATGATCGACGGCTGGATGCCCTCGGTCGGCTCATCGAGGATCAGCAGTTGCGGCTCGCTCATCAGCGCGCGGCCGATCGCGAGCTGTTGCTGCTGACCGCCGGAGAGATCGCCGCCGCGCCGGTTGCGCATGTCCTTCAGTACCGGGAAAAGCTCGTAGATGCGCTCGGGGATTGTCTTCGGCGCCTTTCTGCTCGCGGCGCCCACCAGCAGATTTTCCTCGACGGTGAGGCGCGGAAAGATATCGCGGCCCTGCGGCACGTAGGCGAGCCCCTGAGCGACGCGGGCATGGGTTGGCAGTTTCATCAACTGTTCGCCGCGCCATGCGATCGCGCCGCTTTTCGCGGGCACGACGCCCATCAGGCAGCGCAGCAGCGTGGTCTTGCCGACGCCGTTGCGCCCGAGCAGCACCGTCAGCTTGCCGTCGGGCACCGTGAGCTTCACGTCGCGCAGAATATGGCTGCCGCCGTAGTATTGGTTCAGTCGGTCTACTTCGAGCATTGTTCAGTCGTCCTGTCGGGTTGACGATGCGGTGCCGCTTCCAGCAGCAATCAGCGGCCTAGATAAGACTCGATCACCGTCTCGTCGCGCTTGACTTCGTCGAGCGTGCCGTGCGCGAGCACGCGGCCTTCGGCCATCACCGTCACCTTGCCTGTGTCGCCCGCGAGCGCCGCGACGAACTCCATGTCGTGCTCGACGACCATCATCGAGCAGGTGCCACGCAGATGGTTGAGCAATTCGGCGAGTTGCATCGTTTCGTCGTCGGTCATGCCGGCCGCCGGTTCGTCGAGCAGCAGCAGCGCCGGTCGCTGCATCAGCAGCATGCCGATTTCGAGGCGCTGCTTCTGGCCGTGCGATAGCTCGCCGGCGAGCCTTCGCGCTTCGCTTTCCAGCCCGATCAGCGCGAGCGTTTCCTCGATGCGGGCCTGCGCGTCGCCATCGAGCCGCGCGCGCAGCGACGCCCACCAGCCCTTGTCGGTCTTCATCGCGAGTTCGAGGTTTTCCCACACCGGATGCTGCTCGAACACGGTCGGCTTCTGGAACTTGCGGCCGATGCCGGCGCGCGCGATCGCCGGTTCGTTCATGCGCGTGAGATCGATCGACTGGCCGAGAAACACCTTGCCGTGATCGGGCGCGGTCTTGCCCGTGATCACGTCCATCATCGTCGTCTTGCCCGCGCCGTTCGGGCCGATGATGCAGCGCAGTTCGCCCGCGTCGATCGCGAGCGACAGCGCGTTCAGCGCGCGAAAGCCGTCGAAGCTGACCGTCACGTCTTCGAGGTAGAGGATCGTGCCGTGCGATACGTCGATCTCGCCGGGCACGACCGCGTGTCCCATGCTCGCGACGCCGCTCAGCGAGCGTTCCGGTGGTGCTTCGGGTAAAGCCAGATCGGGAACCATCGGGTTTTCGTTCATCAGCGGTTCCTTTTACGCGTCAGCTGATCGGCGAGCCCCATGATGCCGTTCGGCAGCAGCAGCGGCACCAGCACGAAGATCAGGCCGAGAAAGAACAGCCAGTATTCGGGGAAGTTCGCCGTGAAGAAGCTCTTCGCACCGTTCACGGCGAACGCGCCGATGATGGGGCCGATCAGCGTGCCGCGTCCGCCGACCGCCACCCAGATCGCCATTTCGATCGAGTTGCCCGGCGACATCTCGCCCGGATTGATGATGCCGACCTGCGGCACGTACAATGCGCCCGCGATGCCGCACAGCACCGCCGACACGGTCCACACGAACAGCTTGTACGCGAGCGGGCTGTAGCCGAGGAACATCAGCCGCGTTTCGCCGTCGCGCACCGCGGTCACCACGCGGCCGAGCTTCGACGTGACGATCGCGCGCGCGCCGATGAACGCGGCGATCAGCACGGCGAACGTAATGAGCAGCAAGGCGGCGCGCGTGCCCTGATGCGTGATCGGAAAACCACCGATGCGCTTGAAGTCGGTAAAGCCGTTATTACCGCCGAAGCCCGTCTCGTTGCGAAAGAACAGCAGCATCGCGGCGAAGGTCATGGCCTGCGTGATGATCGACAGATAGACACCCTTCACGCGCGAGCGGAACGTGAAGAAGCCGAACACCCACGCGACCACGGCGGGTACCAGCACGACGAGCAAGAGCGCGTAGCCGAGATGTTGCGTGCCCTGCCAGTACCACGGCAACTGGTGCCAGTCGAGAAATACCATGAAGTCGGGCAGATCGCTGCCGTACTTGCCATCGTGGCCGATCGCGCGCATCAGGTACATGCCGATCGCGTAGCCGCCGAGCGCGAAGAACAAAGCGTGACCCAAACTCAGGATGCCGCAGTAGCCCCACACCAGATCGAGTGCGAGCGCGGCGATCGCATAGCACATGAACTTGCCGGTCAGCGTCATCGCATACGCGGACAGATGCAAGGTGCTCGTCTCCGGAATCACCAGCGCGGCGAACGGCACGCCGAGGCCGAACACGATGATGAGCGCGATCAACGCGAGCCACGCGCGACGCGACAACAGCGCGGGCCGCGGTGGCAGGCCGAGCGCGAAGCCGGTGTTGGACTCGCGCGCGCCGCCGGCGCCAGCGGCACCGGCGCGCGACGACGAAGCGGAAGCGGGGTCTGCCGATGAAGTAGCCGATGTCATCTCATGCCTCCGCGCTACGGCCCTTCAAGGCGAACATGCCCTGCGGACGCTTCTGGATGAACAGCACGATCAGCACGAGCACCGCGATCTTCGCGAGCACCGCGCCCCAGAACGGTTCGATCGCCTTGCTGACGAGCCCCAGCCCGAAGCCGCCGAGCACGGTGCCCGCGAGCTGGCCGACGCCGCCGAGCACGACCGCCATGAACGAATCGATGATGTAGCTCTGGCCGAGGTCCGGCCCGACATTGCCGATCTGCGACAGCGCGCAGCCGCCGAGCCCCGCGATACCCGCGCCGAACGCGAACGCATACGAATCGACGCGCGCGGTCTTCACGCCGACGCACGCGGCCATGCGACGGTTCTGCGTGACCGCGCGCACGAACAGACCCAGCCGCGTGCGCGTGAGCACGGCCCACGCGATCGCGACGACGATCAGCGAGAACGCGAGAATCGCGAGCCGGTTGTACGGCAGGATCAGATTCGGCAGCACGGTGACGCCGCCGCTCATCCACGACGGATTGACGACCTGGACGTTCTGCGCGCCGAACAGCATGCGGGTGGCCTGAATCAGGATCAGGCTCACGCCGAAGGTGGTGAGCAGCGTTTCGAGCGGGCGGCCGTACAGGTGCTTCAGCACGAGCCGTTCGAGCACGATGCCGACCAGCGCCGCCGCGACGAACGCGGCCGGTATCGCAAGCAGCGGATACCAGTCGAACGCGTTAGGCGCGAAACGCTGAACGAGGTTCTGCACGACATAGGTCGCGTACGCGCCGATCATCAGGAATTCGCCGTGCGCCATGTTGATCACGCCGATCAGGCCATATGTGATGGCGAGGCCGAGCGCGGCGAGCAGCAGCACGCTGCCGAGCGACAGCCCCGCGAACAGCGTGCCCGCGATCTGGCTGCGGCGCTGGATCGCATCGAGCTCATCGATGCCGCTTTGCGCGGCCGCGCGCACGCGTTCGTCGGCTTCGGCAAACGTGCCGTCGGCTTTCTTCGCGACCAGCGGGCGCAGCAGTTCGTTCATTTCGAGGTCGTGGCGCGCGGCGACCAGTTGCACCGCTTCGAGGCGCTTGGCCGGATCCGGGTCGTGCAATGCGCTCATCGCCCACAGCGTGTCGAGACGTTTCTTCAGAGCGGGATCGGTTTCTTTGGCGCGCGCCGCGTCGACGAGTGGCTTGATCGACGGATCGGGGTTTTGCAGCAGCGCATCGACGGCGGCTGCGCGTGTCGCCCGATCGGGCGAGGCGAGTTGCAGACCCGACAGCGCGCCCGCCACTTTCGAGCGCAGCAGGTTGTTCAGCGTGACCGGTTGCGCGTCGCTCGTGGCGACGGGCTGGCCGGTGACGGCATCGCGGGTGGCGTCGCCGTCCTGCAGCAGTACCGCGCCTGCGTCGGTGGCGAGCGCGTTGTCGTCGGCGAGCGCCTTGAGCACCGCGAGCGACGCGGCATCGTGCGCCGAGATCAGCTTGTCGATCGCGGCGGACTTGGCCTCGAAGTCGTCGCCCGCGAGCGGCGCGACGTCGGCCTGGGTCAGCGCGAATGCGGCGCCCGGCGCGGCGGCGAGAAGGACCGCGAGCGGCAGCAGGAGCGTCGCGCCGCGTCGTCGTACGGAAGTCGGAAATGAAAACGCCATGATGGCCTTTTGCACTGGGTTGAATCGATGAGCCGCCCGAGAGCGCGAGGGCGTCGCGTCAGACGTCGCCGCCGCTTCAGCGGGACGTTGCCGCGCATTGGCGTGCGCGGTCACGCCGCGCGACACAGCGAACGCGCGGCGGCGGCGCGAAGCGCAGGGCGTCTGGGTCACGCGCGAGCCGCGCGCGCGTCGGCACGCAGGTCGCGCGTCGCGACCGGAGCGGCGCTACCCGCGCGGTGACCCGCGCGCCACACCGCCGCCGCGAGCCGCAACGAGGCTCACGCCGACACGTCATGCGACGCGCGAGCGCCGCAGGAACGCCGGAATCGAGCTGACCACATCCGGCTTGCCAGCATTGCCGGCGATGAACGGGCTCCACGGTTGCGCGCGAATCGGTCCCTTGGTGTGCCACACGACGTTGAACTGGCCATCCGCGCGTACCTCGCCGATCATCACCGGCTTGTGCAGATGGTGGTTGCCGTCCATCTCCAGCGTGAAGCCCGACGGTGCGGCGAAAGTCTGGCCGACCATCGCGACGCGGACCTTGTCGACCTCGGTGCTCTTTGCTTTCTCGACCGCCTGCTTCCACATATGCATGCCGACGAAGGTCGCTTCCATCGGATCGTTGGTCACGCGCTTCGTGCCGCCCGGCAGGCTGTTGTCCTTGACCCACGTGGCCCATTGCTTCTTGAACTTCTCGTTGGTCGGATTGCGCAACGACATGAAGTAGTTCCAGGCCGCGAGATTGCCGACGAGCGGCTTCGTATCGATGCCGCGCAGCTCCTCTTCGCCGACCGAGAACGCGACGACCGGCACATCCGACGCCTTCAGCCCCTGGTTGCCGAGCTCCTTGTAGAACGGCACGTTCGAATCGCCGTTCACGGTCGAAATCACCGCGGTCTTGCCGCCTTGCGAAAAGGTCTTGATGTTCGCGACGATGGTCTGATAGTCGCTGTGACCGAACGGTGTATAGACCTCCTGAATGTCGGCTTCCTTCACGCCCTTCGATTTGAGGAACGCGCGCAGGATCTTGTTGGTCGTGCGCGGATACACGTAGTCGGTGCCGAGCAGGAAGAAGCGCTTCGCGCCGCCGCCTTCGGCGCTCATCAGGTATTCGGTCGCGGGAATCGCCTGCTGGTTCGGCGCGGCGCCCGTATAGAACACGTTGCGCGACATTTCCTCGCCTTCGTACTGCACCGGATAGAACAGCAGGCCGTTCAGCTCCTCGAACACCGGCAGCACCGACTTGCGCGACACCGAGGTCCAGCAGCCGAACACGACCGCGCACTTGTCCTGCGTCAGAAGCTGGCGCGCCTTCTCGGCGAACAGCGGCCAGTTCGACGCGGGGTCGACGACCACCGGCTGGATCTGACGGCCCATCACACCGCCGTTCTTGTTGATGTCGGCGATCGTCATCAACGCGGTGTCTTTCAGCGACGTTTCGGAGATCGCCATCGTGCCGGACAGCGAATGCAGGATGCCCACCTTGATCGGGCCGCTATCGGACTGCGCGTGCGCGAACGGCACGCGGCCCGCGAGCGCGAGCGCGCCGGACATGGAGCCGAACTTCAACAGACTGCGACGTTTCATGTGCTTTCCCCTTGTCATTGATGGTCCCTGTTTATGAGCGTCGATTTCAGCCAGCCTGGCTGAGCTCGCACGACTAGCCAATCGTCTACTGCAAGGCACATGCCATGTGACACATTCGGTGCGATGCGCGTGCGATGCCCGTTGCGGCGCGGCTATCGGCGCGAGTGCGGCGCGTCGGGGCATCGATGCCGCGGCGCGAAAGTGGTGCAGTCGCGCGCGCCGCGCCTCGTTCGGGTGCGTGTCGCGCCGCGACGACGCGCACTTCGCCGCCAGCGAAGCGCCGCTGGCGCGCGCTGGGCATCGGCGGTGCATGGGCGGTGCATCGGCGGCATCGGTACGCCGCGTCTTTGTGCATGTCGTGCGCTCTGCCTACTCTGGATGGCCACTGATGCGGAACAAGGAGGCTCGACATGAGCGAACGCGCCGCGGGTGCTCGCGAGCGCGAAGGGGATGTATTACACGACGCACGATGGCCGCGCGAGCTTAGCCAAGAGCAATGATTGAGTCGATCAATTCCGCCCCACCCTCGATGTCTTCGTGGCCAATAAAACGAGACACTTCCATATGCCCATCGCCGAATACATCAATTTCGACGCGCTGGCCGACCACGGTGATGGAAAGAAGCACGCTACCCAGTCGTTGTCGGCTTAAGGAATAGTGAATTTTGGCATCGTCAAGCTTGTCGAGCAGGTCATACAGTGGATGAGGCATGGCTGTCGTCCTATTTCTTGAATCTTCCGTCGTTGAGTAGCTTGAGCGCCTTGCGGGCATCTTTTACCCCGTCCTGCGCATCGCTCCGAATATCGTCCAGTGTTGAGTTTAGGTATTGGCCAGGAAACTCACGCAACACGGACCCTTTGCACTCTGCTGAAATGATGTCGCATGCATACATGTCGCCGCGACTGCCAATACCGGCCAGATACGCGGCGTCACCACTCACCGCGTCCTGCCTATACTCGAACGGCTCTGCATCGCCGAGCAGCGTTAAGGTGAGCCCATCATTGGCCAGGCCGCTGCCATTTGCGCTATCCGCGTCACTCTCAGCGGCCGGCGCACCGACCATGTCGACAGCCGCTTCGAGCAGGGCGCCCACGTCGCTGCTACCGACATGCATTGCTGCGCGTGCGGTTGTCAACCCCGTTTGCCGTGTGGCCGGATGATACGGGCCGACCAACATGGGTCCGCCGTTCGTGAGATCGACTGCCCTCGCCGCGAGAGTCCTGATTGGCGTGACGTGTGACTGCGAAAACAGGTCGGTACGACGCCCCTTAATGGCAAGCAGGGAGCCCCTGCGCACCTCGTCGAGAAGCGCACTGATAACCCACCAGCCATCTGTCTCGGGGTTCCGGTCCCGCACATTATGAAACCACAGCCAGCGATGCTTCATGATGCGCTCGACCAGCTTCCGGTCCTCCCCCCAGTCGCGACAGTTCAGTTCGGCAATACCGAGAAATTCCCGCGTATCTACTTTGGCCTTCTCGGCGTCCGCTGCCTTGCGCAGGCACGCCTTGTAGTGCCACTCGTCACAGATCACATAACATGCACCCAGAGGCCTATGGCAGAACATTTCCAACGAGTGCATCTCAAATACTGACAGGGACATAGGCGTGCCGACGATCTATTTGAAGGCGCTGCCCGGATCGGCAGCGATCAGATAATCACCGCGCGATCGCTTGTCCGTATATGGGCGACGGCCCAAAATTTCCGCTTGCTTTTGCCAGCGTGCGCAATAGTCGTCGGTCGGCAGGGGCGTCCACGAACAACCGTTAGTCCCTGCTCAATGATGGGCTGAACGTTCGCTCACAAAAAACAAAACACCCCACAAGCCGTCGATCTTGCGGGGTGTTCGCCACCATTTCTGGCGTAGCGCCAACGAAAAGCGGCGCAAGGACCGTCAGCCCTTGCGCCGCTTCAACGCGCTACCTTCGCGCCGAATCTCAGTAAGTCGGAACCGACGGATCGACCTGACGCGACCACGCGTCGATCCCGCCTTGCAGATTGAACACGTTGGTGTGTCCGCGCGATTCGAGGAACATCGCGACCTGCGCGCTGCGCGCACCGTGATGGCAGATGCAGACGATCTGCGCGTCGTCATCGAGTTCTTCGCTGCGCGCGGGAATCTCGCGCATCGGAATCGACACGATGCCGGCGATCGACGCCGTTTGCAGTTCCCACGGCTCGCGTACGTCGAGCAGCACGGGTGCGGGGCGCGAGGTATCGGCGAGCCATTCGGCGAGTGCGGGAGCGGTCAGGTTTTGCATCAGCGAGACATCCAGTTCGTGGGACGGCGGCTTGCTCGCCGCCCGTCCAGATCAACAATACAGCGCCAGGCGCAGCGAAAAAGAGCCGCTTAGAACCTGAACCGCGCCGGCTGCACCGCGTTGGCGAGCGGCTCGACATAGGTTTCGAACACGTCGGAGATGCGGTATTGCTTCTCGTCGATGCGCGTGATGATTTGCGCCTTCATCACCGGCGCGCTGCCGACGAACGCCGCGAGACGGCCGCCGACCTTCAGCTGTTCGAGGATTTCCTGCGGCAGCACTGGCAGACCGCCCGACACGCAGATCACGTCGTACGGTGCCGCGCCGGTCCAGCCGCGCGCGGCGTCGCCGGTCGCGACTTCGACGTTCAGCACGCCGTTGGCGATCAGGTTGCTCTTCGCGAACTCGGCCAGTTCCGGTTCGATGTCGACGGTCAACACGTGTTGCGCGCGATGCGCGAGCAGCGCCGCCATGTAACCCGAGCCCGCGCCGATTTCCAGCACGCTTTCGTGCTTCTTCACCGCAAGTTCCTGCAGCACGCGCGCCTCGATGCGCGGCGCCAGCATGTGCTGGCCGGCCGGCAGCGGCACTTCGAAGTCCGCAAAAGCCAGGTCGCGGTAAGCGGCGGGGACGAAATTCTCACGTTTGACGATCGACAGCAGATTCAGCACGTCCTGGTCGAGCACTTCCCAGGGGCGGATCTGCTGTTCGATCATGTTGAAACGCGCTTGCTCGATGTTCATGGTGGATTCGGCGGTTTTGGTTTGGCGAGCGGGCGGCGGCTGCCGCAGACTTTTGTCCTGACCCGGCCCCGGCGGATTGCCGGCGGCCGCGGCTTCGGAGCAAGGTATTCGCATCGCAAGCCGCGTCAGGGGAACTGCGGGATTGTACCAAATGGCGGACTCGCGCCGGCCGCTCGCGGGCAAGCGCCAGGCCGGGCGGCCCCCGTGTTAATCCCTAGCGATCCGTCCTTGCGATTCGCATCGCCATCGCCACAAAATGTAATCGATTACATTTTTGCTGCGAGGTCGTGTGTCCCGAACGCCGTCCCGATCGTCGCCGGCCGTGGTGTCCGGCGCGAGCAGTCGACCGCAACCTCAGTCGCAGAGGCGCTCGCCGCGCGCGGCCGACGGGCCGTCGATCGCCGGCGTGGCCGAGCAGGCGGGCGTGTCAGTCGCGACGGTGTCGCGCGTGCTGAACGGCCACGAGAACGTGCGGACCGCTACCCGCGACAGGGTGCTCGCCGCGATCGACGCGAGCGGCTACCGCGTCAACGAACTTGCGCGCAATCTGCGCACCGCCGAAAGCCGCCTGCTGCTGACGATGGTGCCGGACTTCGGCAATCCGTTTTACGCGGAGATCGTGCGCGGTATCGACAGCGTCGCGCGTCAGCACGGCTATTTCATGCTGCTATGCGACACCGGCGCGGACCCGGGGCGTGAGCGCAGCTACTTCGACATGCTGCGGCGGCGCCGCGCGGACGGCGCGATCTGCCTCGATCCGGCGACGATCCAGCAGGCGCTCGGCGAAGCGTCGCAGGCGCTGCCGTGGGTCGCGTGCTGCGAGTTCGATCCGCAGATGGGCGTGCCGTACGTCGGCATCGACAACTACCGCGCGGCGGGCGACGCCGTGCGCCACCTGCTCACGCGCGGCCACCGGCGCATCGGCTTGATCAATTCCGACGTCGACTATCTGTATGCGCGCCAGCGTCAGCAGGGCTACCTCGACGCCTTGAGTGACGCGGGCATCGCGCCCGACCCGCGCTGGCGCATGAATCTGAACAGCCTCGATTACGAGGCGGGTGCGTCGGCCGCGGCTGCGTTGATGCGGCAGCCCGATGCGCCGAGCGCGATTTTCGCGGTGTCGGACACGCTCGCGATCGGCGTGATCCACGGCTTGCGCAGCGTCGGCAAGCGCGTGCCCGACGACGTCGCCGTGGCCGGCTTCGACGACATCTCGCTCGCCGCGCAGATCGATCCGCCGCTCACGACGATCGCGCAGCCGATGCGCGAGCTCGGCGAGACCGCCGCGCGTCTGCTGCTGCAACGCCTCGCGAATCCGCAGGCCAACGTGCCGGGCGTGCTGCTGCCGCATCGCCTCGTGATCCGTGGGAGTGCGTGAGCCATGAGCCTCGCGATCCGTTTCGACGACATCCGCAAGGACTTCGGGCCCGTGCGCGTGCTGCACGGCGTGAGCTTCGAACTCGCACCCGGCCGCATCTACGGCCTGCTCGGCGAGAACGGCGCGGGCAAGTCGACGCTGATGAAAATCCTCGCCGGCTATGAAACGGCAACCTCAGGCAGCGTACTGGTCGACGGCCACGCGCAGCGCTTCGCCGGCTCACGCGACGCCGAGGCGCAGGGCATCGTGCTGATCCACCAGGAGTTCAACCTCGCCGAGCATCTGACGATCGCGCAGAACATGTACCTCGGTCACGAGAAGCGCCGCGGCTGGTTAGTCGACGATGCCGCGATGCGCAGCGACGCCGCGCGCTATCTCGCGCAGGTCGGGCTCGAGCGCGCGCCGGACACGAAGGTGCGCGAGCTGATCGTCGCGGAAAAGCAGATGGTCGAGATCGCGAAGGCGCTGTCGCGCCGCGCGCGTCTCCTGATCATGGACGAGCCGACCGCGACGCTGACGCCCGCCGAGACCGAACGGCTCTTCGCGCTGATGCTGAAGCTCAAGGCCGATGGCGTGACGATCGTCTACATCTCGCACAAGCTCGATGAAGTGGAGCGCATCACCGACGAAGTGATCGTGATGCGCGATGGCCGCTTCGTCGCGCGCGGTGAAACCGCGGGGCTCGCGCGTCAGCAGATGGCGAACCTGATGGTCGGGCGCGACGTGTCCGACATGTTCCCCGACAAGCAGACGGTGCCCGCCGACACGCCGATCGCGTTGCGTGTGAACGGCCTGACGGTGCCCGACTGGGTCGAGGATCTGAGCTTCGAGGTGCGCGCGGGCGAAGTGCTCGGCTTCGCGGGCCTCGTCGGCGCGGGCCGCACCGAGGCGTTCGAGGCGATCATCGGCTTGCGCAAACGCACGGGCGGCACGATTGAAATCGCCGGCCGGGCAGTCGATCTGAAGAACCCGCGCGACGCGATGCGCCACGGTCTCACGTATCTGAGCGAGGACCGTAAGGGCAAGGGTCTGCACGTCGACCTGAGCCTGCAGGACAACGTCACGCTGATGACGCTCGAACGCTACGCGCATCCGCTGCTCGACATCAAAGCGGGGCGCGCGGCCTTGCAGAAGGCCGTCGGCGAATTCGGCATTCGTACCGGCGACCTGTCGAGCCGCGCGCGCATGCTGTCGGGCGGCAACCAGCAGAAGCTCGCGCTCGCGAAGTTCCTGCAGCCCGACCCGAACGTGATCGTGCTCGACGAGCCGACGCGCGGCGTCGACGTCGGCGCGAAGCGCGACATCTACTTCCTGATTCATCGTCTCGCCGCGCAGGGCCGCGCGGTGATCGTCATTTCATCCGAACTGGTCGAGCTGATCGGCTTGTGCCATCGCGTCGCCGTCATGCGCGCGGGACATCTGCAAGCGACGCTGACGCTCGAGCATCTGACTGAAGAGGAGTTGATCGCTCATGCGACCGGCACCCACTGAAGCCGTGCAATCACGGCGCGCGCTGCGCGTCGCGCAGCGGCTCTACACGCTCGGGCCGCTCGCCGGGCTGATCGTGCTGTGCATCGTCGGCACGCTGCTCAATCGCGACTTCGCGACGCTCGACAACCTGATGAACGTGCTCACGCGCACGTCGTTCATCGGCATCATCGCGGTCGGCATGACCTTCGTGATCATCTCGGGCGGCATCGATCTGTCGGTCGGCTCGATGGCCGCGCTGATCGCGGGCATCATGATCTGGCTGATGAACGGGCTCGCGGCGGGCGCCGCCGGTCATGCGTTGCCGCCGCTCGTGATCGTGACGATCGGCATCGTCGCGGCGTTCGTGCTCGGCGCGCTGTTCGGCTGCGCGCATGGGCTGTTGATCACCAAAGGGCGCATCGAGCCGTTCATCGTCACCCTGGGCACGCTCGGGATTTTTCGCGCGGTGCTGACATGGCTCGCCGATGGCGGCGCGCTGACGCTCAATGATTCGCTATCGGACCTCTACGGTCCCGTCTACTACGCGAGCCTGTTCGGCGTGCCGGTGCCGATCTGGGTGTTTCTCGTGGTCGCGGCCGGCGGCGCGCTGATCCTCAATCGCACCGCGTTCGGCCGGCACGTGCAGGCGATCGGTTCGAACGAACAGGTCGCGCGTTATGCGGCGATTCGCGTCGATACGGTGAAGATCGTCACTTATGTGCTGCTGGGGATTTGCGTGGGCGTGGCCACCGTGCTCTACGTGCCGCGCCTCGGCTCCGCCACGCCGACCACGGGCCTGTTGTGGGAGCTCGAAGCGATTGCGTCGGTGGTGGTCGGCGGCACCGCGCTCAAGGGCGGCGAGGGACGCGTGATCGGCACCGTGATCGGCGCGATCCTGCTGTCGGTGATCGCGAACATCCTGAACCTGACCAGCATCATCAGCGTGTATCTGAACGCGGCGGTGCAGGGCGTCGTGATTATTTTCGTCGCGTTCGTGCAGCGTGGGCGGCGCTAGCCGCGCACTTCCAGGCGGCGCGAGCGCAGTGAAAAAAGCGCGCTGAACAAATCGCAGCGAAGCAGGCGTAGCAAAGCAGGCGCGGTAAACCAACGGCAGGTCCGAAAAATCGGGGCGAGCGAACGCCTCATGATTGGAGACACACACCATGAAGCAAGTCATTCGAGCGATCGGCGCCGGCGTGCTGGCGTTGGGGATACTGGGCACGAGCGGCGCGGCGCGCGCCGACGACAAGGTCACGCTGGGCGTCGCGATTCCGACGGCCGATCACGGCTTCACCGGCGGCATCGTCTGGTGGGCGAACAAGGCGAAGGCGGATCTCGAGAAGGCGCATCCCGATCTGAAAGTGATCGTGAAAACGGCCGCCAACGCGCCCGAGCAGGCGAACCAGTTGCAGGATCTCGTGACGGTCAACAAGATCAACGCGCTCGTGATCTTCCCGTACGAATCGGCGACGCTGACACAGCCGGTCGAGCAGGTGAAGAAGAAAGGCGTGTACGTGACGGTGGTCGATCGCGGCCTGACGAACACGAGCGCGCAGGACGCCTACGTGGCCGGCGACAACACCGCGTTCGGCAAGATTCCGGCCGAGTACCTGGCAAAGGCACTTGATGGCAAGGGCAACGTCGTCGCGCTGCGCGGCATTCCGACCACGCTCGACAACGAGCGCTGGACCGCCTTCACCGGCGTGATGAAAAACTATCCGGACATCAAGATTCTCGACGCGAAATACGCGAACTGGAATCGCGACGACGCGTTCAAGGTGATGCAGGACTACCTGACGCGCTTCAAGCACATCGACGCCGTATGGGCCGCCGACGACGACATGGCGGTCGGCGTGCTGAAGGCGATCGATCAGGCGAAGCGCAGCGACATCAAGATCGTGTTCGGCGGCGCGGGCTCGAAGGGCATGGTGAAGAACGTGATGGACGGCGCGCCGATGATCAAGGCCGACGTGTCGTACTCGCCGAAATTCATCTACGACGCGATCAAGCTGACGGCCGAAGCGCGGCTGAAGGGCGACAAGCTGCCGGCCACCACGATCATTCCGTCCGTGCTGATCACGAAGGAAAACGCCCAGCAGTTCTATTTCCCCGACTCGCCGTTCTGAGCGGCGCGCCGGGCATCGTCTAGCACGCGCGGGCGCGGCCCGCGCGCAAAGTTCGAGGAACCGTACGATGAAAACCATCAAAGGGCCGGCGATTTTTCTCGCGCAGTTCGTGGGCGACGACGTGCCGTTCGACAACCTCGGGCATCTCGCGGATTGGGCCGCGGGTCTCGGCTTCAAGGGCATCCAGGTGCCGTGCGACTCGCGCCTGATCGATCTCGACAAGGCGGCCGCGAGCGACGCGTATTGCGACGAACTGCGCGAGAGCGCCGACAACGCGGGCGTCGCGATCACCGAACTATCGACCCATCTGCAAGGGCAACTGGTCGCCGTGCATCCGGCTTACGACACGCTGTTCGACGGCTTCGCCGCGCCGCAGGTGCGCGGCAATCCGGCGGCGCGCACCGAATGGGCGATCGCGCAGATGAAGCTCGCGGCGCAGGCGTCGCGTCGTTTGGGCCTGAGCACGCACGTGTCGTTTTCGGGCGCGCTCGCGTGGCCGTATCTGTACCCGTGGCCGCAGCGGCCGGCCGGTCTCGTCGAAGCCGCGTTCGAAGAGCTCGCGCGCCGCTGGACGCCGATTCTCGATGCGTTCGACGCGGCCGGCGTCGATGTCTGCTACGAACTGCATCCGGGCGAAGACCTGCACGACGGCGTGACGTTCGAGCGCTTTCTCGCGGCGGTCGATCAGCATCCGCGCGCGAACATCCTGTACGACCCGAGCCACTTCGTGCTGCAACAGCTCGACTATCTCGCGTTCATCGATATCTACCACGAGCGCATCAAGGCGTTTCATGTGAAGGACGCGGAGTTTCGTCCGACCGGCAAGCAGGGCGTGTACGGCGGCTACAGCGGCTGGGTCGAACGCGCGGGGCGGTTTCGCTCGCTCGGCGATGGGCAGATCGACTTCGGCGCGATTTTCTCGAAGATGGCGCAGTTCGATTTTCCGGGCTGGGCCGTGCTCGAATGGGAATGCGCATTGAAGCATCCGCACGACGGGGCGCGCGAAGGCGCGGAGTTCATTCGCCGGCACATCATCCGCGTGGCCGAGCGTGCGTTCGATGACTTCGCGGGAAGCGGTGTCGATACCGCACAGTTAAAAAGCGTGCTCGGCATCTGACGGCCGGGCGGTGACAGCCGACGCAACACATGGGAGCGCAAACAATGCAGCGAAGAAGGTTCAGGCTGGGGATGGTCGGCGGCGGGCAGGGCGCGTTCATCGGCGCCGTGCATCGGATCGCCGCGCGGCTCGACGATCGTTTCGAACTGGTGGCGGGCGCGTTGTCGTCCGATTCCGAGCGCGCGCGGGCGAGCGCCGTCGAAGCGGGCATCGCGCGCAGCTACGCGGATTGGCGCGAGATGGCGCGCGCCGAGGCCGCGCGCGAGGACGGTATCGACGCGGTCGCGATCGTCACGCCGAATCATCTGCACGCGCCGGTCGCGACGGCGTTTCTCGAAGCCGGCATCCACGTGATCTGCGACAAGCCGCTCGCGGTTTCGCTCGCCGAAGGCGAAGCGCTCGCGAAGCTCGCGCAGTCAAAAAAGCGGCTGTTTGCGTTGACGCATACCTATTCGGGCTACCCGCTCGTGCGGCATGCGCGCGAGCTGGTCGAACGTGGCGAACTGGGCGAGATTCGCGTCGTGCAGGTCGAGTATGCGCAGGACTGGCTCGCCGAGCCGGTCGAAACAGGCGGCGCGAACAGGCAGGCGGGCTGGCGCACCGATCCGGCGTTGGCGGGGCCGGCCGGGTGCCTCGGCGATATCGGCACGCACGCGTATCAACTGGCCGCTTTCGTGACGGGGATGATGCCGCGCGCGCTGTCGGCCGAGTTGCACACGTTCGTACCGGGGCGTCGTGTCGACGATCACGTGCAGGCGATGCTGCGTTATGCGAACGGCGCGCGCGGCATGTTGTGGGCGAGCCAGGTGGCGAGCGGCGCGGAGAACGCGCTGCGCTTGCGCGTGTATGGCACGAAGGCGGGACTCGCGTTCGATCAGGAGGAGCCGAACGCCTTGTGGTTCACGCCGTTGGGCGGCGCTGCCGAACGATTGACGCGCGCTCGGGTGAATAGTCAGGTTGCCGCGCATGCGACCCGTGTGCCGGCCGGGCATCCGGAAGGCTATCTGGAAGCGTTCGCGCAGTTGTACCAGGATGCGGCGTTGCAGATCGATGCGTTGAACGATGGTCGCGCGCCGCCAGCCGAGAGCCTGCTGTTGACGACGGTCGATGATGGCGTCGACGGTTTGCGGTTTATCGACGCGGTGCTGAAAAGCAGTACGGCGGATGGGCGGTGGGTGCAGATGGAAGGGGCATGAAGCGTTGCAACAAAACGCCAGGTCGACGAAGCTGCCGAAGCGTCAACCGCCCTTGCTTTTCTTGATCTGCGCTTCGAACGCGATATCGAGCTTGCTGGCCTTGCGCGGCTTCTGCGGGCCGTACGCGTCGACGAACTTGACGAAGTCGTCGAGCGTCAGCGGGTCGGACACTTTCTGGTCGACTCCGCTCGATTTGTCGACCAGATAGAACAGGCCGCCGGACAGACTGATCGCGGCGAAGCGCGGGTTGCCGCTGCGCGTTTTCAGGCGCTCGACGGCGTGGATGGCTCGGGTGGTGCGCATGATGGGGACTGCGGCGGCTGATTGACGAGAGCGTTACTTTAACAATTTTGCCGACGGTATGCGGTTGGGGACTACGGACGAAAACACGCGATGAACCACGACCCGCTCAGCGACGGCAAGATCATCGCTTGCTGGCAGCGCAACGCGTCGCTCCGGCGTGCTCGCTCAACTCCCGATGCAACGCCCGATACTCCTGCGCGAGCTTATGTCCCGGATCGAGATGAATGACGGGCGTCGCCAGCTGATGCGACTCGCGGATCTTCACCGACGATGACAAGCGCGACCCGAGCACCGGCAAGCCTTCGCCGATCAGTTCGTCGACGAGCTTTTGCGGCAGGCTCGCGCGAGGCTGGAACTGGTTGATGACGATGCCCTCCACCTGCAGCGCGTCGTTGTGATCCTGCTGGATCTCCTTGACGTTTTCGAGCAGCGTGTAGAGCGCGCGACGCGAGAAGTCGTCGCAGTCGAACGGAATCAGACAACGCTCGACGGCGATCAGCGCCGAGCGCGTGTAGAAGTTCAGCGCGGGCGGCGTGTCGATGTAAATCGCGTCGTACATGTCGAGTTCGTTCAGCGCGTCGCGCAGCTTGTAGATCTTGTAGCGCGATTCGAGCTTGCCGTGCAGCGTGTCGAGGTCCGGATGGGCGGGCATCACGTCGAGATTCTCGAAGCGCGTCGGATGGATGAACGAGGTCGCTTCCACGGGTTTGAAGCTGAAGCCGAGCGCGGTTTCGAAGAAGCCCGCGACGGTGGGGTGGACTTCGCTCGCCTGCGGGCCGAGCAGGTACTGGGTCGAATTCGCCTGGGCATCGAGGTCGATCACCAGCGTGCGCAGCCCTTCGCTCGCGCTGATGGCCGCCAGGTTGCAGACGATGGTCGATTTGCCTACGCCACCTTTCTGATTGAATACAACGCGCCGCATGGTCTCCCCTTGAACGGAAGCGGTTACAAAGGGCCCAGCATACCTGAGTCGGATGACTGCGCTGATTTCGACGGGTTGTTCATGACCGGGTCAGCGTTGCGCGGTATCCACGTCGACCACCACCTTCACACGTCCAGTCCCACTGCCGACGAGCTGATAGGCCTCGTCCGCGCTGCGCAAATCGAACCGTGTCTGATCGACCACGGGCGCGAGCGCGCCGCTTTCCACGAGCCGCGTCGCTTCGCGCATCATCTCGCCGAGGTGCGCGCGATATCGACCGGTCAGCAACGGATACAGCGTGAAGATCCCTGAATAGCTGGCTTCACGAAACGACAGCGGCGCAAGCGCATGCGTCCCCCAGCCAAGCGCACTGACCACGTGCCCAAAATGCCGGACCGCGGCGAACGACGCATCGAGCGAGGCCCCCCCTACCGTATCGACGACCAGATCGAAGCCTTCGCCATCGGTCAAAATCGCCACATACTGTTCGACCGTCTGCGCGCGGTAGTCGATCGGTGTCGCGCCGAGCCGCCGCACCAGCTCGGCATTGTGTGCGCTCGCGGTTGCATAGACGTCGGCGCCGAGCGCGCGCGCCAGTTGCACGGCAATGTGGCCGACCCCTCCGGCGCCACCCTGGACCAGCACTTTGGTTCCGCCTTGCAGATGCGCGCGATCGACGATACCCGCATACGACGTGATGAACGCGAGCGGCAACGCGGCGGCCTCGCGCAGCGACAGATTGCGCGGCGCATGGGCGAGCAGGGCGGCATCGACCGCAGCGTACTCGGCGAGTGACCCCTGGATGCCGCCGACGCCGCCGGTCATGCCATACACGTTGTCGCCGACAGCGAACCCGCCGACGCCATCGCCGAGCGCCTCCACCGTGCCCGCGAGGTCGATACCGAGGACGAGCGGCAACGGGTGTTGCGCGTGCGCGGCCTCGCCCGCGCGAATCTTGATGTCGAGCGGATTGAGGCCGCTCGCGGCGACGCGCACCAGGACCTGGCCGGCAGCGGGTTCCGGGCGGGGCAGCGGCGTGTAATCGAGCTGGCCGTTGTATTGGCTGAGGACCAGAGCGTGCATGGACATGGCGGTCTCCTTGGTTCGACGCGTTACCGCGCGGCCGCATCGACGAGGGCGGCCACACCGCTCACCGGCTTCATCAAATCGTCCGGCAGACCATGCCGCTCACGAAGATAGGCCGTCGAGTTGAAGGATAGCCACGCACGGCCGTCCGCGTCCTCCCAGACAAGCACCTTCAAAGGAAGATCGAGCGCGGCGGTCGGCGCGAGTTGCATCAACGGTGTACCGGCTTTGGGATTGCCGAAGATCAGGAGCCGGCTGAACGGCATCGCCAGTCCCTCGCGCCCAGCGTCACCGCTGAAATCGATGCACGCGAAAACCGTCAGCCCTCGCTCCAGAATCAAGGTTTGAAGACGCTCGGCGGTCGCGTCGCCCGCATGGGTGCTTGCAACGGTGACGATGCCAGCGCTGGCGTTCTCTGTGATCGAAGCGGTGGCCATCATGCCTCCCGTGCGGATGTTGTGCTCCGGCAGCGTTCGCGTGATCAGGTCTGCCGGACGGGCAACGCGTTGACCGTGACGCAGCATGCGTCGCATGCGTGCAATGCGCCAACGGAGAAGCGGATCCATGCAGTGTAGGCGTTCGCTGGCGCGGTGTGGCCGATCGTGCGGACGCGCTGTGAGGGAAGTTCTACCGAAAGGCGAAAGAAAGCGGATGGGGTGCCCGCTGAACGAACGGCGGCTTGCACATTCGCGAAGCCGCCGTCAGGGGCGCCTGATCGGCGCCCCGATGCCAGATTACTGGCTCAGGTAAACAAACTTGCCATTCTTGATGGTGCCCATCACGCTCGCCCGCTGATCGAGACCGACGTGATCCTTCGGGCTCGTATTGACGACCCCGTTCGGCACCACCAGCTCATGCGCGTGTTCGAGCTCGTCGCGCAATGCGACGCGAAACGCCGGCGTACCCGGCTGCGCGGTCTTCAACGCGCGCGCGACGGCGTCCTGCAGGCGCGGGTACACGCCCGCCGCGTCGCCCGCGAACTGCGTGACGCTGCCGGGGCCGTACTTCGCCTCGTACGCGTCGACGAACGCGAGCGCCGCCTTCTTCGACGGATGATCGGCCGGCAGCGTGCGCGCGACGACGACCGGTTGCGTCGGGAACAGCGTGCCTTCCACGTCTTTACCGCCGAGCTTGATGAACTCCGGCGTCGCGATGCCATGCGTCTGATAGATCGGGCCCTTGTAGCCGCGCTCGATCAGCGTGCGCTGCGGCAGTACCGTCGGGGTGCCCGCGCCGGCGATCAGGATCGCGTCGGGCTTCGCGGCCATCAGCTTCAGGATCTGGCCGGTCACGCTCGCGTCGGTGCGGTTGTAGCGCTCGGTCGCGACCAGCCGGATATGGCGCAGCGCAGCGAACTTGCTGAACTCGTTGAGCCAGCTTTCGCCGTAGCCATCCGCGAAACCGATGAAACCGACCGTCTTCACGTCGTGGTTCGACATGTAGCGCGTCATCACGTCGGCCATCGCGCTATCGGTCTGCGCCATCTTGTAGGCCCAGATCTTTTTGCCTTCCTGCGGCTCGACGACGATCGCCGAGCCGATCAGCGTGATCATCGGCGTCTGGCTGTCGGCGACCGGATCGAGCGCGGCCATCGCGGCCGGCGTGATGTTCGGGCCGACGACCACGTCGACGTGGTCCTCGTCGATCAGCTTGCGGATGTTGCGCACGGCGTTGCCGGGGTCGGACGCGTCGTCGAGGAAGATGTAGTCGGCTTTCTGGCCGGCGATCGTCTGCGGCCACATCAGCATCGCGTTCTTGCTCGTGATGCCGATCACGGCGGCCGGTCCGGTGTATGACAGATCGATGCCGACTTTCAGGTCGGCGTGCGCCGCGCCGGCGACGAGCAGCGCCGCGGCCGCGAGGCCGCGCAGGGTGTTGCGCACTTTATTGTTATGCAACTTCATCGGAAGGTCTCCGTAGCGAGAGAGCGGTATGGAAGCGGTTCAAAGCTCATAGGTTTCGTGTTCGCCCTTCAGCGCCTGCTCGATCAGCTTGCGGCTCAGGCTCGGCGACAGCAGCTCGACGAGCGTGTACACGTAGCTGCGCAGATACGCGCCCTGTTTCAGCGCGACGCGCGTCACGTTGCTGCCGAACAGATGGCCGACCGGCATCGCGCGCAAATGGCGGTCGCGCTCGGCGTTGAACGCGATGTCGGCCATGATGCCGACGCCGAGGCCCAGCTCGACGTAGGTCTTGATCACGTCGGCGTCGATCGCCTCGAGCACGATGTCCGGATGCAGCCCGCGCAGGCGGAACGCCTCGTTGATCTTGGTGCGGCCGGCGAACGCGTTGTCGTACGTAATCAGCGGGTACTGGGTCAGGTCGTCGAGCGATAGCAGCTTGCGCTCGAGCAGCGGATGGTCGGGCTGCAGCACCGCGACGTGGTGCCACTGGAAGCAGGGCAGCGACACCAGATCCTTGTAGTTCGAGATCGCCTCGGTCGCGATCGCGAGGTCGGCCTGGTCGTGCAGCACCATTTCGGCGACCTGGGTCGGGCTGCCTTGCAGAATTGAAAGGTGAACCTTCGGAAAGCGCTTCTTGAACTCGGCGATCGCCGCGGGCAGCGAGTAGCGCGCCTGCGTGTGGGTCGCGGCGATCGTCAGGTTGCCCTGATCCTGCGCCGCGAAGTCCTTGCCGACCCGCTTCAGGCTTTCCACTTCCTGCAGGATTTTTTCGACCGACTCCAATATGATGCGGCCCGGCTCGGTCAGCGAGCGCACGCGCTTGCCGTGGCGGGTAAAGATTTCGACGCCAAGTTCGTCCTCCAGCTCGATGATCGCCTTCGAGACGCCCGGCTGGCTCGTAAACAGCGCCTTGGCCGCTTCGGTGAGGTTGAAGTTCTGCCGCACAGCCTCGCGGACGAAGCGGAATTGGTGCAGGTTCATATATAACCTCGCCGCATATAAAAAGAATTTTTTAGTCGTTTGAAATATAAGGCGAGTTTATTACGATCTGTCCATCTTTTTCAATATGGATATCTGTATTTGTTATAAGCAAATGAGCGATGGGTCTAAACGTTCGCTTGCGATAGCTGACAAAGCCGGTATTCAAGCCGCGGCCGATCCGGACGGTCGCGTGTCACGCAAGTTTCGAAAAAATTGGGGCCCCCGAATGTACCAATACGATCAGTACGACCAGACCATCGTCGATGAACGGGTCGCGCAGTACGCCGATCAGGTTCGCCGCCGCTTGTCGGGCGAATTGAGCGAAGAGGAATTCCGTCCGCTGCGCCTGCAGAACGGTCTGTATTACCAGCGCCACGCGTACATGCACCGCATCGCGATTCCGTACGGCAACTTGCGCAGCGACCAGATGCGCGTGCTCGCGCAGATCGCGCGCGAACACGACCGCGGCTACGGCCATTTCTCGACGCGTTCGAACATCCAGTACAACTGGATCAAGCTCGAAGAAACGCCGGAAATCCTGCGCAAGCTCGCCTCGGTGCAGATGCACGGCATTCAGACCTCGGGCAACTGCATTCGCAACATCACCGCCGATCAATTCGCCGGCGTCGCGCCCGACGAAGTCGTCGATCCGCGTCCGTGGGCCGAAATCCTGCGTCAATGGTCGACGTTCCACCCCGAATTCGCGTGGCTGCCGCGCAAGTTCAAGATCGCCGTGTCGGGTTCGAAGGAAGACCGCGCGGCTGTGCAGATCCACGACATGGGCGTGTATCTGCGCAAGAACGAACAGGGCGAACTGGTGGCCGACATCCTCGCCGGTGGTGGTCTGGGCCGCACGCCGATCGTCGGCGCGGTGATCCGCCGCGATCTGCCGTGGCAGCACCTGCTGACCTACTGCGAAGCCGTGCTGCGTGTGTACAACCGCTACGGCCGCCGCGACAACATGTACAAGGCGCGTATCAAGATTCTGGTGAAGGCGCTGTCGCCGGAGAAGTTCGCCGCGCAGGTCGAAGAAGAGTGGCAGCACCTGAAGGACGGTCCGTCGACGCTCACCCAGGCCGAAGTGGATCGCGTGACGCAATACTTCGCGCCGCCCGCTTACGACAAGCTGCCGGACACCGACACGTCGTTCGAAAAGCATCTGCTGGAAAACCGCGCGTTCGCGCGCTGGGTCGAGCGTAACGTGCGTCCGCACAAGGTGGCGGGCTACGCGTCGGTCACGCTGTCGCTGAAGCCGACCACGGTTGCGCCGGGCGACGCGACGGACGTGCAGATGGACGCGGTCGCCGACTGGGCCGACGAATACTCGTTCGGCAAGGTCCGCGTGTCGCACGAACAGAACCTGATCCTCGCCGACGTCAAGAAGCGCGACCTGTTCGCGCTGTGGGAAAAGGCCAAGGCGCAGGGTTTCGCGACGCCGAACATCGGCTTGTTGACCGACATCATCTCGTGCCCGGGCGGTGACTTCTGCTCGCTCGCGAATGCGAAGTCGATTCCGATCGCGCTCGCGATCCAGGAACGTTTCAACGATCTCGACTACGTGCACGACCTCGGCGACTTGTCGCTGAACATCTCGGGCTGCATCAACGCGTGCGGTCACCATCACGTCGGCAACATCGGCATTCTGGGCGTCGACAAGGACGGCTCCGAGTGGTACCAGGTGACGCTCGGCGGCGAGCAGGGCACCGGCGCGACCGGCGCTCACCTTGGCCGTGTGATCGGCCCGTCGTTCTCGGCCGAGGAAATGCCCGACGTGATGACGAAGGTGATCGATACGTTCGTGGAAAACCGCCAGGAAGGCGAGCGTTTCATCGATACGTACACCCGCATCGGCATCGCGCCGTTCAAGGAGCGCGTGTACGCCGCGCGTCAACCGGCTCACGCGTAACCGCGAAAGGATACTGAACAGATGGCTTCAATCATCAAGAACCGCGCGATCGTCAACGACGACTGGAGCGTCGTGCGTGCCGCGGAAGACGGCGCTTTGCCGACAGTGGCCGAACTGCCGGCCGGCAAGGTCATCGTGCCGCTGGCGCTGTGGCAGGCCGCGCGTGAAGCGCTCGTGGCCGCGCGTCAAGCCGCCGACATCGGCGTGTGGCTCGCGCCGGATAACGAACCTGCGGACCTCGTCGGCGACTTCGACAAGCTCGCCCTGATCGCCGTGGACTTCCCGGTGTTCCGCGACGGCCGTGGCTACAGCATCGGCCGTCTGCTGCGCGAGCGCTATGGCTACAAGGGCGAACTGCGCGCGATCGGCGACGTGCTGCGCGACCAGATCACGTTCATGTTCCGCTGCGGCTTCGACGCGTATGCACTGCGCGCCGACAAGGACATCAACGACGCGTTGAAAGCGTTCGACGACTTTAGCGTGCAGTACCAGGGCGCCGTGGACACGTCGCCGCTGTTCCGCCGCCGTGCCGCGCAGGCTGGCGCCGCCAAGGTCCCGGCATGAGCACCGCGCAATCGTTGAGCCCGGAGCTCGCAGCGAAGGTCGAGCGTCTCGACGCGCTGCTCGACTCGATCGCCGCGCGTCACGCGAACGTGAAGCTCGCGAGCAGCCTCGCGGCCGAAGACATGCTGCTCACGCATGCGATCCTGTCGCGCGGCGTGAAGATCGGCATCTTTTCGCTGAACACGGGGCGTCTGCATGCGGAAACGCTCGGCATGCTCGACCGCGTGAAAGAGCGCTACGGCTACGACATCGAGCAGTTTCATCCGCAGGCGGCCGCGGTCGAGCAGTATGTGAACGGGCACGGTCTGAACGCATTCTATGAAAGCGTCGAGCTGCGCAAGCGCTGCTGCGAGATCCGCAAGGTCGAGCCGCTCAATCGCGCGCTTGCCGAGGTCAGCGCCTGGGTGACCGGGCAGCGTCGCGAGCAATCGGTCACGCGTGCCGAGCTGCACCAGGAAGAGCACGACGACGCGCGCAACATCGCCAAGTTCAATCCACTCGCGGACTGGACCGAAGCCGAAGTCTGGGATTATCTTAGTGCGTTCGACGTGCCGGTCAATCCGCTGCATGCGCGCGGTTATCCGAGCATCGGCTGCGAGCCGTGTACGCGTGCGATCCGCCCCGGCGAAGACAGCCGGGCGGGGCGCTGGTGGTGGGAGTCGCGCGATACGAAGGAATGCGGCTTGCATATCACGGCGATTACTCCGATTGCGGTCGAGCGCAACGAAAACGCGTCGGCCTGAGCGCCGCGTACCGAGCTTGCGGCGCATTACTGCCGAAACCGATCTGAATATTTTCGCCCGTGCGAGCAGCGCTTGCCGGGCGAACCAACGAAGGACCCGCTATGAGCACCACGCTCGATTCCTCTGTCAACGCTCCGCTTGCCAACACGGTCAACCGGATGGATCACCTCGATTGGCTCGAAGCCGAGTCGATTCACATCCTGCGCGAACTGGTTGCCGAATGCAGCAAGCCGGCGCTGCTGTTTTCGGGCGGCAAGGACTCGGTCGTGGTGCTCGCGCTCGCGCTGAAGGCGTTCGGCCTCGGCGCGAACCGCAAAACGCAGCTACCGTTCCCGCTCGTGCATATCGACACGGGCCACAACTACGACGAAGTGATCGACTTCCGCGATCGTCGCGCGCAAGAGATCGGTGCTGAACTGGTGGTCGGCCATGTTGAAGATTCGATCAAGCGCGGCACCGTGCGTCTGCGTCGCGAAACGGATTCGCGCAATGCCGCGCAGGCGGTGACGCTGCTCGAAACCATCGAGCAGTACGGCTATACCGCGATGATCGGCGGCGCGCGCCGCGACGAGGAAAAGGCCCGCGCGAAAGAGCGCATCTTCTCGTTCCGTGACGAATTCGGCCAGTGGGACCCGAAGGCGCAGCGCCCGGAACTGTGGAGCCTGTACAACGCGCGTCTGCACAACGGCGAACACATGCGCGTGTTCCCGATCTCGAACTGGACCGAGCTCGACGTGTGGCAGTACATCGCGCGTGAACAGCTCGAACTGCCGTCGATCTACTACGCGCACCAGCGCGAGATCGTGCGCCGCAACGGCCTGCTCGTGCCGGTCACGCCGCTCACGCCGATGCGCGAAGGTGAGACGAGCGAACAGGCGCTCGTGCGTTTCCGCACGGTCGGCGACATCAGCTGCACGTGCCCGGTCGAAAGCGACGCGGACGTCATCGAAAAGATCATCGCCGAGACGGCCGTCACCGAAATCACGGAACGCGGCGCGACGCGGATGGACGACCAGGTGTCGGAAGCGGCGATGGAGCAGCGCAAGAAGCAGGGTTATTTCTAAGCACACGACTAGGGCAATGCAACCATGAGCAGTATTCATCAACCAGAAGACCTCGGCGTGCTGCGTTTCATCACCGCGGGCAGCGTCGACGACGGCAAGAGCACGCTGATCGGCCGCCTGCTGTACGACAGCAAGGCGGTATTGAGCGACCAGCTCTCGGCGCTGTCGCGCGCGAAGAACAAGCGCACCGTCGGCGATGAAATCGATCTGTCGCTGTTGACCGACGGCCTCGAAGCCGAGCGCGAGCAGGGCATCACGATCGACGTCGCCTACCGCTACTTCGCCACCGCCAGGCGTAAGTTCATCATCGCCGATACGCCGGGCCATGAGCAGTACACGCGCAACATGGTGACGGGCGCGTCGACCGCGCATGCGGCGATCATTCTCGTCGACGCGACGCGCGTGACGTTCGACAACGGCGTCGCGCAACTGCTGCCGCAAACCAAGCGTCATAGCGCGATCGTCAAGCTGCTCGGTCTGCAGCACGTGATCGTGGCGATCAACAAGATGGACCTCGTCGACTACAGCGAAGCGCGCTTCAACGAGATCCGCGACGCGTACGTCGAGCTCGCGCGTCACCTCGGTCTGCAGGACGTGCGCTTCGTGCCGGTGTCGGCGCTGAAGGGCGACAACATCGTCACGGCGAGCGAGCGCATGCCGTGGTACGCGGGCGAGCCGCTGCTCGACGTGCTCGAAGCGCTGCCGGTCGAAACCGCGAGCGGCGAGGCGCTGCGCTTTCCAGTGCAGTGGGTCGCGCGCCAGGACGGCAGCCGGGCCGACGATTTCCGCGGCTACATGGGCCGGGTCGAATCGGGCGAAGTGAAGCTCGGCGACACGATCGTCGTGTTGCCGGCCAATCGCGAAGCGACCGTGGCCGAGATCATCGCGCCGGTGGTCGGCGGCACCGCGCAGGTGGACCGTGCGTTCGCCGGTCAGACGGTGACGATCCGTCTCACCGAAGACGTCGACGTGTCGCGCGGCGACACCTTCGTGCTGCGCGAAGCGGCGCCGGAGCCGGCGAAGAAGCTCGAAGCCGACCTCTGCTGGTTCGACGACACGCCGCTGTCGACGCAGCGCAAGTATCTGCTGAAGCAGACCACCAGCACGGTGTTCGCCAGGATCGGCGCGATCAAGGAAGTGCTCGACGTGCATACGCTGTCGCAGGCGACCGATCGCAAGGAACTGGCGATGAACGACATCGGTCGTGTCGCGCTGACCTTGCAGAAGCCGCTCGTGTGCGACGCGTACGACTCGCATCAGGGCACCGGTGCGTTCGTGCTGATCGACGAGGCGACGAACCACACGGTCGCCGCCGGCATGATCCGCGCGTTTTCCGCCTGAGCACGGCAAGGCTAGCAGGCGACGGATGGGCCACACAGGCGGCGCAACGCGCCGCCGCGTACGCTCCAACGAACAGGTTGATGTCAATGGGTAAGGTTTATCTGATCGGCGCGGGACCCGGTGCCGCGGACCTGATCACGGTGCGCGGCGCGCGGCTGCTCGGCGCCGCCGACGTCGTGCTGCACGACGCGCTGGTCGAGCCGGCGATGCTCGACTACGCGCCCGCGCGCGCGAAGCGCATTGCGGTCGGCAAGCGCTGCGGCCAGCTATCGACGGCCCAACAGTTCATCAACAAGCAGATCGTCGATGCGGCTTTGGAGCACGACGTAGTCGTGCGTTTGAAGGGCGGCGATCCGATGCTGTTCGGCCGCGCCGACGAAGAGATGCGCGCGCTCGAAGCCGCGGGCATCGAGTATGAGGTCGTGCCGGGTATCACCGCCGCACTGGCGAGCGCGGCCACGCTGAAGCGTTCGCTGACGCTGCGCGGCGTGTCGCGCAGCGTCGCGCTCGCGACGTTCAGCCGCGCGCCAGGTTCCGATGAGATCCGCGAGCAGGTCAACGCCGATTCGCTGGTGTTCTACATGGGCCGCGACAGCGGCGTCGAAATCGCGCAGCAACTGATCGATGCTGGCAAGCCCGCGACGACGCCCGTGGCGATCGTCGAGGCGTGCAGCACGCCGCGCGAACGCATGCTGACGCTGACGTTGGAAGATCTTGCGGCCGGCGAAGCGCAGCGCTGGGTCGATGCGTCGCAGCCGAGTCTGTTGATGATCGGCGAGGCGTTCGCGGCGCGGCAGACCGAGGCGAAGCGCTCGTCGAACGGGATGCTGGTCGCGGCCTGAATATCCTCGGCGGGGCCGACCCGAGAGCGGCGAATCTGAGCAACCAGAACGAAAAAATCAGAGCTGCCGCAGGCAATACTGCGCGAGCGCATCGAGCACCGAATCATCCTCGCCGACTGCCACCGCGCAGTGAATCTCGACACCGGGATGCGCGGCGCGGCAATGATCGACGATCGCGGGCAAATCCTTGCGGACATGACCGCCTTGCCCGAAGAACACCGGCACCACGGTGATCGCATCGCAGCCTTGCGTGACGAGTTGCGCGACGGCCGTCGGCAGGTCGGGTTCCATCAGTTCGAGAAAGGCGAGCGTAACCGCAGGAGCTTCGCCCGTCGCCGCGCGCGCGGCGCGCAGCTTGTCGGCGAGCCGTTCGAACGGCTCGCGCCAGCGCGCATCGCGCGCGCCGTGGCCAAACAGAATCAGTCCGTGCATAGCCATCGCATCAGCTCCTGACGATGCCCCTCAACGCACTGGCGTTAGTGCCGGTCGACCCACTTCAAGCCGACGAGCCCCAGCACCAGGTAGACGAGCCCAGGTGTCGCCGCGGTCAACGGCGCGGGCCACGTATTGAGTGTGCCGATATGCGAGAACAGCGTGTTGAACAGCTGGAAGCTCATGCCGAGCATGATGCCGCCGAACACCTTCACGCCGACCACGCCCGCGCGCGTATGCAGATACGCGAACGGCAGCGACAGCACCAGCATCACGAACACCGCGAACGGATACAGCACCTTGCGCCACAGCGCGATTTCATAGCGCTGCGTGTCCTGATGGTTTTCGGTCAGATGCTGGATATAGCGGAACAGATTGAACATCGACATCCGGTCCGGCGACACCAGCAGCACCGACAGGATCTGCGGCGTCAGCTCCGAGCGCAGCGAATACTCGGGCAGCGTGACCTGCTTCGCGCGATAGACCGGATTGAGCGCATCTGCCGGCGTACCCGGAGCGGGGGCCACGTCGAGCAGTTGCGTATCGGTCACGCCGGTCAGCAGCCAGTGGCCCGGCGGCTGATAGCGGCCGCTCTGCGCGATGCGAATGTTCGTCAGGCGGAACTTCGAATCGAACTCGTAGATGCGCACGTTGCTGATCGTCGCGTCGGGCTTCAGCTCGCCGACGTTGACGAAGCGCGTGACCTGCTCGCCGTCGGCGCGCTCGGTCAGCGTGTCCTTGACCCACACGCCCGACTGGAAGTTGCTTGACACCGACGAGCCGAGCGCCTCGAGCCGCACGCGCTCGGAGAGCTGATCCGTATACGGGCCGACCACTTCGCCGATCAGATAGGTGACGATCACGAGCGGAATGCCGATCTTCAGCAGCGAGCGCAGCGCCTGATTCGTCGCGAGGCCTGATACGCGGAAGATCGTGTATTCGGAGTTCGCCGCCATCTGCGCGAACACGTAGATCGCGCTGATCAGCGCCGCGACCGGAATGATTTCGTAGAAACGCGACGGCGTTTGCAGCGCGACGCGCAGCACCGCGTACTGAAACTTGTAGTTGCCGTGGCCGACCGAGTTCAGTTCGTTGATCAGGTCGAAGAAGAAGAACAGACCTGAAAATGCAAACAGGATGAACACGAACGTGAGATAGATCTGACGCGCGAAATACCTTTCATAAATGCGCATCGCTCAGGCTCCCTGCGAACGGCTGAACATGGCGCGCGTAAATAGCGGCCGGTTGCGCACCCGCATCCAGAAGATGAACGCGACGATCCCGAGCACGATCACATGCAGGATCACGAGCCCGACGCCGAACGACATCTTGCCCTGCTCGATCCACGCCTGCACGACGTTCAGCAGATTCGAATAAGTGAGGTAGATCAACACGGCCATCACGAGGTTGATCGTGCGGCTGCGCCGCGGGTTCTGGTGCGCGAGCGGAATGGCGAGCAGCATCAGGTTGATCGCGATCAACGGAAGACCCGCGCGCCACGCGAATTCGGCGAGGTTCTCTTTAGTGGGATTGCGCAGCAGCGTGAGCGTCGGCAAGCCGGTGGTGGTCGGCGTATTGACGACCGGCTGGCTCTGGATCTTCACGCCGTAGCGCTCGAACTCCATGATGCGGAAATCGGGGTGGCCCGGTTCGCCGTCGTAGCGGCGGCCGTTTTCCAGCACGACGAAGCGGTCGCCGTTCTTGTGCGTCTCGATGTGGCCGTTCTTCGACACCACGACGTTGATCTTGCCGCCCTCGGTGCTCGTCACGAACACGTTTTCCACATGTCCCTGGTCGGGCGACATCTTCTCGATGAAGAACACGCGATGCGTGGTCGGCGATTCGCGGAACTGCCCCGGCGCGAGCAGCGAGACTTCGTCGCGCTGCTGGAAGCGCGCGCGGATCAGCTTGCTCTGCTGGTTCGACCACGGCCAGCCGACGAACACGAAGAACATGATCAGGATGATGATCGGCGTGGCGAAAATGCCGATCGGCTTGATGAATTGCGTGAGACTGACGCCCGAGGACAGCCACACGACCATCTCGGAGTCCTGGTACCAGCGCGTGAGCACGAACAGGATCGACACGAACAGCGTCGCGACGAGCATGATGGCCAGATAGCCGATTACGGTGAGGCCGATCAGGACCAGCACGTCGCGCGGGTCGACCTCGCCCGAGGCCGCGAAGCCGACGATGCGGATCATCATCGTCGTCAGCACGAGCGTGAGGAGAACCATGAACACGGCGCCAGCCGTGTACGCGAGCTCGCGCTGGAGGGAGCGTTCAAAGATCATTGTTGATGACGAGAGGGGGCGCTCACGGCGACGCGGGGGTGTTCGTTCCCGTCACGCCTCCGGTGCAGCCGCCGCGGGAAAAATAGCGGATAATTGCGGCTTTCATCTTAAGCCCAGATTTTATCCGAGGACAAGCGCGATGGACTTTAGCATAAAAGCCTGTGATTGGACCAAAGGCTCGACGAACGGTTTCCTGACCGGGAAATCCGATTGCATCGTGATCGGCGTGTTCGAGTCGCAAACGCTGTCGGGCGCCGCGCTGGAGATCGACGCGGCCACCAAGGGCCTGCTCACGCGCGTCATCAAGGCAGGCGACATGGACGGCAAGGCGGGTACCACGCTGTTCCTGCACGAGGTGTCGGGCATCGGCGCGTCGCGCGTGCTGCTCGTCGGGCTCGGCAAACAGGACGCTTTCAGTCAGAAAGCCTACGGCGAGGCGGTCCGCGCCGCATGGCGCGCGCTGCTCGGCACGAAGATCGTGCAGGTCACGTTCACGCTCGCGCAACTGCCGGTGCTCGAACGCACGGCCGACTGGTGTGTGCGCGCCGCGATCCTCGCGCTGCGCGAGTTGACCTACCGCTTCACGCAACTGAAGAGCAAGCCGGACAACACGCCGCGCGCGTTGAAGCGCATCGTGTTCAGCGTCAACACCGGTGACGAGAAGGCCGCCAAGCTCGCCGCCAGGCAGGGCACCGCGCTCGCCAACGGCATGGACCTGACGCGCGAGCTCGGCAATCTGCCGAGCAACGTCTGCACGCCGACCTATCTGGCGAACACCGCGAAGAAGCTCGCGAAAGACTGGAAGCTGAAGGTCGAGGTGCTCGGCGAGAAACAGTGTGAAGCGCTGAAGATGGGCTCGTTCCTGTCGGTCACCGCGGGCGCGGTCGAGCCGGCGCAGTTCATCGTGCTGCAGTACCAGGGCGCCGCCGCGAAGGCCGCGCCGGTCGTGCTGGTCGGCAAGGGCGTCACGTTCGACACGGGCGGCATCTCGCTGAAGCCGGGCGAGGGCATGGACGAGATGAAATACGACATGTGCGGCGCGGGCTCGGTGCTCGGCACGCTGCGCGCGGTCGCCGAGTTGGGCCTGAAGATCAACGTGGTCGGCATCATTCCGGCCGTCGAGAACATGCCGTCGGGCACGGCCACCAAGCCGGGCGACATCGTCACCAGCATGAAGGGCCTCACGATCGAGGTGCTGAACACCGACGCCGAGGGCCGCCTGATTCTGTGCGACGCGCTCACCTACGCGGAGCGCTTCAAGCCGGCCGCGGTCATCGACATCGCGACGCTGACGGGCGCCTGCATCATCGCGCTCGGCCATCACAACAGCGGCCTGTTCTCGAAGGACGACGCGCTCGCCGGAGAACTGCTTGACGCGTCGCGCGAAGCGGCCGACCCGGCATGGCGCCTGCCGCTCGACGACGAGTACCAGGACCAGCTGAAGTCGAACTTCGCGGACGTCGCGAATATCGGCGGGCGTCCGGCGGGCAGCGTGACGGCCGCGTGCTTTCTGTCGCGTTTCACGGATTCGTACCCGTGGGCGCATCTCGACATCGCCGGCACCGCGTGGAAGAGCGGCACCGCGAAGGGCGCGACGGGCCGTCCGGTGCCGCTGCTCGCGCAGTTCCTGATCGACCGCGCCGGCCAATGACGCAGTGCGGTAAGCGCGCGCACGGCGCGCGGCAAGCGGCGCGGAGCGGCCGATGACGAGAATCGACTTTCACTCGAACGTCGGCGATTCGCTGCTGTACGCGTGCCGCCTCGTGCGCAAGGCGTATCTGGCGGGCCAGCCGCTCGTCGTGCTGGCCGAGCCCGCGCGCCTGCGCGCCTTCGACGAAATGCTGTGGACCTTCTCGCCGCTCGACTTCGTGCCGCACTGCATGGCGGGCGCGCCGCTTGCCACCGACACGCCCGTCGTGCTGGCCACGAATCTCGACGACGTGCCGCATCATCAGGTGCTGCTCAATCTGGGCGCATCGGTGCCGGCGCAGTTCGCGCGCTTCGAAAGATTGCTCGAAGTGGTCGGTAACGCACACGAGGAACTCGCCGCGGGCCGCGAGCGCTATCGCTTCTATCGCGATCGCGGCTATGCTTTGAACAACTACAAGCAGGGCGGCTAGTTCGTTGCGCTGCGCGTCATGGCCGCGAGGAACGCGGCATGCGGACCGCCTGCCCTGGCTTCGACTCAAACACGGAGAGCGCACGTGTCCGATCCCCACGACAATTCGATTCCGGTCCTGAACGAGGTCCTCGTGCCGGGCCGCGCGCGCGAGACGCGCGAGGCGTCGACCGATGCCGCCGCGCCTGCATCCCAGCCGGGTGCCGAGCCCGCAAGCCCAGCCGTCGCGCAACCGGCGGCGGTGCCCGAGCCCGCTTCCCGCACGGAGCCCGCGTTCGTGCCACCGCCCGTGCATCGAGCCGACCCGACGCTGGCGCCCGAGCCGGTACTCGCGCCCCAACCGGTGCCCACGCCCGAGCAACTGAGTTCGCCGGAGCCCGTGCTCGTGCCGGAGCCGATGCCGACGCGAGAAGCCCCGCATGCGGCGGAGCATGAGCCTCTCGCGCAGACCGAGCTTCATCAGCCGCACGTGGCTGATCACACGCGCCCGAGAAAACACGCACGGCCGCATCACGGCATTCATGTGCGACATGGGCATGACGACTTGCATGAGGACGTGGAGGTGTCGCCCGGCGTGTTCGATCGTACCGAGCCCTTCATACCGCTCGAAGCCGGCGCGACCGTGCCGCCGGATATCGACCATGAAGGCGCGCACGAAGCCGCTCCCGCTCAGCCCACACTCGATGCCGACGCACTCGCCGCACGTTTGCACGGACGCTTCCAGCGTTTTCTGACGGGCGAGGGGCGCGGCATCATCGAGGCGCGCTGCCGTGATGCAGTGCAGCAGCACACGAGTCTGCTCGTGAGCCAGATCACGCGCGAGGTCGCGCAGACGCTCGAAGCCGAGATGACCGACTGGGTACGTGAAGCGGTGGAAGAAGAAATCGCGCGGCGCTCGCGTTGACGCCGCGGTGACCTGAGAGCGCCGTTATTTGAGCGTCAGCACCCAAGCCGCCAGCGTGGCCGCCTGATCGGGCGTCAGTTGCGTGTTCGCGGGCATCGGCACGGTTCCCCATACGCCGGTGCCGCCATCGAGGATCTTGCGCTTCAGATAGGAGGCGGCGTCGTTGCGGCCCGCATAGCGGGCTGCAACGTCGTGCAGCGCCGGCCCCATGAACGGGCGAGTGACCGAGTGGCAGCTCATGCAGTTCTTCTGCTGGGCGAGCGCGAGCCCGGCTGTTTCGGCTCGGGCTGCGGGACTGGCGGCGCTCAATGCGGCGGCGAGCGCAACAGTGGCTGCCACGGCTGCGTACGACATCGATTTCATTATGGTCTCCGCCAGTGCAGATGCCCGGCTCGTGGTGCACGCATTATAAGAGCAATGGGGCGCACGGATTTTCGTGCGCCCCTTGCGTTTTCGCGTAACGTGGCGGCGGGTTATCCCTGTCGGGGCGGGCCACGCCGGCCGCGGTCATTACCCCGTCACCGCCCCTCGATTCGCCGGCTGCGCGAGCGCGAAATACTTGGCCATCACGCCGCGTGTGTAGCGCGGTTTCGGCGCCTGCCATGCGGCGCGGCGGCGCTGCAGCTCGGCATCGTCGATGTTCAGTTGCAGCAGCAGCCGGTGCGCGTCGATCGTGATCGAATCTCCTTCCTGCACGAGCGCGATCGTGCCGCCGACGAACGCCTCCGGCGCGACGTGCCCAACCACCATGCCCCAGGTGCCGCCCGAGAAGCGGCCGTCGGTGATGAGCCCGACCGATTCGCCGAGCCCCTTGCCGATGATCGCCGAGGTCGGCGCGAGCATTTCCGGCATGCCGGGGCCGCCCTTCGGGCCAAGATAGCGCAGCACGACGACGTCGCCGGCGACGATCTTGTCGGCGAGGATCGCTTCGAGCGCGCTCTGCTCGTCGTCGAACACGCGCGCCGGGCCCGTGATGACGGGGTTCTTGAGCCCGGTGATCTTGGCGACCGCGCCGTCTTCGGCCAGATTGCCCTTCAGGATCGCGAGATGGCCTTCGGCGTAGAGCGCCTTGTCGATCGGGAAGATCACCTGCTGATCGCTGCGCGGCTTGGCTGGTACGTCCTTCAACTCCTCGGCGATCGTTTTGCCGGTGATCGTCATGCAATCGCCGTGCAGAAGCCCGGCGTCGAGCAGGATCTTCAGCACCTGCGGAATGCCGCCCGCCTTGTGCAGATCGGTGGCGACGTACTGGCCCGACGGCTTCAGGTTGCAGATCACCGGCACTTTTTTGCGCATGCGCTCGAAGTCCTCGATCGTCCATTCGATCTCGGCCGCGTGCGCGATCGCCAGGTAGTGCAGCACCGCGTTGGTCGAGCCGCCGGTCGCCATGATCAAGGCAACCGCGTTTTCGATCGACTGCTTCGTGATGATGTCGCGCGGCTTCAGATCCTTCTTGACGGCTTCGACGAGCACACGCGCCGATTCGGCGGCCGAGTCGACCTTCTCCTGGTCGGGATTCGCCATCGTCGACGAATACATGAGCGACATGCCGAGCGCCTCGAACGACGAGCTCATCGTATTGGCCGTGTACATGCCGCCGCACGAACCGGTCGACGGACACGCATTTTTCTCGATGCCCTCGAAATCCTCCTGCGACATGCGGCCCGCCGTGAATTCGCCGACCGCCTCGAACGACGATACGATCGTCAGATCGGTGCCTTTCCAGTTGCCCGGCCGGATCGTGCCGCCGTACACGTAGATGCCCGGCACGTTCATGCGCGCGAGGCCGATCATGCCGCCCGGCATGTTCTTGTCGCAGCCGCCGATCACGACCACGCCGTCCATCCATTGCCCTTGCACGCAGGTCTCGATGCAATCGGCGATCACCTCGCGCGACACGAGCGAGTACTTCATGCCCTCGGTGCCCATTGACATGCCGTCCGAGATCGTCGGCGTGCCGAAGGTCTGCGGGTTCGCGTCGGCGCGCCTGATCGCGGTGACGGCCGCGTCGGCGAGACGCTGCAGGCCGGCGTTGCACGGCGTAATCGTCGAGTGGCCGTTGGCGACGCCGATCATCGGTTTGTCGAAATCCTCCTTCTGGTAGCCGAGCGCGTAGTACATCGAGCGATTCGGTGAACGCGCGATGCCTTGCGTGATGTTCTTCGAACGACGGTTGTAGGCCATGGGGAGCTCCAGTCTGGCTGTTCTGATGAAAGCGCGCGGCGGCGTCCGCGCGCGCATCCGTTCAGTGTAGTTCCGCCAGACCGTGCAAACCGGCGGTTTTGCGTGACACGCGTCGTGTGTATTATTCGCGGTTGTTCAGGTCGTAAAATATATTAATCATGCTGCCGACGATCCCCGACCTGCGCCAGTTGCGCTATTTCGTTACCGTCGCCGAGGAAAAGCACTTCGGGCGCGCGGCCGCGCGTCTGTCGATGACGCAGCCGCCGCTGTCGCAGGCGATCCGCGCGCTCGAGGAGACGCTCGGCGTCGAGCTGTTCGCGCGCACCAAGCGCTCGGTCGAGTTGACGGCGGTCGGCGCCGATCTGTTGCCGGAGGTGCAGCGGCTGCTCGCGGCCGCGGAAGGGCTCAGGCCGCTCGCGCAGAGCCTCGCGCGCGGCGAGGCGGGCGTGCTGTCGCTCGCGTTCGTGTCGACCGCGGATTACGGCCTGCTGCCGCTGCTGCTGCGCGATTTCGGCGCGCGGCATCCGCGCGTGCGGCTCGAACTGACCGAGGCGACCAGCGACGTGCAGGTCGAGGAACTGGTGGCCGGGCGTATCGACGCGGGTCTGGTGATCGCGCCGCTGCCGTCGCGGCATGCGGCGCAGCTGTCGTGGCTGCCGATCGCGCGCGAGCCGCTCGTGATCGCGATGTCGACGGAGATGGCGCAAGGCTTGCGGGGCAGCGTGAACGCAAACGGCAAGGGCAGCGCCGCCGAAGACCCCGCCGCCGAATGGCTCGACATGCCCGTCAGCCTGCGCGATGTCGCCGACGCGCCGCTCGTGATCTTCCCAAGGCGTCTCGCGCCAGGCTTTTATGACATCATTATGGATTGCTACGGCGTTGCGGGCCTCGCGCCACGGATCGGCCAGGAGGCGATCCAGATGCAGACCATCGTGAGTCTCGTGTCGGCCGGCATGGGCGTCGCGCTGGTGCCGCAATCGTTGCGTAACCTGCGGCGCACGGGCGTCGTGTACCGGCCGCTGTCCGAGTCGGTGCCCGCGATCGAGACGGGCCTCGTCTGGCGCACCGACGAGGTCAGCCCGGTGCTCGCGGGCTTCATCGACATCGTGCGCGCGCATGCGGCGAGCGTCGCGTCGCGTGTCTAGATCCCGCTTCTGATTCCCTGTAAAAACTGCTTTCGAACCTGAACTGCCCATAACTACACGATGCTCATTCACCCCAATTTCGACCCTGTCGCCATCCATCTGGGGCCGCTCGCCGTGCGCTGGTATGGCTTGATGTACCTCGTCGCGTTCGTCGCGGCGATCGTCGTCGCCCGGCTGCGGCTGCGGCTGCCGTACGTCGCCGCGCAAGGCTGGACCGCGAAGGATATCGACGACATGCTGTTCTACGGCGTGCTAGGTACGATCCTCGGCGGCCGGCTCGGCTATGTGCTGTTCTACAAGGCGAGCTTTTATTTCGCGCATCCGCTCGACATCTTCAAGGTGTGGGAAGGCGGCATGTCGTTTCACGGCGGCTTTCTCGGCGTGACGATCGCGATGATGCTGTTCGCTTATCAGCGCAAGCGCTCGTGGCTGCAAGTCACCGACTTCGTCGCGCCGATGGTGCCCACGGGCCTCGCAGCGGGGCGCCTCGGCAACTTCATCAACGGCGAGCTGTGGGGCCGCGTGACCGATCCGTCCGCGCCGTGGGCGATGCTGTTTCCCGGCGCCGCGCCTGACGACGCCACATGGCTCGCCGCGCATCCGCAACTGGCCGCGCAATGGCATCTGAACGAAGTGTTCGCGCAATATCACATGCTGCCGCGACATCCGTCGGAGCTGTACGAGATAGCGCTCGAAGGCGTGGCGCTGTTCTTCGTGCTGATCTTTTTCTCGCGCAAACCGAAGCCGCTCGGCGCGATTTCCGCGATGTTCCTGATCGGCTACGGCCTGGCGCGCTTCACGGTCGAATTCGCGCGCGAGCCGGACGATTTCCTCGGCCTGCTCGCGATGGGGCTGTCGATGGGTCAATGGCTGTCGCTGCCCATGATTCTCGCGGGCATCGGCCTGATGGTGTGGGCGTATCGCCGTGGGCGTCGCGAGCAGGCGCAGGCGGTTGGCGCGAACTGAGCGGCGCTCGGCTAGCGTAGCGAGCGTTGCATGAAAAAACGCCACGGCATCGATGGATGCCGTGGCGTTTTCTGTTTGGGCTTGCGCTTGCGCGTCACTTCATCTGCACCGACCCCGACACGTTGACCGTCACCGTCGACGTGCCGCCTTCGAGCGACAGCGGCGCGCTCTTCGCGTCGGCGCCCATCGCGCGTGCGCTCATCATCATCATCGGACGCGGCATCACGCCGCTGTGATTCACGTTGACCTCGCGGATCGAATAGCCGCTAAAGCCGAACGCCTGCGAGGCCGCCGCGGCCTGCTCGCGAAACGATTTGATCGCCTCGCCGCTGAGCCGCTGTTCGGCCGCGCGCTGCGCTTGCGGCGACAGCGAGAAACGCACGTTGCCAACCTGCATGATCGATGCCATCTGTCCGGCGAGCTTCGATGCCGCGGCGAAGTCGCGCGATTCGAGCACGACTTCCGTGCGGCCGCGCCACGTCGTGATGCGTCCGTCGCGGTCCGTCGACGGGAAGATCGAGAACGCGCCCGAGCGCGCGGTCACGCCGCTGACGCCGCGCGCTTTCTGCAATGCCGCGTCGGCGCGTTCGTTCAGCGTCGACGTCAGCGACGACGGCTCGCTCGCTTCCTGCTCGTAAAACAGCGTGATTTCGACTTCGTCCTGCGGGACTTCCGCGCTCGCCTGCGCATTCAGCGACAGCACGCCCGAAGGCTGCGGCATCATGGTCTGCGCTCGAGCGGGCGCAGGGTTCAGTGCAAGTGCCACAGGCGCGCCCAAGGCGAGCGCAAGTGCGAGGGACCGTGCGGTTTTTGTCGTCATGACTGGAATCCTTGTTTGAACAGGTTGTGCACGTTCGACGCGAGCGCCGGGTGTGGCGCGCGGTTTGACGGATGCGCTGGCGAATGCATCGGCTTGCCGTCGAGCGGCCGGTTCGAGCTCACGCTTTCGTCGACCGATTAGGCGCGTTTTACCGACGCTTGGTTCCCCAATTAGTGCTTCGCCGCCGCATCGGAAACGATGACCTGGATGCGATCACGACAGGTGCCGCGTCGCGCGTTCGCCCTTAAACCAGCTGTTTAGTGATGAAGCGCCATTCGGCTTCGGTCACCGGCGTGATCGACAGGCGATTGCCTTTGGCGAGCACGCGCATGTCCTGCAATTCGGCATGCTCGCGCAGCGCGGCAAGCGGAATCAGCGCGATTTTCTTCTTGAACACGACGTCGACGAGCATCCAGCGCGGCGTTTCTGGCGACGATTTCGCGTCGTAGTACGGACTCTTTTTATCGAACTGCGTAGGGTCCGGATACGCGGTCGACGAGACCTCCGCGATGCCCGCGATGCCGGGCTCCGGACAGCTCGAATGATAGAAGAGCACGCCGTCGCCGACCTGCATCACGTCGCGCATGAAGTTGCGCGCCTGATAGTTGCGTACGCCGGTCCACGGCAAGGTGCGATGAGGTGCGTTGGCGAGGTCGTCGATGCTTGCTTCGTCCGGTTCGGACTTCATCAGCCAGTAGCGCATGAATCGGAGTGAGCGTGTGAGATTGAACGAAGCGCTCCAACAGCAGGCGCGTACGGAAAAGCCCCTGAAAAAGGCGCTCAAACGAAAAAACGACGACCAAAGAAAAACGGCATCGAACCGAAGTCCGATGCCGTTCCAGATAAGATCCCCGCCTTAGCCGCTAGGCCGGCATCCTGAACCGAGGGTTCAGAATTGGTCGCAGTTAGCAACACTTCGGGTACATCAGACTGAGTGACGCGCACACCCGTGCTACAAATTTCCGCAACCGTGCACATGGCATTGGTTCAAGGAATGTATGACCTTGGCGAACCAGGCAGGGAAGCTAAACCGATGAAGCTACAACCCAAACCGTTCAACACGTGACCGGTTCGAAACCGGCCCACTACTGCTTACTGCAAGCTGTACTGCTCGATCACAGTACCTAGCTGTTCGTTCATTTGTTGCATTGTACGCCGGATTTCTTCAGCAGGAAATGCTTCTCCGTGTCGCACGCTGCTTTGCAGCTTAAGCAGTTCCGATGCCAGCGACAGCGCAGCCATCACCGCGATGCGATCGGTGCCGCGCACGTTGCTGCCGCTGCGGATTTTCTGCATCTCGGCGTCGACGCGCGCGACCGCCTCGAGCAGCGCGCCTTCCGTTTCCGGCGAACAGGCGAGACGATAGGGTACTTCGAGAATCGATACTTCGATCTGCTTGGTGGTCATGCGCTTTCTCCGTGTCGGCTCACGTCGCTTTCCGCTTCCTCGTGTTCGGGCTGGGCGGACTGGAGCAGATCGAGCTGGTTATCCGGTTCGCTGCTCGCGCGTGCGCGCGGCAATTTTTCGAGAATCGCATTCAGGCGCACCTGAGCGTCGTCGATCTTGGCGGACAGCGCGTCGCGTTCCGCCTGCAGTGCGTCGCGCTCTTCGCGCAATTGCGCGAGTTCCGCATGCGTGGCTTGCACTTCGGCACGCGTTTGCGCGAGCTGCTCTTCGAGCGCGAGCCGCGCTTCGTTGTGGCGCTGGCTGATCGCAATCAGCTTGCCGATGTTCTGGGAGAGTGATTCGAGTTCGGTGAGCATGTGCTGCGTCCTCTAAAGACATCGCATTTTAGCGCGGAATATTACAGGTTCCGACAATTGTCTCGTTTCGAGACGTAACAGCATCGCTTCGTGCACGTTCGTTGGGTGTCGCGTCGTCGACCATAAGATAAAAACCGGCAATCCATCCGACAATAACCTGCATTCAACAGAACCGATTGCGCTCCGGTCGACCTTTCTTGACGCCCCGCGACGCCGCTCCTAAACTTCCCGCACTCTGGTGCCCGCGCGCGCTTTTCGGCGCGCGCAGTTAAACGGGAAGCAGGGCGCGCGCGGTGCCAAAACCGGATGCGCGAACCTGCGCTGCCCCCGCAACGGTAAGCGACCGCATGTGATGTGCTCATGCAGGTCGGTCCTGGTCGCAAGGTTGGAAGTTCAACGTGCGAGTGTGCCACTGCGCGTCACGCGTGGGAAGGCGGGATCGATGTGTCGTAGCCCGGATACCGGCCAGAAAAGAGGGACGTCCCCCCGCGAAAACGCTAAACAAGGGGGCGCCTCGTGACGCGTCGGCCTGCGGGGAAGCAGGCCGCGCACGCTATCCACAGGAATGTCATCCCATGCTGTCCCCCATCGCCCGCGCAACGCTCCTCGCGTTCGCGAGCCTGCCGCTCGTCGTGCATGCGCAAAGCGCCGAGCCCGCGTCTTCATCGTCCGCGACGGATGCAACCGCTGCGAGCGCCGCAAACGTTGCCGACGCGGCCAATCTCACTTCCACCGATGCGCCGGGCAACCTGCTGTCGCCGATCGTCGTGACCGCGCAACGCGGACCGCAAGCGTTGCGCGATGCGATCCCGCAGACCACGCGGTTCGATCAGCAGGACATCGCCGACACGACCGCGACCGATCTGCCCGGCCTGCTGCAACTCGCGCCAGGCGCGCAAATCTCGCGCACGGGTGGCCCCGGTTCGACCACGAGCCTCTTTCTGCGCGGCGCATCGTCGACGCAATCGCTGCTGCTGATCGACGGCGTGCGCGTCGATTCGGTGAGTCTCGGCTCAGCTCAACTCGCACAGATTCCGCTCGATCAGGTCGATCACGTCGAAGTGGTGAACGGCAACGTGTCGGCGTTGTATGGCTCGGGCGCGATCGGCGGCGTCGTGCAGGTGTTCACGAAAGACGGCGGCGATCATCCGCCGCGTTTCAATTTTTCGCTCGGCTACGGCAGCTATCGCACGCAGACGCAAACGGCCGGCGTGAACGGCGCGCTCGATCAGGACGGGCGCACGACCTTCAACATCTCGCTCGCGCGCACGAAGGACGACGGCTTTTCGTCGCTCAATCCGCTCGAGGCGCCGAACGCGAATCCGAACGCAAACGGCAATCTGAACGAGAGCATCAGCGCGTCGCTGCGTCACAAGTTCACCGACAGGTGGGACGCGGGCGTCAGCTACTTCCAGTCGAACAACGACAACAGCTACGACAATGCGTACGGCGAGCCCACCGATCTGAACAATCTCTATAGCAAGGTGCGTCAGGTGTCGGTATTCGCGAACGGCAAGCTGACCGACTGGTGGACCACCCACGTCACGCTCGCCGAGGGCGACGACCGCAGCGTGTCGAACACCAATGGCATCTACAACGGCCGCTTCGATACCGACAATCGCCAGTACACGTGGCAGAACGATTTCGCGCTCGCCGCGAACCAGAAGCTGCAACTCGGCTACGAGCATCTCGACCAGACGCTCGACTCCGACACGTTCGCCGCGCCCGACCGTCACGTCGATTCGGTCTTCGCGGGCTACAGCGCGCGCTTCGGCCGCAACCAGATTCAGGCCAACGTGCGACGCGACCAGTACTCCGATTTCGGTGGAGCGAACAGTTACTATCTCGGCTACGGATTCGACATCACGTCGCGCTGGAAGGTAACCGCAAGCTATTCGGATGCGTTCCGCGCGCCGAGCTTCGACGATCTGTACTATCCGATCAGCGGCAACCCGTCGATCCAGCCCGAGCGTAGTCATTCGGTCGAAGCCGGTTTGCAGTACGCGACCGATGCGCTCGGCGTGATGCGTCTGAACGCATTCCAGACGCGCTATACGAATCTGATCGACTACGTGCAGACGATCCCCGGCATCTACCTCGCGGAGAACGTCGGCCATGCGAAGGTGCAGGGACTCGAGGGATCGTGGAGCGGTCATGTCGGCAAGACCGACGTGCGCGCAACGGTGACGCTGCAGAACCCGGTCGATCTCGACAACGGTACCGACCTCGTGCGGCGCGCGCGTCGGTTCGGGTCGTTCGCGGTGAATCGCAGCATCGGTGGCTGGCGGGTTGGCGGCGAGTGGATCGTCAGCGGTCCGCGCACCGATAGCACGGGCAACCTCGGCGGTTATGGCATCGTGAATATGTCGGCGCGCTACAACGTCACCAAAGCGTGGTACGTCAGTGCGCAAATCGACAATCTGTTCAACAAGGATTATGAAACGGCCTACTCGTATAACTCGCCGCGACGCGGTGCGTATGTCACGCTCGGCTGGCAGCAGCAGTGACGCGCGCGCCGGGTTGGCCGCATGCGTGAGCGCATGCGGATGAGTCGCGCGTCCGCTTCGCTGCGCGCCGCGATGGCGACGCCGCGCCCGATGAACGCGAAACGCGCGGCCGCGATCTGGCTCGGGCTCGCGCTCGCCGCCGTGGCGGTGCTCGGCGCGTCGCTGGTGCTCGGCAGCGTGCCGCTCGCGCCGTCGCGCGTGCTTGCGGCACTCGTGCCGACGCACACGTTCGGCGGCACGGGCAGCGACGATCTCGCCGGCGAAATCGTGCGTACGTTGCGTTTGCCGCGCGCGCTCGCGGGCTTCGCGTGCGGCGCGTTGCTCGCGCTCGCCGGCGCGCTGCTGCAGGTGCTGCTGCGCAATCCGCTGGCCGAGCCATACGTGCTCGGCGTGTCGGGCGGCGCGGCGACGTTCGCGCTCGTTGCGATGATCGCGGGCGGCGCATGGTGGCTCGTCGATGCGAGCGCGTTCGCGGGTGCGTTCGTGTCGATCCTGCTGGTGCTCGGCCTCGCGCGTCGCGAGCTATGGCGCGGCGAGCCGCAGGACACGTCGCCCCGTTTGCTATTGACCGGCGCGGTGATCGCGGCCGGGTGGGGCGCGCTGATCACGCTGCTGCTCAATCTCGCGCCCGACAGCCGTCTGCGCGGCATGCTGTTCTGGCTCACCGGCGACCTCAACGGCGGCGCGCTGCCGTGGACCGCGCTGATGGCGCTCGCGCTCGTGCTGCTTGCGATCGTGCCGGCCGCGCCGCGTCTGAACGTGTTGCTGCGCGGCGACGTGGCCGCGCAGGCGTTGGGCGTCGCCGTGATGCCGCTGCGTTTGCGTGTGTACCTGGTCGCGTCGCTGGCGGCGGCCGCGGCGGTGACGACCGCGGGCACGATCGGCTTCGTCGGTCTCGTCGTGCCGCACATGTTGCGGCTCGCGTTCGGCAACGATCAGCGCATGCTGCTGCCGGCGGCCGCGCTTGGCGGCGGTGTCGCGGTGATGGGCGCGGATCTGATCGCGCGGACCGTGATCGCGCCCGCGCAATTGCCGGTCGGCGTGATCACGTCGCTGGTCGGCGTACCGGTGTTCCTGTGGATGCTGCTCAAACGCCGCCGATGATACGAGCCGAACCCAGCCCCACCTGTTCGATGCTGAGCACGCAGCGCCTGACGTTGCGCGCCGGCGCGCGCACCTTGCTCGACGCGTTCACGCACACGTTCCATGTGGGCGAAATCTGGTGCATCGCCGGGCCGAACGGCGCGGGCAAGACCACCTTGCTATCGACGCTGGCGGGGCTGTTGCATCCGGCGGCGGGCCATGTCGAACTCGATGGCGTGCGCGTGGCCGGCTGGCAGCCGCTGCCGCTCGCACGGCGCCGCGCGCTGATGCCGCAAAGCGCGGCCGATGCGTTCAACGCAAGCGTGCTCGACATCGTGCTGCTGAACCGCTTCCCGCATCTGGGCGGCTGGGGCTGGGAGCGCGACGAGGATCGCGCGGCCGCGCGGGCGGCGCTCGAACGGCTCGGCCTTGCGGACTTTGCGGCGCGCGACGTGCTGTCGCTATCGGGCGGCGAGCGTCAGCGCGTTGCCCTCGCGGCGGTGCTGTGCCAGGACGCGCCGCTGTTGCTGCTCGACGAACCGTTGTCGCATCTCGACCTGCATCATCAGGTCGACTGTCTCGAAGCGCTCGTCGCATGGACGCGCGAACCGCGCCGTAGTGTGCTGTTCTCGTGCCACGACCTGAACCTCGCGCGCCGCTTCGCGACGCACGCGTTGCTGCTCGACGGCGCGGGCGGCGCGTATGCGGGCCCAGCGCGCGATGTGCTGACGCCCGCGTTGACGAGCCGCGCGTTCGGCTATCCGCTGATTCTGATTCGCGACGGCGAGCACGAGGCGCTGATACCCGCGCCGCGCGCGCGTCACGAATCGCCTGCCGGCCATGACGCACAGTCAGGCTGATATTCGTTCCTATCCCTTGTTTCGATCACACCTATGACTCGCATCCCACACCCAGCCGGTTTGCCCGAAGTCGCGCCGCTCGATCAGACGCTGCGCGCCGAGCTGCAGCGGATCATCGATACGCGCACCAAACCGCCCGGCAGCCTCGGCCGGCTCGAAACCCTCGCGCGCCAGATGGGCCTGATCCAGCGTAGTACGCGTCCCACCGTGCAGCGTCCCGCGATGATCGTTTTCGCGGGCGACCACGGCATCGCCGCCGAAGGCGTGAGCCCCTATCCGCAAGCGGTGACCGCGCAGATGGTCGCGAACTTCATCGCGGGCGGCGCGGCGATCAACGCGCTCAGTCGCGTCGCGGGTCTCGAACTCGAAGTGGTCAACGCGGGCATCGCGACGCCGCTGCCGTCCACGGACCGACTCGTCGACATTCCGGTCGGGCCCGGCACGCGCAACTTCGCACACGAAGCCGCGATGACGCACGCCGAAGTGCTCGCCGCGATGCAGGCGGGCGCCGCGCGCGTGCGTCATCACGCGGCGCTCAGCACGAACGTGATCGGCTTCGGCGAGATGGGCATCGCGAACACCTCGGCGGCCGCGTGTCTGATGAGCCGCCTGTGCGGTGTGCCGATCGACGACTGCGTCGGCCGCGGCACGGGTCTCGACAATGCCGGACTCGCGAAGAAGCGCAACGTGCTCGCGGCGGCGCTCGCGCGCCATGCGGATGCACGCGCGCCGCTCGACGTGCTCGCGACCTTCGGCGGCTTCGAAATCGCGATGATGGCGGGCGCGTATCTGGCGGCCGCCGAGGCGCGCATGACCATCCTCGTCGATGGCTTCATCGCGACGTCCGCGCTGCTGGTCGCCGATGCGTTCTCGCCCGACGTGCGCGAGTACTGCGTGTTCGCGCATGCGTCGAACGAGGCCGGGCATCGGCGCATGCTCGATCATTTCGGCGCGCAGCCGCTGCTGTCGCTCGACATGCGGCTCGGCGAAGGCACGGGCGCCGCGCTCGCGGTGCCGTTGCTGCGCGCGGCGGTGGCCTTCGTCAACGAGATGGCCAGCTTCGATTCGGCGGGCGTCGCCGATCGCGAACCGTGAAGCGCGTGAGCACGCGCTTCGCGATAACGCGAAGCTCGGCCCGCAGCGCCGTGAACCTGCACTCGCCACGTTCATGAACCCGCTCGCGGAACTGCGCTATTTCTTCACGGCGCTCGGTTACTTCACGCGCGTGCCCGTGCCGCGCTGGGTCGGTTTCGAGCCGCATTATCTGAACGCCGCGGCGCGCTATTTTCCGCTCGTCGGCGTGTTGGTCGGCGGCTTCAGCGCGCTCGTCTATCTGGCCGCGCTGTGCGTGTTTCCGGCGAGTGTCGCGGTGCTGCTGTCGATGGCCGCGTCGCTCGTGGTCACGGGCGCATTTCACGAGGACGGTCTCGCCGATTGCATCGATGCGTTCGGTGGCGCCTATACGCGCGACGATGCGCTGCGCATCATGCAAGACTCGCGCATCGGTGCTTTTGGTGCCATCGCGCTCGTGATCGCCCTGGCGATCAAGTGGCAAACGCTCGCGGCGTTGCCACCGCTGCGTGCCGCAAGCCTGATGCTTGCGGCGCATGGCGCGAGCCGCGCGTGCGCGATCAGTTACCTGGCCACGCTCGACTATGTGCGCGCGGCCGGCAAAGCCAAGCCGGTCGCGCAGCGTTTGAGCGGGCCGGCGCTGCTGTGCGCCGCGCTGTTCGGGCTGCCCTGGCTGCTGTGGCCGAACGGCCCCGGCATGCCCGACTGGCGTTTTGCCGCGCTCACGTGTGCTGTGCTGTTCGCACTGCGCTTTGCGATGGGCCGTTATTTCGTCAGACGCATCGGCGGCTATACCGGCGATTGCCTCGGCTTCGCGCAGCAGATCTTCGAATTGAGCATCTACCTGGTGGGGCTTGCATGGATATCGTCCTGATTCGACATCCCGCTGTCGCGCTCGAGGCGGGGATTTGTTACGGCCATAGTGATGTCGCGTTGGCGGAAAGCGCCGAGGTCACGTCCAATGCGTTGGCGGTGAAGCTCGCGAGCTTGCAGGTGCCGGCGCCGCGTGTGCTGATCACGAGTCCGCTTACGCGCTGCGCCGCGCTAGCGACCGAGATCGCGAACGACTTCGGCTGCGTGGTCAGCCACGACGAGCGCTTGAAGGAAATGGATTTCGGCGAGTGGGAAGCGCAGCGCTGGGATACGATCGATCGCGCGCTGCTCGACGACTGGGCCGCCAATTTCGAACATGCGCGCGCGCACGGCGGCGAGAGCGTCGCGCAATTCGTCGCGCGTGTGCGAGCGTGGTTCGATGCGTTCGCGCTGACGCGCGAGCTGTCGCCCGCATACGTGGTCACGCACGCGGGCGTGATGCGCGCGATCGCGTCGTGGGTGCTGGAGGTGCCGCTCGCGCATTGCCTGCAGTGGTCGCTAGATATGACGGGGATCGTCTGGTTGCGACGTAACGACGAGACGCTGCAGTGGTCGCTCGTGCGATGGAATGCGTGACCCGCGTGGTCATCCGGAAAACCGATCCTTTTTTCTCGCCACACGCGGCGCCGTCATGGCGCGGGCTGCTTGCTGCGCGAGCGCGCCAGTTCGAGGTCCTCGCACAGTTGCCGCGCGCCTTGCGCGATGCGCGGCGCGGGGCGATTGATCAGATCGCCGTCGATCGCAAACAGGTTGTTGTTCGCGACGGCCGCGAGGCCCGGCCATGCGCGCCATGTGTCGAGTTGCGGCAGCATCGTGTCGGGCCGCGTCGCGCCGGGTGCGGCGGTGACGATCGCCTGCGGATTCGCCGCGAGCACCGCTTCGATCGACACGGTCGGCACGAGCGGCTGCAGGTCCGCGAACACATTGCGGCCGCCGCATAGCGTGATCACGTCGCTGATCATGTGCTCGCCGTTGAGCGTCATCAGCGGCCGGTCCCATACCTGATAAAAGACGCTGACGGCCGGGCGGTTCGCATACCGCGCGCGCAGACGGGCGATGTCGTCGCGGAAGGCGGCGGCCGCCGCATCCGCGCTCGCCGATGTGCCGAGCAGCCGGCCGAGCCTGGTCAGCGACACGGCGATATCGTCGAGACGGCGCGGCTCGCTGAAAAAGAGCGGCACGTGTAGCTCGCGCAAGCGTTCGAGCTGGCGCTGCGCGTTGCCGTGCCGCCATACGACGATCAGGTCCGGTTTCAGCGCGACGATGCGTTCGAGGTCGAGCGCCTTGTTGTCGCCGACGCGCGGGAGTTGCTTCGCTTCGGGCGGATAGTCGCTGTACGACACGGCGCCGACCATCTTTGGGCCGCCGCCCGCGGCGTACAGCAATTCGGTCACGTGCGGGGCGAGGCTGATCACGCGCCGCGCGGGCGCGGCGAGCGTGACGGTCGCGCCGCTGTCGTCGGTGACGGTGATCGCGGCGTGCGCGCTCAGTGCGGTCAGCGCGAGGGCTGCGGCGCCGAACCAATGGAGGAAGCTATGCGCGGGCGGGGCAAAGCGGATGGAACGAGCAAAGCGGATCATCGGACGAGGGCGGATCACGAAGCGTTGAGCGGCTTGGGTGCGAAGGTCACTGCGCTAACTCGACCGCGCGGTATCGATCGAGTCAACCGCCTGTTGCAACTGTTGCTCGAAGCGGGTCCATTCGGCTTCGTCGCCCGGCAGCCCGAAGCGCACACTGGCCGATGGCACCCGAAGCGATGGCGGAAACAGGCGCGTCCACACGCCGCGCCGCGCGAGCGCTTCATGCAGCGCGGCGGCGCGCGCATCGTCGGTCCATGCGAAAAGCGGCGTGCCCCGTGTCGCGAAACCGTGCGCATGCAACAGCCCGGCAAGCCGCGCGCTGTCGCCGATGAGCCGCTCACGCATCCGCGTTTGCCACGCGGCATCGTCGAACGCGGCGCTCACCGCATGGCGCGCGGGACCGCTGACGGTCCACGCCCCCAGCCTGTCGCGCAACGCGGCGAGCAATGCGGGCGCGCCCAGCACGAAGCCGGCGCGCACACCCGCGAGCCCGAAGAACTTGCCGGGCGAGCGCAACACGACGAGCCCGTCCCGATGCGTATGCGCCGCCAGCGACGCGACCCGCGCGGCCGGCAGCGTATCGGCGAACGCTTCGTCGACGAGCAGCGTGCCGCCGCGTTCGCGCAGCTGCGCGTGCCAGTGCAGCAGCCTGGCGGCATCGATATGCGTGGCGGTCGGATTGTCGGGGTTGACGATCGCGACGTGCGTGAGCGCGGCGGGCAGCGTGTCGCGATGCACGTCGAGCGGCGCGACCGCGTGTCCGGCGCGCGCGAACGCGGGCGCGTACTCGCCGTAGGTCAGCGGCGCGATGCCGACCGTCGCGGGCGAGAGCAACGCGGGCAGCGCGCGAATCGCCGCCTGGCTGCCGGCGACGGGCAGCACGTGCGCGGCATCGGGCGCGCCGTAGTAGCGCGCGGCCCGCTCGGCGAAGCCGTCGCCTTCGTCGGGCAATCGGCGCCACGCGTCGGCGGGCAGCGGCGGCACCGGATAGCCGTGCGGATTGATGCCGGTCGACAGATCGAGCCACTGCGCGTACGCAATGCCGTAGCGCGCCGCCGCTTCGTGCAGGTTGCCGCCGTGCGCGATCGGGCCGCTTGCGGCGTGCTCGCGCGGTTGCGTCCAGTCGCTCATGCGCTCATCCCATCGCTACGCGCGTCGTTCCGCTCAGCCATGAAACGGCACGCTCAACAACGCCAGCACGATCAGCACGGCCAGCCAGAGAATCACCGTGCGTTCGACCAGCATCAACGCGGCGCCCACATGACGCGCCTCGGCGGGACGCCCGAAGCCCAGCGTCGGCCGATGCTCGAGCGTGCCGTGATACACGGCCGGCCCGCCGATCAGCACGTTCAGGCTGCCGGCGCCGGCGGCCATCACCGGGCCCGCGTTCGGGCTGTCCCAGCGCGGCGCCTGCTCGCGCCAGCAGCGCCAGGCGGTCAGCGTGTCGCCGAGCAGCGCGTAGCTCGTGGCAGTCAGGCGCGCGGGAATCCAGTTCAGCACGTCGTCGATGCGCGCGGCGGCCCAGCCGAAGCGCAGATAGCGCGGCGTGCGATAACCCCACATCGCGTCGAGCGTATTGGCGAGGCGAAAGCCGAGCGCGCCAGGCCCGCCCGCGAGCGCGAACCAGAACAGCGCGCCGAAGATCGCGTCGTTGCCGTTTTCGAGCGCCGATTCGACCGCGGCGCGCGCGAGCGCGGCCTCGTCCGACTGCGCGGTGTCGCGCGAGACGATCCGTGCGGTCAACTCACGTGCCGTGGCCAGATCGCGTTGGCCGAGCGCCCGCGCGATCGGCGCGATGTGATCGCGCAGGCTGCGCGCGCCGAGCGCGAACCACAGCAGCGCGACATGCAGCGCGCAGGCCGCGAACAACGGCAGCACGGCGACGAGCCACCACGCGATCAACACCGGCGGCAGAACCGCGAGCGCCCATGCGAGCAGGCCCCTGAGCCGCAGACGCCGGTCGTGATTGAAGCGCGCCTCGATACGCGCCGCCCAGTTGCCGAACCCGATCAGCGGATGCCGGCGGTTCGGCTCGCCGAACCAGCGGTCGACGGCGACGCCCGCGACCGCGAGCGTCGCGACCAGCGGCATGGTCAGCGGCGGCATCACGCGCGGCTCGCGCTTTTCAGCGCGAGCGGCAGTCCCGCGACCATCAGCGTGGCCGCGCTGCTCAACGCGGCGATGCGCTGATTCAAGCGCCCGAGTTCGTCGACGTAAAGACGCGTGGCTTCGCCGAGCGGCACGACGCCGAGGCCGATCTCGTTGCTGACGACGATGATCTTGCCGCGCGCGCCGGCGAGCGCCGCTTCGAACGCGGCGGCCTGCTCGTAGTAGTGCGACAGCGGCGCCGCTGCGCCGTCGGCGGGACATAGCAGGTTTGCGAGCCACAGCGTCAGGCAGTCGATCAGCAGACACTGGCCCGGCGCGTCGTGTTGCGCGAGCGCGCCGGCGAGGTCGTCGTCCGCTTCGACGAGCCCCCAATGCGCGGGCCGCCGTTCGCGATGATGCGCAATGCGCGCGTTGAATTCGGCGTCGTCGGTAACGCGGGCGGTGGCGATGTAGATGACGGGGAAGGCGCTGTCGCTGGCGAGCCGCTCGGCATGCGCGCTCTTGCCTGAGCGGGCGCCGCCGAGGACGAAGGTGAGGTCGCGGGGAGTCATCCTATGATTGTACCGGCGCGATGGGATAATGCCGCTCGATTGCATTGCAACGCCACTGTCCACACTGTCCATCTTCCACCTGCACCGCCGTGACCCGAATGACCATTCCTCCCGACACCCTGCCCGTGCCGCGCGGCACGCTGATGATCCAGGGCACCACGTCCGACGCGGGCAAGAGCACGCTGGTTGCGGGACTGTGCCGCCTCGCGCGGCGCGCGGGTGCGCGGGTCGCGCCGTTCAAGCCGCAGAACATGGCGTTGAACAGCGCGGTGACCGTCGACGGCGGCGAGATCGGCCGCGCGCAGGCATTGCAGGCGCTCGCCGCGGGCATCGACGCGCACACCGATCTGAACCCGGTGCTGCTGAAGCCGACCAGCGATCGCGGCGCGCAGGTGATCATCCACGGCAAGGCGCGCATCAACCTCGACGCCCGCGCGTATCACGACTACAAGCCAGTCGCGTTCGAGGCGGTGCTGGAGTCGTATGCGCGACTGCGCGCGTCGTACGACACGATTTTCGTCGAAGGCGCGGGCAGTCCGGCCGAGATCAATCTGCGCGAGCGCGACATCGCGAACATGGGTTTCGCGGAGGCGGTCGACTGCCCGGTCGTGCTGGTCGCCGACATCGATCGCGGTGGCGTGTTCGCGCACCTGACCGGCACGCTCGCGTGTCTGTCCGACAGCGAGCAGGCGCGCGTGCGCGGCTTCATCATCAACCGCTTTCGCGGCGACATCGGTCTGCTGAAGCCCGGGCTCGACTGGCTGGAAGCGAAGACCGGCAAGCCGGTGCTCGGTGTCGTGCCATATCTGCATGGCCTGACGCTCGACGCCGAGGACATGCTGCCGCCCGAGCTGCGCGCGGCGGCGAGCGTTGATTCGCGCCGTCTGCTGCGCGTGGTCGTTCCGGTGCTGCCGCACATCAGCAATCACACCGACTTCGATGCGTTGCGCGCGCATCCGCAGGTCGATTTTCACTATGTGCGCGCGGGTACGCCGCCGCCGGCCGCCGATCTGATCATCCTGCCGGGCTCGAAGAACGTGCCGGACGACCTCGCGTTTCTGCGCGCACAGGGCTGGGACGACGTGCTCGCGCGGCATCTGCGCTACGGCGGCCGCGTGATCGGCATTTGCGGCGGCATGCAGATGCTGGGCCGCGAGATCGCGGATCCGCATGGCGTCGAGGGCGCACCCGGCACCTTCGCGGGCTTCGGCTGGCTCGACTATGCGACGGTGCTCACGCGCGACAAGGCGCTGAAGAATGTGACCGGGCGCCTCGCGCTGCCCGGCACGCCGGACGTCGCCGGCTACGAGATTCATATGGGCGAGACGCGCGGGCCGGCATTGGACAAGCCGGCGCTGCGACTCGACCACGCTGGCCCGCACGAGGGCGGCGCGGACTTTGGCCGTCCCGATGGCGCGATGTCCGCCGATGGCCAGATTCTCGCGACCTACGTGCATGGCCTGTTCGACACGCCGGCCGCGTGCGCGGCGCTGCTCGCATGGGCGGGTTTGAGCGATGCCGAAGCGCTCGACTATCCGGCGTTGCGCGAGGCGTCGCTGGAGCGGCTGGCCGATACGCTGGCCGGGCACGTCGATATGCGCAGGCTGTTCGCGGCGCTGGGGTGACGCTTTGCGCCGGCCTCTTTTATCGGCCTGAACGCGATTGCTGCGAGCGCGGTTCGCTCAGTACAACACCATCTGCGTGCAACGAAACAGCGCGATGGTCTTACCGTCCGGACCGGTGACCGTCGCGTCCCAGACCTGCGTGCTGCGCCCAAGGTGCACGCCCTTCGCGACCGCGCGGATCGTGCCCTGCGTCGCGGTGCCGAGGAAGTTGCTCTTCAACTCGATCGTCGTGAAGTTGCGCGAGTTTTCGGGCAGATGCGCGATGCACGCGTAGCCGCACGCGGTGTCGGCGAGGCCGATCACCGTGGCCGCGTGCAGGAAGCCGTTCGGCGCGAGCAGCGCCTCGCGCACGGTCAGTTCGGCGACCAGCGTGCCTTGTTCCAAGGTCAGCACGCGCAGGCCCAGCAGGTCCGGCAGCGTGCCCTTCTGGCGCTCCAGCAGGCGTTCGACGGTGTATTCCGGGCGCAGTTTGCTCATGAGATTCAGGTCCTTGTGGAAAAAAACGGCGGGTTGGAGCGGCCGATTCGCGATGCGGGGGCTTCGGCCGCGCTGAATTTGTCGATATTATCAACGGCTGGACCGGTGGGCGTCCCTGGAAACCGAACTTCGAACGGCAGCGATCGTGGAGCCCGCCGACGCCGGTCACAGCGGATCGGCGGGGACGGAGCAATAGCGCGGCAAACCGGCTGGCGGTGTCCAGCCTTCTTTCCGGGAGATTTCATGTCGGTGATCGTGGTGGCGAATCCGAAGGGCGGCGTGGGCAAGAGCACGCTATCGACCAATCTGGCCGGCTATTTCGCCGCAGCGGGCGAATGGGTCGCGCTGGCCGACCTCGACAAGCAGCACTCCGCGCATGCGTGGCTCGAATTAAGGCCCGCCACGCTGCCGAACATCGAAACCTGGGAGGTCAATCCCGACACGCCGGCCAAGCCGCCGAAAGGCCTCGAGCACGCGGTCGTCGACACGCCGGCCGGCCTGCACGGCAATCGCCTGAACATCGCGCTCGATCTCGCCGACAAGGTGATCGTGCCGTTGCAGCCGTCGCTGTTCGATATTCTCGCGACCCAGGAATTTCTCGAGCGGCTGGCGAAGGAAAAGGCGGTCAGGAAGGGCGCGATCGAGGTCGGCGTGGTCGGCATGCGCGTCGATGCGCGCACGCGCTCGGCCGAGCAGCTGCATCGCTTCGTCGAGGGATTGAAGCTGCCGGTGCTCGGTTTTCTGCGCGACACGCAGAACTACGTGCAGCTCGCGGCGCACGGCCTGACGCTGTGGGACGTCGCGAAAAGCCGTGTGGAGAAGGATCTGGAGCAGTGGCAGCCGATCGTCGAGTGGACGAACGGCGCGGGGAAGAAGGGCTGAGGCGGGGGCTGCCCGCCATCAGTCAAGCGTCAAGCTGAGCTTCGCTCAGCTCCAGGCCTGCGTGGGCACGTGGTCGCGGCTGCCCTTGATCTTGTTGTTTTCATCGACGAACACGAGGTCCGGCTTCCAGCCCGCCTTCAACTCCGCCTCGTCGACCACCGCGAACGCCGCGATGATGACCAGATCGCCGAGCTGCGCGCGACGCGCGGCCGAGCCGTTCAGCGAAATCATGCCGCTGCCGCGCTCGCCCTTGATCGCGTAGGTCGAGAAGCGCTCGCCGTTGTTGATGTTCCAGATGTCGATACGCTCGTTTTCGACGATGTTCGCCGCTTCGAGCAGATCTTCGTCGATCGCGCACGAGCCCTCGTAGTGGAGCTCGCAGTGCGTGACCGCGACGCGGTGAATCTTCGACTTCAGCATATTGCGTTGCATGATCAATCCAATCCTGTGTGACTGCGCAGTGTAACTGTGTTCGCGCGGGCGGTTGCGGCGTCAGATTTCGAGGTTGTCGATGAGCCGGGTCGCGCCGAGCTTCGCGGCGGCCAGCACCACGAGCGGTGCGCTGGCGTCCTGCGCGCCGGGCGCGATCAGGTTCGAGCGCTTGCGGATCGCGATGTAATCGGGATTCCAGCCGCGCGCCGCGAGCGTCGCTTTGGCCGACTCTTCGAGTTTCGCGAAGTCGCGCTCGCCCGCGAGCACCGCGTCGCGCACCCGATTGAGTTCGGCGGCCAGCATCGGCGCCTCGGCGCGTTCGGCGGCCGAAAGGAACCGGTTGCGCGAGCTGAGCGCGAGGCCGTCGGTGTCGCGCACGGTTTCGGCGGCGACGATGTCGGTCGGCAGCGCGAACTGGTGGCACATCTGGCGCACGATCATCAGCTGCTGGTAATCCTTCTTGCCGAACACCGCGACGCGCGGCTGCACGCACGACATCAGCTTCATCACGACCGTGCACACACCGTGGAAGAAGCCGGGGCGGAATTCGCCCTCGAGGATGTCGCCGAGATCGTGCGGCGGATGCACGCGGTATTCCTGCGGCTCCGGATACATGTCCCTTTCGGTCGGCGCGAACAGCACGTAGACCCCTTCCTTCTGCAGCTTCTCGATGTCGGCTTCGAGCGTGCGCGGATATTTGTCGAAATCCTCGTTCGGGCCGAACTGCAGGCGGTTGACGAAGATGCTCGCCACGACCGGGTCGCCGTGCCGGCGCGCGAGGCGCATCAGCGACAGGTGGCCCTCGTGCAGGTTGCCCATCGTCGGCACGAAGGCCGTGCGATTCTGGCCGCGCAACTGGTCGCGCAATTCATGGATCGAGCTGATGACTTTCATGATCGGGCAGGGATAGGCTCGCGCGCCGCGCGATCCGGTTGGCGCGACACCTGGCGGAATCGCGCGGGTCATCGCCTCACCGGCAAATGACGGGTTCGGAGCGCGGATTGTAGTGGATTTGGGCAGCGGACGCACCGAAACGCGGCGGCACTTCCGAGCGGCGCGCGACGAGCTTGCCGCGCACTCCCCGCTGAGGCCCGCCAAGCTTCGCTGCGACGGTGTTCGTAGCGAGATTTCCACGGTCCGGCCGCGGTCCGGCCGTCAAGCGGCCGTCATTCAGCGTTCAGGCCGGCAGATACGCCAGCCGCACGTAAATCGGCGCGAACGGCTCCGCCTGGGTGATTTCGACGAGCGATTCACGGCACAGCTCGAGCACGGCGATGAAATTCACGATGACGACCGGCACGCCGCGGCTCGTGTCGAACAGATCGGAAAACTCGATGAAGCGCGCATTCTGCAACTGCCGCAGGATCAGGCTCATGTGCTCGCGCACCGACAACTCCTCGCGCGAAATCTTGTGATGCTGGACCAGCTTCGCGCGCTTGATCACGTCGGCCCACGCGGCGCGCAGGTCGTCGCTGTTCACGTCCGGGAAGCGCGGGGCGACACTCTGCTCGATGTAGACCTCGGCGCGCAGGAAATCGCGCCCAAGCTGCGGCAACTGGTCGATGCGTTGCGCGGCGAGCTTCATCTGCTCGTATTCGAGCAGGCGGCGCACCAGTTCGGCGCGCGGGTCTTCGGCTTCCTCGCCGGTGTCGGCCTTCTTGACCGGCAGCAGCATGCGCGACTTGATTTCGATCAGCATCGCGGCCATCAGCAGATACTCGGACGCGAGTTCGAGATTGGTCTTGCGCAGTTGCTCGACGTAGCCGAGATATTGCACGGTGACATCCGCCATCGGGATGTCGAGCACGTTGAAGTTCTGCTTGCGGATCAGGTACAGCAGCAGGTCGAGCGGCCCCTCGAAGGTCTCGAGGAATACCTCGAGCGCGTCCGGAGGGATGTACAGGTCGTTCGGCAGCTTGAACAGCGGCTCGCCGTACAGACGCGCGAACGCGACGCCGTCGACCGTGTCGGGCGTCGAATCGGTGGCGGGCGTGGAAAGCGCGGTGTCGGACGGTGCCGGCGCTGGGCCGTGAACCGGGCCGTGAACGGGGCCGTGTATCGGGCCGTGTATCGGGCCGTGAAGCGGACCATGCACCTCGTCAGCGTGACTCATCGTCGGCGTGACTGGGGAGCTTAGAAGTTCTGGTAGTACGAGTAAGGCGTCTGCTGCACGCGCGAAGTTTTCTGCTCGGCGCGCTCTTCCAGATCGATCGGCTGTTTGTCCCACAGCAGTGCGCGGCCTTTGCGTTGCTCGGCCTCCAGATTGGGCTTCTGTTGTTTGAGCTGGTTCAGGAACTGGGTGATGTCCGATTGATACATGGCTCGACGTCCGTGGTGGGTAGGGTGGCGGCTCTCGGGCTGGCCGCTGCGCGGTGCCGCGGGGAGGGCGCCGTCGTCCGCGATTTTACCGCATGCGTCGCGGGCGGTCGAAAATCGCCGCGGGCCGCCCATTTTTGAGATGAAGCGCGGAGCTCCGCCAGGGGCACGAGAGAGGCCGATCGGGGTCGCGTTGTGGTCAAATAGCATGCCTCGATCGCATGCGCGGCCGGGGCGCGAGAATTCACTCATTGAGGCCGGAGGTCCTGTTTGGCGGGAGGTACGATCGACATGCCGCGTGCGTTGCGCGGCGAGACCGGCCAGGCGCGCGGGCGCGCGCGTGAGCGCGAGGCGCTCGCGCGGTGCTGGCTGCGTGTGTCGCTCGCCATCGGCCTCGGCCTCCTGATGTCGCTGCTCGCCTTGGGCAAGGCTCACGCGGCGAGCAAGGCACCGAGCTACAAGGTCGAGGTGGTCGCCGAGCCGCGCGCGCTGCGCCGGCTGCTCGAACAGAACCTCGATATCTCGCGTTTCGCGAAGCGGCCCGACGTCACCGACGACCAGTTCTCGTTCCTGATCACCGCGACGCCACAGCAGGTGCGCGATCTCGCCGCGACGCAGGGCTATTTCTCGCCGCTCGTCAGCACCGACGTGCGCACCGTCGACAACCTGCGGCAGGTCACCGTGCGCGTGGAGCCGGGCCCGCAGACCAAAGTCACGTCGGTCGATCTGTCGTTTCGCGGCGCGGTGCTGACCGAAGACCCATCGCGCGAAAACGCGACGCGCTTCGCGTTCTCGCTGCACGAGGGCGAGCCGTTCTCGCAGGGCGCCTGGGACGACGCGAAGAACGCGTCGCTGCACGAGCTGCAATCGCGCCGCTACCTCGCCGCGAAGATCTACCACTCGGAGGCGCTGATCGATCCGCGCACGCACACGGCGAAGCTGTCGGTGATCTACGACAGCGGGCCGACCTTCACGATGGGCCAACTCGACGTGCAGGGCACGAAGCGCTATCCGGAGCGCATCGTCCACAACGTCAATCCGATCTCGCCGGGCGACATCTACGACACGCGCACTGTCGCCGAACTGCAGCGGCAACTGCAGAACACGCCGTACTTCGCGAGCGTCGCGATCGACCTCGACAACAACCCCGCCAAGCCGCTCGACACGCCGGTGCACGTGAAGGTGTCGGAGTTTCCGTATCACAGCTTCCGCGGCGGCGTCGGCTATTCGACCGACAACGGCCCGCTCGTGCAGGGCGGCTACACGTATCTGAACACGTTCGGCGCGGCGTGGCCGTTCACCGTCGAGGGCCGCGCCGACAACACGCAGCAATACGGGCAGATCCAGCTGTCGATGCCGCCGGGCCAGCGCGGGTGGACCAATAGCGTGCTCGCGTCGTACACGACCACCGACGTCTCCGACACGCGCATCTACAGCATCCGCGGCGGCGTGCAGCGCTCGCGCACGTCGCAGTTCCTCGACTACAGCTATTCGCTGCTGTTCTACGACGATCAGCTCGACCAGAACGCGGCGCCGCCGACCCGCGCGCACGCGCTGGTGCCGGGGTGGTCGTGGACGCGGCGCGACACCGACGACCCGCTGTTCCCGCGCCGCGGCAACCTGATCCACGTCGAGGCGGGCTTCGCGGTGAAAGGTCTGCTCGCCGACCAGTCGTTCATCCGCGGCTACGCGCGCGGCCAGCAGTATTTCCCGATCGGCGTCGACGACATCGTGCTGATCCGCGCCGAACTCGGCGGCGTATTCACGAGCGGCAGCTCGAGGGGCATTCCGGCGTCGCTGCTGTTCCGCGCGGGCGGCTCGAACTCGGTGCGCGGCTACGGCTTCCAGAGCATCGGTAACAACGTCGCCGGCTCGATCCTGCCGACCAAGTACCTGGTGACGAGCGCGGCCGAATACCAGCACTGGTTCTCGCACAACTGGGGCGCGGCCGTGTTCTTCGACATCGGCACCGCGACCGACACCTGGGGCGAAAAAGTTTTCTATCCGGGCGCCGGCGTCGGCGCGCGCTGGCGCAGCCCGGTCGGCCCGGTCAATCTCGATGTCGCTTACGGGATCCGCGATAACCGGGTGCGGCCGTATATCACGCTCGGCATCGCGTTCTGACGTTTTGACGACAACCCACTACCTTATTTGCCACCGTATTCACGCATGACCACCGACGTCACCGCCCCGCCCCCCGCGCAGCCGCCCGGCGCCATGCCGCCAGGACCGCCGGAGGGGCAGCAGCCGCCCGACACGCCGCCGCCGAAGCGGCGCTGGGGCCGGCTGCTGCTGAAGTCGGTCGCGGGCACGGTGGTCATGCTGGTACTGCTCGCCGCACTCGCGGTCGGTCTGCTGTACGGGGCGCTGACGACCGAGCGCGGCACCGCGTACGCGTGGCACGCGGCCGTGAAGCTGCTCGGCGGCCGGCTCGCCGGCACGCTCGACGGCGGCACGCTCGCGCGCGGCGTGCAACTGCGCGACGTGCGCTGGCGCAGCCTCGACGGCAGCGGCACCGACATCGAGATCGACCGCGTCGCGGGCAGCTGGGCGCTCGCGCGCGAGCCGTGGCGGTTCACGATCGACTACCTGCACGTCGGCACGATCGAGGCGCGCGTCGGCCCGTCGTCGGCGAGCACCAGCGAGCCGCTGAGCTTGCCGCAGGATCTGCAGCTACCGATGCAGCTGGAGATCCGCGACGTGCAGGTCGAGCGGCTGCTGCTGCACCAGGGCGCGTCGACGACGGAGCTGTCCAGCTTCGCGTTTCATGGGCGCAGCGACGGGCGTCATCACGAGGCCGCGATCGATCGGCTCGATACGCCGTTCGGGGCGCTGACGGCAGCGGCGAAACTCGATGGCGTGCGGCCGTTTCCGCTCACCGGCGAAGTCGGTTATGCGGGCAAGGTCAACGATGAAGCGGTGCAGGTGGCCGGCCACCTGAGCGGCACGCTCGAGCAGCTCGTCGCCGAGCTCGATGCGAGCGGCATGAAGCTCGCCGGCCACGCGCGGGTCGAAGCGACGCCGTTCGCCGCGGTGCCGTTGCAGCGCGCGACGCTGAGCTTCGATCATGTGAATCCGCAGGCTTTCGCGCCGGGTGCGCCGCTGGCCGATCTGGCGGTGCGCGCGGAGCTGCAGCCGGTCGAGCAGGGCGCGGCGACCGCCCCTGGCACAGCCAGCGCGGCGAAACCGTCGGCCGCCAGCCATCCGCACCACATCATCGGCGGCCACCACGCGCCGGCCAAACCGGCGGCGGGTTTCGCCGTCGCCGGCCATGTCTCGATCGTCAACGCGAAACCCGGCGCAATCGACCAGAAACTGCTGCCGCTGATCGATGCGAACGCCGACGTGCGCCTCGACGCCCACACGCAGAGCATCTCGAACCTGAACGTGCGGCTCGTGCGCAACGCGACGCTCACCGGCGGCGGCACGCTGAGCGGCCGGCACGGCCGGCTCGATCTGAGCGTCGCGCGGCTCGACCTGAACGCGCTGCAGGCGACCGTGCGGCCGACGCAACTGTCCGGCCCGATCGGCATCCGCCTGAACGACGACATCCAGACCCTGACGCTCGATCTCGCCGACCCCGCCGCCGCGCTGCGCGCCCAGGGCAAGATTACGTTCGACCCCGCACGCATCAGCTTCAACGACGTGCGCGTCACGTCGGGCCGTGGCCGCATCGATCTATCGGGCGCGCTGAAGCACGATGAGAACTCGACCTACAACCTGAAGGCGCAACTGACCGATTTCGATCCGCTGTCGCTGACCTCGCAGATGCCCGCCCGCACGCCTGTCACGACATCCGGCGCGTCCGCCGCGAGCGGCGCGCAACGCGAGCGGCAAGCGCAAGCCGCGGCGCAGACCGAAGTGCTCGAGCGCAGGACGCCACCGCCCGCGCATCGCGCGGGCCCTGCGCCACGCGCAGCCGCGCAGGCAGGTCCGCCAGCGCGCAGGATCGAGGCGCGCGTGAACGCCACGGTCACGGCAGCAGGTGTGCTCGCGCCGGTCTTCACGACGCGCGCCGAATTCACGCTCGGTCCGAGCGTCTACAACGACCTGCCGCTCACGGGCGGCGGCATGATCCAGCTGGCCGGCTCGCGAATCCTGCCGAGCCACGCGAATCTTTCGGTGGCGGGCAACCAGGTGACTCTGCAAGGCAGCTTCGGCGCGGCCGGCGACCGGCTGCGCTTCGGCATCGACGCGCCGCAGCTCGATCGGCTCGGCTTCGGCCTCGCGGGCGAGGTCGCCGCGGACGGCGACGTTACCGGCTCGTTCGCGCATCCGAACGTCACGCTGAATTACAAGGCCGACAGCGTCGTGTTCGCGAGCAACCGCATCGGCCATGCGGAAGGCCACGCCGAGTTGCGCGACGGCGCGAACGGCGCGCTCGCGTTCACGACCGACGCGCGCAATGTCAACGCGGGCGGCGTCGACCTCGCCACGCTGACCGCCCGCCTGTCCGGCACACGCGCGAACCACACGCTCGAAGCCGCCGCGACCGGCAAGCTGCAGGACCGACCGCTCGATCTGACGCTCGCCGTCAACGGCAAGCTGACCGACACGCGCGACGGCTCGCGCTGGGACGGCACCGTCACGCGTCTGCAGAATCGCGGCACGCCGGCGCTCAATCTCGAATCGCCGCTCGCGCTCAGCGCCGGGCCGGGGCACCTCACGCTCGGCGCAACGCGCCTGACGATCGAAGGCTCGGTGCTGACCCTGAAGTCATTCGCGTTCGATCACGGCCGCATCCAGTCGGCCGGCAGCCTGACCGATGTGTCGCTCGCGCACTTGCAGGAGCTGCGTCGCCAGATCACCGGCGAGCCGCCCGCCGTGCGCACCGACCTCGTGTTCGACGGCGACTGGGACTTCTCGCTCGGCGCGACGGCGAGCGGCCACATCGAGCTGCGCCGGCGCAGCGGCGACGTGACGGTCGAGATCGGCCGCGGGCTCGCGTCGATGGGCATTGGCGACATCCGAGCGCGCGCCGAATTCACCGGCGGCAACCGGCTCAATGCGACCGTGCATGCGCAGGCGAGCCGCGTCGGCGTGATCGATGCCGACGCGCACACGCCGCTCGTACTGCGCGACGGCATGTTGAGCGTCGATCCGCAAAGCGCGCTGTCGGGCAACGTGAACGCGAACGTGCCGTCGCTGCGCACGACGGGCGGCCTGCTCGGCCCCAGCTATCTGCTCGACGGCCATCTCGCGCTGAAGCTCGCGCTCGGCGGCACGGTCGCGAAACCGAACGTGACCGGCTCGCTGACCGGCGACGGTCTGTCCGCGACGGTCGTGAGCCAGGGCGTGCAACTGAAGGACGGGGTCGTGCGCATCGCGCTGTCGCAGAACATGGTGGACTTCCAGCAGGTCGAGTTCCACGGCGCGAGCGGCACGCTGCGCGCGACCGGCCGCGTGCGTCTCGACAGCTCGGAGCCCGACATGACCGCGAGCATCGTCGCGGACAAGCTCGATGTGTTCGCGTCGCCGGACCGCCATCTGTCGCTGTCGGGCAGTGCGAACATCTCGAACGGCGGCGTGGAGCGCGGCCCCGTGATCGACGGCAAGTTCGTGGTCGACAGCGCGCGGTTCGATCTGCCCGAGCAGGCCGCGCCGAGCCTCGGCGACGACGTCGTGATCATCCGCCCGGACGGCACGCGCTCGGGCGGCCGGCCGCCTCCGAGCGAAGGCGGCCAGCCGCCGGCGAGCCCGTTCGCGCCGCGCGCGAACATCGAGATCGGCCTCGGCAACGACTTCCGCTTCCGTGGGAAGGGCGCCGATCTCGGCCTCGCCGGCACGATCACCGCGACGAGCGCGCCGAATACGCCGCTGCGCGCGGTCGGCAACGTGCGCGTCACGCCGGGTTCGACCTACACCGCATTCGGCCGCAAGCTCGCGATCGAGAACGGCTTCTTCACGTTCAACGGGCCGGTCACGAATCCGGGCATCAACATTCTCGCGATGCGCCGCAACCAGCAGGTCGAGGCCGGCGTACAGGTAACGGGCACGCTGCAGGCGCCGGTCGCGCGGCTCGTGTCGGAGCCAAGCGTGCCGGACAACGAAAAACTGTCGTGGCTGCTGTTCGGCCACGGCACCGACCAGGGAAATAACCTCGGCCAGCAGAGCACGATGACGACCGCGCTCGCGCTGCTCGGCAGCGCGACGGGTCAGCGGATCGCGCAGACCGTCGGGCTCGACGAGTTTTCGATCGGCCGCAGCGAGGTCGGCCTGACCGATCCGCAAGTCGTGATGGTGTCGAAGGCGATCAGCGAGCGGCTCGTGATCGGCTACGAGCAGGGGTTGCAGTCGGCGAGCAATGCGATCAAGGCAACGATCAATCTGACGCGATACTGGTCGCTGGTCGTGTATGGCGGCACGTTCTATGGCGCCGACGTGCTGTACACGCGGCGCTTCGACCGGATCTCGTGGTGACGCGGGCAACATAAAAAACGGCACGCCTGGAAGCGTGCCGTTTTCGTCATACCTGCCTGCGGCGAGGTGGGGCGAGGCGCCCGAAGGCGCCGCGCGTTACTTCACGCGCATGCCGGGCTTCGCGCCGCTATGCGGCTCGAGCACGTAGAGGCCCGGTTCGGCCTTCTCGTCCGCCGCCGATGCCGCCAGCACCATGCCCTCGGACATGCCGAACTTCATCTTGCGCGGCGCCAGGTTCGCGACCATCACGGTCAGCTTGCCGATCAGCTGCTCCGGCTGATACGCGGACTTGATGCCCGAGAACACGTTGCGGGTCTTCTCTTCGCCGACGTCGAGCGTCAGTTGCAGCAGCTTGTCCGAGCCTTCCACCGCCTTGCAGTCGACGATCTTCGCGATGCGCAGATCGACCTTCGCGAAGTCGTCGATCGTGATGATGCCGGCCTCTTCTTCCTTCGCGGCGACGGCCTTGGCGTGGGCCTTCGCCTTCGCCTTCGCATCGGCCGGCGCCGCTTCCGGCGTGGCCTGCAGCGAGTCGCGATTGGCCGCGAGCAGCGCCTCGATCTGCTTCGGATCGACGCGCGTCATCAGATGCTTGTACGCGTTGATCGGGCGCGCCGAGCTGAGCGGCACGGTGGCGTCGGCCCACACGAGCGGCTCGATGCCGAGGAAAGCCTCGACCGCTTCGGCGAGCTTCGGCAGCACCGGCTTCAGGGCCAGCGACAGCAGACGGAACGCCTCGATGCTGACGCTGCAGGTCTCGTGCAGCGCGACCGCGTTGGCCGGGTCTTTCGCCTGATCCCAGGGCTTGGCGGTATCGACGTAGGCGTTGACCGAGTCGGCGAGCTCCATGGTCTGACGCAGCGCGCGGCTGTACTCGCGCGCCTCGTAGTGCGCGGCGATCTGCGGCAGCGCCGCGCGCAGCGTGCCGAGCAGCGGATGATGCATCGCGCTGTCCTGCACGCGGCCGTCGAAGCGCTTGATCAGGAAGCCGGCCGCGCGGCTCGCGATGTTCACGTATTTGCCGACCAGATCGCTGTTCACGCGCGCCTGGAAGTCGTCGAGATTCAGGTCGAGGTCTTCCATCGTGCTGTTCAGCTTGGCCGCGAAGTAGTAGCGCAGCCATTCCGGATTCAGGCCGGTGTCGATCACGCTTTGCGCGGTGATGAAGGTGCCGCGCGACTTCGACATCTTCGCGCCGTCGACCGTCAAAAAGCCGTGCGCGAACACGTTGGTCGGCGTGCGATGGCCCGAGAACTCGAGCATCGCGGGCCAGAACAGCGTGTGGAAATACAGGATGTCCTTGCCGATGAAGTGGTACTGCTCGGCCGTCGAGCCCTTGCGGACCCACGCGTCGAAGTCGAGGCCGCGTTTTTCGGCGAGGTTCCTGAAGCTTGCGTAGTAGCCGACCGGCGCGTCGAGCCACACGTAGAAATACTTACCGGGCGCGCCCGGAATCTCGAAGCCGAAGTACGGCGCGTCGCGCGAGATGTCCCAGTCGGCGAGTTTGGCTTCGCCGGCGTCGCCGAGCCACTCGCGCATCTTGTTGGTCGCTTCGGGCTGCGCGAGGCCGCCGACCCAGGCGCGCAGGAAGTTCTCGCAGCGCGGATCGGACAGGCGGAAGAAGTAGTGCGTCGAGGTCTTGCGAATCGGCGTCGCGCCCGAGACGACCGAGTACGGATTGACGAGCTCGGTGGGCTGGTAGGTCGAGCCGCAGACTTCGCAGCTGTCGCCGTACTGGTCTTTGGCGCCGCATTTGGGGCACTCGCCCTTGATGAAGCGGTCCGGCAGGAACATTTCCTTGACCGGGTCGTACGCCTGTTCGATCTCGCGCGCGTCGATCAGCCCCGCTTCCTTCAGCGCGAGGTAGACGTTTTCGCTGAGCACGCGGTTTTCCTCGGAGTCCGTCGAGTAGTAGTTGTCGAACGAAATGCCGAAGCTGTCGAAGTCGCGCTTGTGTTCCAGCCAGACGCGATCGATCAGCTGTTTCGGCGTCAGACCTTCCTGTTCCGCGCGCAGCATCACCGGCGTGCCGTGCGTGTCGTCCGCGCCGACGTAGTAGACCTCGTGGCCGTGCATTCGCAGCGCCCGGACCCAGATGTCCGTCTGGATATATTCGACCAGATGGCCGATATGAATCTGCCCGTTCGCGTAAGGAAGGGCCGACGTGACGAGAATCTGACGGCGGCCGGGCGGCGCGCCTGCTGGGAGGTCGGTGGCGGGTGCTGACATAAGGATCGGGGGTGCCTGCGGTGGGACGAAACGGTGATTTTAGCAGGGCGCACGCCGCACGCGGACCGGGCGCGGCGGGCTGGACGCGCGGAACAGAGGGGGATGGGGGCGGGCGCTGCGGTGGGGGACAGCCAGGAACGATGCCTGGCGAAGCGGGGTGCAAAACCGCGCGGGCAAAAAAAACCGGGGTCGATAAACCCCGGAGCAACAACGACAAGAGGAGAATGGTGACGTGATGGCTTCGCCAGCCACGTACCGTAAAGACAGACCGCGGATTTTCCGCAGAGTTCGAAATTTTTTTCGATCCGTCGACAAACCGGTCCGGCGGCTCGTCCCGGCCGCAAGCCGGGCGCGTGCGGCTGAAACGCCCGGCCGGCCCGGCGGTGCCTTCTCCTTGAGAGTTGCCCTTATTGGGTCGCGTGCTGGGCCGTGGCGCGCAGATAGATCTCGACGCGACGGTTGGCCGCACGGCCGGCTTCGGTGTTGTTGTCGGCGATCGGCTGGTTCGGGCCCATGCCGGTGGCCGACAGGCGTTGCGGCGCGATGCCGCGTTGCGCCAGATAGCCGGTCACGCTCTGCGCGCGATTGACCGACAGCGTCTCGTTGTATTGCAGCGAGCCGGTGCTGTCCGTATGGCCGACGACCGACGCGACGACTTCGGGATTCTGCTGCAGCGTCTGTGCGAGCTGGTCGAGCACCGGTGCGAACGACGGCTTGATCGCGTAGCTGCTGGTGTCGAACGTGACCGAACTCGGGATGTTCAGCTTGAGCGAGCCGTCAGGTTGCTCGGTGATCTGCGTGCCGGTGCCCTTGGTCGCGCCCGACATGCGGTTGCGGATGTTGTCCCAGTTGTAGCCGGTGATGCCGCCCACCGCGGCGCCGGTGGCCGCGCCGATCGCCGCGCCCTTGCCGCCGCCGAAGATCGCGCCGATCGCCGCGCCGGCACCAGCGCCCACGCCGGTGCCGACTGCTGTGTTGGTGCCCTGTTGGGTTGCGCAGCCTGCCACCAGCGAGCCGGCCACGGCGAATACGGCCACGCGAGTCATGATTCTTGCATTCATTTTGGTTTCCTTTCGAGTGCGAATGAGCTAGCGGGTAGCGGTCAGTCTATGCAGCGAACATTACGGCAATGCACTGACCACTCAGAAAGTTCGGGAACGATTCCTGCGCCTTGCTTCGCGCGGTCCTACAGCGAAGAAGGGTCTTCGGGCACCGTGTGCCGTCAGACACTACAATAGTGCCTGAAACACACAGCGATGCGACCCTACGGCGTCCCGCGTGCCCCGAAGGGTGCCCGGCACGTTCGATTTTCGCAATGCCGCATAACAATTTCTTGCAAATTCCGCCGCGTGGCCGATCGGTCCATCTCGCCGCGCCGCACCTCTTCCCCACGGAGTATCAATGAGTATCGATCGGGCTTTGGTCGACGCCGCCGTCGCGGCCGTCACTGACCCCAACACGGGCGCGCCGTACGCGGCCGCGAAGAGCATCCGCAACGTGGTTGTGGAGGGCGACGCGGTCAACCTTCAGGTGACGCTCGGCTACCCGGCGAAAAGCCAGTTCGACGCGATCCGCCAGCGGTTCGCCGACGCGTTGCGCGCGGTGCCCGGCGTCGCGAACGTGCGCGTCGAGGTTTCGCAACAGATTGCCGCACACACCGTGCAGCGCGGCGTGAAACTGCTGCCCGGCGTGAAGAACATCGTCGCGGTTGCCTCGGGCAAGGGCGGGGTCGGCAAGAGCACGACCGCCGTGAATCTCGCGCTCGCGCTCGCGAGCGAGGGCGCGGCGGTCGGCATTCTCGACGCCGACATCTACGGCCCGTCGCTGCCCACCATGCTCGGCATCGAGGGTCGCCCCGAATCGCCCGACGACAAATCGATGAACCCGATGACCGGCCACGGCGTGCAGGCCAGCTCGATAGGTTTCCTGATCGAGGCGGACAACCCGATGGTGTGGCGCGGCCCGATGGCGACCTCGGCGCTCGAACAGCTGCTGCGCCAGACCAACTGGCACGAACTCGACTATCTGATCGTCGACATGCCGCCGGGCACCGGCGACATCCAGCTGACGCTCGCGCAGCGCGTGCCGGTTACGGGCGCCGTTATCGTCACGACGCCGCAGGACATCGCGCTGCTCGACGCGAAGAAGGGCCTCAAGATGTTCGAAAAGGTCGGCATCCCGATTCTCGGCATCGTCGAGAACATGGGCCTGCACATCTGTTCGAATTGCGGGCACGAGGAGCACATCTTCGGCGCCGGCGGCGGCGAGCGCATGGGCAAGGAGTATGGCGTCGACGTGCTCGGCAGCCTGCCGCTCGACATCACGATCCGCGAGCAGGCCGACTCGGGCCGTCCCACGGTCGTCGCGGACCCGAACGGGCGCATTGCGGAGCTCTATCGCTCGATCGCGCGCAAGGTCGCGGTGCATATCGCCGAACGCGCGCGCGACATGAGCTCGAAGTTTCCGAACATCGTCGTGCAGAACACCTGAGCGGCCGTTCCGGCGAGGGATTAGGGGTGATCTCGATCCCTATTTTCACGAACTCTCGCGGTATCATGTCGACTTCACGAGTTCGGCTCGGCGGCCGCAGGGGCAGCCGCCAGGCCGACAAGAGGATCGCATGGGAAAACGAATCGACGGGCACGCGGTACATGCGTTCATCGTCCTGACTGCCGGCTGTGTGCTGTTGAGCGGCTGTGGCGTATTCCTGAGACCACAGGAAAAGCGCGCCGACGCGCAACTGCTGCCCACCGTGGGCAATCAGGCGCACGGTCTCGTGACCTTTATCGAGCGCTCGGACGGCGTCCAGGTCACCTACAATCTCACGGGCTTGCCGCCCAATAGCGACCACGCGCTGCAGGTGCACGAGCGTGGCGACTGCAACGCCGCCGACGGCTCCAGCGCCGGTCCGGTGTTTTCGCCGGCGGCCGAACGGCTCAAGGCCGGCGCGCGCGTCGAGGGCGATCTCGGCAACATCCATGCGGACGCGAACGGCGTGGCCACCGGCTTCATCGTCGCGCCGGACGTGTCGCTCGACGGCATCCGCTCGGTGCTGCAGCGCGCGGTACTGCTCCACCGCGATGCGACCGATCCCTACGCTTACCCTCAGCATGGCGCGGGCGCGGCGATCGCCTGCGGCGTGATTCGCCAGCAGTGAAGCGCGAGCGCGCTTTCGCCGCGCCCGTCCCGCAACGGCGTCGTGCCAGTCGGCGGACCCCCTTCATCGGGCGCGCCTCGCGCCATCTGCGGCAGCATCTCCGTGATCGCGTAAAATAAGCGGCCTTTGCCGGCTGGGCGCCGCCGCCGGCCGTTTTCATCTATCTTTCGTCACACCTGATATTCACGTCGAGCAGCTCTCACCTATGACCATCAAATCTGACAAGTGGATCCGGCGCATGGCCGAGTCGCACAAGATGATCGAGCCGTTTGCGCCCGATCAGGTTCGCGTCTCCGAAGACGGCCGGAAGATTGTCAGCTACGGCACCTCGAGCTACGGCTACGACATCCGCTGCGCCGACGAATTCAAGATCTTCACCAACATCAACTCGACGATCGTCGATCCGAAGAACTTCGACGAGAAGTCGTTTGTCGATTTCAAGGGCGACGTCTGCATCATCCCGCCGAACTCGTTCGCGCTCGCGCGCACGGTCGAGTATTTCCGTATTCCGCGCAGCGTGCTGACCGTGTGCCTCGGCAAATCGACCTACGCCCGCTGCGGGATCATCGTCAACGTGACGCCGTTCGAGCCGGAATGGGAAGGCCACGTCACGCTCGAATTCTCGAATACGACACCTTTGCCTGCGAAAATTTACGCGAACGAAGGCGTCGCCCAGGTGCTGTTTTTCGAAAGCGACGAGATTTGTGAAACGTCGTACGCGGATCGCGGCGGCAAGTATCAAGGTCAGCACGGCGTCACGTTGCCGAAAACGTGACGCCGGCAGCGTCTTGACCCACTAGTTATTCGGGTAACCGCTGCGCTTTTTTGCGTAACGCAGCGGTCGTTTTCTTTTTGGAGAATCGCCCATGAAGTTCCGTTTCCCCGTCGTCATCATCGACGAAGATTTCCGCTCCGAGAACATCTCGGGTTCCGGCATCCGGGCTTTGGCCGAAGCCATCGAGAAAGAAGGCGCGGAAGTGCTCGGGTTGACGAGCTACGGCGATCTGACCTCGTTCGCGCAGCAGTCGAGCCGCGCGTCGTGCTTCATCCTGTCGATCGACGACGACGAGCTGCTGCCGTACGTCGATAACGTGGTCGTCGAAGGCGAGACGCCCGAGCTTGCCGCCGCGATCGTCGCGCTGCGCGCGTTCGTGACCGAAGTGCGCCGCCGCAACGCCGATATTCCGATCTTCCTGTACGGCGAAACGCGCACCTCGCGCCATCTGCCGAACGACATCCTGCGCGAGCTGCACGGCTTCATCCATATGTTCGAGGACACGCCGGAGTTCGTCGCGCGCCATATCATCCGCGAGGCGAAGGTGTATCTCGACTCGCTGGCGCCGCCGTTCTTCAAGGAACTGGTGCAGTACGCGGAAGAAGGTTCGTACTCGTGGCACTGCCCGGGTCACTCGGGCGGCGTCGCGTTCCTGAAGAGCCCGCTCGGCCAGATGTTCCACCAGTTCTTCGGCGAGAACATGCTGCGCGCCGACGTCTGCAACGCGGTCGACGAACTGGGCCAGCTGCTCGACCATACCGGTCCGGTCGCGGCCTCGGAGCGCAACGCCGCGCGCATCTTCAGCGCCGACCACGTGTTCTTCGTGACCAACGGCACCTCCACCTCGAACAAGATCGTCTGGCACGGCACGGTGGCGCCGGGCGACATCGTGCTGGTCGACCGCAACTGCCACAAGTCGATCCTGCACGCGATCACGATGACCGGCGCGATTCCCGTGTTCCTGACGCCGACCCGCAACAACTTCGGCATCATCGGCCCGATTCCGCGCAGCGAGTTCGAACCGGAGAACATCCGCAAGAAGATCGAGGCGAACCCGTTCGCGCGCGAAGCGCTCGCGAAGAACCCGAACCTGAAGCCGCGCATTCTGACTATCACGCAAAGCACCTACGACGGCGTGATCTACAACGTCGAGATGATCAAGGAGATGTTGGGCGAATGGCTCGACACGCTGCACTTCGACGAAGCGTGGCTGCCGCACGCCGAATTCCACGAGTTCTATCAGGACATGCACGCCATCGGCGCGGGCCGTCCGCGCATCGGCGCGATGGTGTACGCGACGCACTCCACGCACAAGCTGCTCGCCGGCATCTCGCAGGCGTCGCAGATCGTCGTGCAGGATTCGAAGAACAGCCGCTTCGACAAGCATCGCTTCAACGAGGCGTATCTGATGCATACGTCGACGAGCCCGCAGTACGCGATCATCGCGTCGTGCGACGTGGCCGCGGCGATGATGGAAGCGCCGGGCGGCACCGCGCTGGTCGAGGAGTCGATCGCTGAAGCGCTCGACTTCCGCCGCGCGATGACCAAGGTCGACACCGAATACGGCGACGACTGGTTCTTCAAGGTGTGGGGCCCGGACCAGTTCGCCGAGGAAGGCATCGGCTCGCGCGACGACTGGATGCTGCGTCCCAACGACGCATGGCACGGCTTCGGCCCGCTCGCCGAAGGCTTCAACATGCTCGACCCGATCAAGGCGACGATCGTCACGCCGGGTCTCGACATGGACGGCGGCTTCGGCGAAACCGGCATTCCGGCCGCGATCGTCACGAAGTACCTGGCCGAGCACGGCATCATCGTCGAGAAGACGGGCCTGTACTCGTTCTTCATCATGTTTACGATCGGCATCACGAAGGGCCGCTGGAACTCGATGGTGACCGAGCTGCAGCAGTTCAAGGACGACTACGACAACAACCAGCCGCTGTGGCGTGTGCTGCCCGAGTTCGTGCAGCATCATCCGATGTACGAGCGTGTCGGCCTGCGCGACCTGTGCCAGCAGATCCACAGCGTGTATCGCGCGAACGACATCGCGCGTCTGACGACCGAGATGTACCTGTCGAGCATGGAGCCGGCGATGAAGCCCTCCGACGCGTTCGCGAAGCTCGCGCACCGCGACATCGATCGGGTACCGATCGACGAGCTCGAAGGCCGTGTCACGTCGATCCTGTTGACGCCGTATCCGCCGGGCATTCCGCTGCTGATTCCGGGCGAGCGTTTCAACAGGACCATCGTCAACTATCTGCGTTTCGCGCGCGAGTTCAACGAGCGCTTCCCGGGCTTCCATACGGATATCCACGGGCTCGTCGGCGAAATGGTCAACGGGCGCATCGAATACTTCGTCGATTGCGTGCGGATCTGACGATGGGGTGGGTGACGTTTCTGCCGGCCCTGGCAGCGATCGGCCGCTGGCGGCGCGGGGCCGGCGTGCTGGCCTTCGCGCTGGCGGCCGGCACGGTGGTGTTCGGCGGCATCGCGAGTCCGGCGGCGCATGCCGAGGTGGCCGCCGCCGATCCGATCGACGCGTCGATGCGCGCGTGCCTCGCGCGCGCCGACATGTCGACGACGATGGGACAGGTGCAGTGCATGGACACTGCGCGCATCGGCTGGAAGGTCGCGGTCGACAACGCGTACCAGCAGTTGCTCGCGAAGCTGCCGCCCGCGCGGCGCAGGCTGTGGGAAAGGAGCCAGTCGAGCTGGCTCGCGTCGCGCGATGCCGAGAAGCAGTTGCTCGCCGCGGTCTTCGCCACGACCCAGGGTTCGATGTACGTGCTTTCCGAAGCCGACATGCAGCTGCAGCCGGTGCGCGACCGCGCGCTCGCGCTGCGCAGCGCGCTCGCCGATGCGAACGGTCCGGCGCCGCGCCGGCCGCGCGCCTGCAACGCCGACGCGCGTTGCGAACACGCGATGTTCGATCTGAACCGCTATTATCGTGTGCTCGAATCGAAGATGCCGGCGCAATCGCGGCCGACGCTCGTGCACGCGCAACGCGCGTGGAGCGCGTATCTGACGGCGGCGACGCGGCTCGTCGACGAGCACGGGCGTATCGACATCATCGGCGCGCGCGTCGCGACGATCAAACGGCTCTCCGAAACGGCCGGCAACCACTGACGGCCGCCGACCGGCGCGGCCCACCGCGCATTCAATCCCATTGATAACGGTCTTCGCGCGGCTGCGGCGGCGCGAGCGCCGGCTCGCCGAGCAGATCGCGCATCGCATCCTCGATCATCGCGGACATCGTGTTGAGCGCGAGGTCATTGTCGTCGGTGCCGAACGGCTCTTCGAGCTGCGACGCGATCGCTTCGTGCGCCATGAACGTGTACGCGACGAACACCGCGAACACCGGCGTGAAAATGCCGATGCTATTGACGAGTCCGAATGGCAGCGACGCGCAGAAGAAGTACACGGTGCGGTGGATCATCACCGAATACGCGAACGGCAGTGGCGTCGACGCGATGCGCTCGCACCCGCCGATCACATCCGACAGCCCGTTCAGATTGCGGTCGAACGCGAGCACCGCCATCGGATCGAGCGCCCCCGCGCGTGCCGCGCGCTGCACCCATTCGCCGAGGCACAGCAACAGCGCGGCTGGCTTGTAGCGCGATCCAATCACACGTTCAAACAGTGCGCGGGGCAGCCGCGCGGCAAGGTCGTCGCGCGGTTCGGTCTTGCGCAACTGATGACGCAGCGCATGCGGGAGCGCGCTCAGCATCGCCAGAAACGCGGCGGCTTCTTCTTTGGGCAACTCGCGCGACGGCAGCGTCAGCGCCTGGCGCGTCAGCGAGCGCGACTCATTGAGCAACTGCCCCCACAGCTTGCGCGCCTCCCACCAGCGGTCGTAGCTCGCGTTGTTGCGAAAGCCGAGAAACACCGCGAGCGCAATGCCGACCAGCGAGAACGGCGCGATCGAGTTCAGGTTCAGGCTGACGGGCAGCAGATGATCGTGTGCGGCGAGCGCAATGATCGAGATGAAGAAGATCAGCAGGAGCCGCGGTAGCAACTGCGGCAGCACCGAGCCGCGCCACGCGAGCAGCATGTGAAACCAGTGGAGATGCGGGCGGATGATCATGGCAAAGCGGTTCGGCCAGGAGATAGAGCGCCTATTATCGGTCGCTTTTCGCGTCCCCAAACAGGAAAACCCGCGGCGGGCGCATCGAAGACGATGCACACGCCGCGGATTCGTTCACCGCGAGCGGATCGGGACAGCCGTTAACGGAGGCTCAGTCGCGCGGCGACGAAGCAGCGCCGTGACTGAGCCAGTCGAGCACGGCCGTCGCGTCGTCGTCGGCGCCTTCGCGGGCTTTTTCGACCGTCTCGGCGACGTCGTCGCTCGGCACCGCGCGCCGAATCGCTACACCGACCGCGAGAATGTCGATCATCACGAGGTGCAGGATGCGCGAGATCATCGACAGTTGCGACTCGCGAATCTCGATGTGATCGGTTTCCAGCGCGACCGTCGCACGCTTCGCGAGCGGGGTGTTGCTCGACGTGATCGCGATCACCTGCGCGCCGGCCTGCATCGCGACGTCGAGCACGCGCAGCAGCTCGGGCGCGCGCCCCGACTTCGACACCGCGACGATCACGTCGCCCTTGCCGAGCAGCGCGGCCGAGGCCGCCTGCATGTACAGGTCACCGTACGCGATGGTCGGAATGCCGAAGCGGAAGAACTTGTAGTGCGCGTCCTGCGCGACGATGTTCGAATTGCCGAGTCCGTAGAACTCGATGCGCCGCGCGCCGTTCAGCAGGTCGATGGCGCGTTCCACGTGCTCGAAGTTCAGATGCTCGCGCAATTGCAGAATCGCGGACACGGTGTTGTCGAGCACCTTCGCGCCGAAGTCGGTCGCGGTGTCGCCGAGATGTACCTGGCTGTGGCTGACCGGAATCGTGCCGGTCAAACCGGTCGCGAGCTTGAGCTTGAAGTCCGACAGCCCCTGGCAGCCGAGCGAGCGGCAGAAGCGGATCACGGTCGGCTGACTGACGTCGGCCTTGCGCGCGATGTCGACGATCGGATCGTTGATGATCGAACGCGGGTGGTTCAGCGCGAGTTCGGCGACGCGGCGCTCGGCCGGCGTCAGCGCTTCGCGCATCTGGCGAATCCGCTCGAACACCGCCGACGAGCTGCCGCCCGCGCGGTTCGACAGCTGCTCCGCCAGAATCGCCGATACGCCGAGGAACGCCGGGTATTCGGCGGTAATCACATAGGTCGGCACGTTCTGCAGATACGCCTCGAAGCGGCCCTTCGCCTCGAAGCGCTGGCGAAACGACGAACGCGCGAAGAACTCGCCGAGGCGTGGCACGACGCCGCCGCCGATATAGATGCCGCCGAGCGCGCCGAGCGTCACCGCGATATTGCCGGCGAAGGTGCCGAGAATGCCGCAGAACACGTCGACCGATTCGGCCGCGAGCGGCTCGCCTTCGAGCGCGCGCTTGACCACATCGGCCGTATTGACGCTGGCCGGCACGCGCTTCTTGTCGCGGCCCGCGAGCGCGCGATAGATCACCTCGATGCCGGGCCCCGCGGCCACGCGTTCGAACGACACGTGCGACCACTTCTTGCGCGCGTACTGCAGCACGATATCTTCACGCTCGTCGGCGGGCGCGAAGGTGGCGTGACCGCCTTCGCTGCCGAGCGCGATCCAGCGGTCGTCGGCGGGAATCAGGCCCGACACGCCCATGCCGGTGCCGGGGCCGAGCAGGCCGATCACGCTGTTCGGCCGGCGCTGGCCACCGCCCACCTGCACGCGCTGAGCATCGGTGAGGCCGGGCAGCGCCATCGCGAGCGCGGTGAAGTCGTTGACGACGAGCAGCGTGTCGAAGCCGAGCGCGCGGCGCGTCGCTTCGATCGAAAAGGTCCAGTCGTGATTGGTCATGCTGACCTGGTCGCCGTCGACCGGGTTCGCAATCGCGATCGCCGCGTGATTGACGCGGCCGATCTTCGTGTCCTTCAGATACTTCTTGATGACGTCGGCGACACTCGGGTAGTCGGCGCAAGGATAGATCTGCACCGAGCCGATTTCGCCGGGGCCCGTCTCGAGCGCGAAACGCGCATTGGTACCGCCGATGTCGGCCAGGAGCCTCGGTCCATCGGCGTGCTGGACCGCGCCCGGCACAGCTTTAGTTTGCACACCAGTAGACATCGAGTCTCACTCCCTTGTCGTTTGCCAGCTGCGAGATGGCATTTTTTTGTAGCGCGGCGGACGCGGCGTTGAGCACGTCCATCTTGCGCGGCCCTGCGATCAGCAGAAACAGATGCTTCACGTCCTTCAGCGCGGACAGCGACCAGCTCACGCGCGCGTGCGGCGCCGCGCCCGGATGCACGGCGACGAAACGCTCGGTCGTGTTGATCGCGTGATCCCATTCGGGCGCATCGGCGAAGATCGACGCGGTGTGGCCGTCTTCGCCCATGCCCAGCACCGCGACGTCGGGCGCCGTGGCAAAGCGCGCGTCCGCGTTCAGCGCGGCGACGTGCGAATGCAGATCCTGGGTGGTGTCGACGAGCGGCCAGAAGGTCGCGTGTTGCGCCGCGTTCTGCAGCAACGTGGCGCGCGCGAGCTGCGCGTTGCTCGCGCTATCGGTCTCCGGCACCCAGCGGTCGTCGACCAGCGTGATCGCGATGCGGGGCCAGTCGAACGTCTGCGTCGACAACGTTTGCAGGAACGGACGCGGGCTGCTGCCGCCGGACACCGCCAGCATGGCCGGGCGCGCGAGCGGGGTTGACGTGCCGGTGCCGGCCGCCTGTGCGGCAAGCGACGCATGTAACGCGTCGCCCACCGCTTTCGCCAGCGCGTCGGATTGGGCGCGCTGGTCGTCGAAAGCGTGAAGCTCGATCACTTCTCCTCCGTGCTGCTTTCTTGTTAGGTCTGCGGAATCAGCCTGACTGCTCTCGCACGATGCCTGCAAGGCGGGTGGCCTGCAAACGCATGACGCGATACCGGCGCGACTCCGTTCAGTTCGTCGGTGGTGTTGCCGGCGCCGCGCGCCGAGGTGTTCATCGCGCGCGGCGCCGTCCATCAATTCATCAAACTCAATTCTCTTCCTCGAGCCAGCAGGTGCCGTGCTGGGCGAGCATCGCGCTCGCCGCGGCCGGTCCCCACGTGCCCGCCGCGTACGGCTTGGGCGGCTTGGTCGAGGCCTTCCATTCGTTCAGGATGGGTTCGACCCAGCGCCATGCGGCTTCCTGTTCGTCGCGCCGCACGAACAGCGCGAGGCGCCCGTTGATCACGTCGAGCAGCAGCCGCTGATAGGCTTCCATCTGGCCTTCGCGGAAGAACCGGTCGAACGCGAGATCGAGGTATACGCTCGCGAGGTTCATACCCTCGCCGGGCTGCTTCGCCAGACAGTACAGACGAATCGTCTCGTTCGGCTGCAGACGGATCACGAGGCGATTCGCGCCCGCGCGCAGCGCCGACGCGCCAAGCGCCGAATGCGGCACCGCACGGAAATTCACGACGATCTCGGCGACGCGATCGGCGAGCCGCTTGCCCGTGCGCAGGAAAAACGGCACGCCGGCCCAGCGCCAGTTCTCGATCTCGACCTTCAGCGCGACGAAGGTCTCGGTCGAGCTATCGGGCTTCACGCCGTGCTCGGTCGCGTAGGCCGGGACCGTGTTGCCACGGATCACGCCCGAATGATACTGGCCGCGCACCGCGACCTTGCCGATTTCCTGCGGCTCGACTGGTTTGAGCGCGCGCAGCACGCGCAGCTTTTCGTCGCGTACCGAGTCGGAATCCATCGAGTGGGGCGGCTCCATCGCGACGATCGACAGCAACTGCAGCAGGTGGTTCTGCACCATGTCGCGCAGCGCGCCGGTATTGTCGTAGAAATCGCCGCGCGCTTCGACGCCGAGTTCCTCGGCGATCGTGATCTGGATGCTTTCGACCCACTCGCGGCGCCACAGCGGCTCGAACAGCGCATTGCCGAAGCGCAGCGCGAGCAGGTTCTGCACCGGCTCCTTGCCGAGGTAGTGGTCGATCCGGTAGATCTGTTCTTCCGCGAAGATTTCGCCGACCGCATCATTAATTGCGTTCGACGACTTCAGGTCGTAGCCGAGCGGCTTCTCGAGCACGATGCGCGCGTTGTGGTTCAGACCCACCGCGGCGAGCGCATGGCAGATCGGCACGAACAGCGACGGACCCGTCGCCAGATAGAACACGCGGATGCCGGGCATCTCCTGGATCGCGTCGCGCAGTTGCGCGAAGTCATCCGGATTGCCGAGATCGATCTTCACGAACTCGATGCGCGCGAGGAAGCTCGTCCACGCGGCTTCGTCGAGGCCGTTCTTCGACACATGCGGCTTGACGTGCCCGTCGACCCACTGCAGATACTCGCCGCGATCCTCGACGTGCCGCGCGAGCGCGACGATCTTGCCGCTGTCGGCGAGCATGCCGCCCGCGCGGTGCGCCTCGAACAGCGCGGGCAGGATCTTGCGCATCGACAGATCGCCGGTTCCGCCGAAGAGAACGAAGGTGAAGCTTGAGTCGGTATGCATGAGTCTCCGTCGATGTCCTGAAGGGCCGCCGCGCTGATCGGACACTGCACGCGCAGCGCCCCGGAAGAGCGACCGTAGTCCGATAAAATATTTTTTGACACTGAATTGTAGTTTAACTACAATCCAAATCAAGAGGTAGCGTTAATTCGATGAAAAAAGCGTGCGCTGTACTGACGGAATGCACGCTTTTTGCGAATCGGCGGGCGTCCCCGGCACGCTAACGGACAATGGGACAACGCCTTCCGGTACGCGCCAGCAGGGTGCCGGCGGACCTTACGGAAAGCCGGGGAGTCGACGGGCTTGCGGGTCGTTGCCCGCAGCCGACGTCAGGCTGGCGTCGAGTTGGCGTATGAGGTACCTCGAGTCTGCAGCGCGATGCGGGCAGGCAAAAATCAAAAGAGGAGACAGTCAGTTGCATCCCGAACCACTCACCTCTTGAGCGTCCAGCGGCCGGACATCGGTCCGCCGGCACATGCCCTCGCGCATGCGCCCGACCGTGCTCGATCGCCAGTGTTTTGCCTGTTTGAACCAACCACAGCACCCTGGCGACATCAGGGGCCATTCGTTTTTTTGTTCAGGTGTCTGGAGGAGATAAGCAATGAAATTTCGCGCGATCATGGGCGCTCTGTGCGCTGCGGGTCTGATGTGTGGCGTGTCGGCCGTGCAGGCCGCCGAGTCGATCGAAGTGCTGCACTGGTGGACTTCGGGCGGCGAATCCAAGGCCGTCGGCGTCCTCAAGGACGACATGACGAAGCAGGGCTACACGTGGAAGGACTTCGCGGTCGCGGGCGGCGCTGGCGCGGCTGCCATGACGGCACTGAAGACGCAGGTGATCTCGGGCAACGCACCGAGCGCCGCGCAGATCAAGGGTCCGCTGATCCAGGAGTGGGCTTCGCAGGGCGTGCTGGTGCCAATCGACTCGGTCGCGGGCGACTGGAAGAAGAACCTGCCGCCGGAAATCGACAAGATCATTCGCGCGGACGGCCACTACGTCGCCGCTCCCTTCTCGGTGCACCGCGTGAACTGGCTGTACATCAACAAGGCAGCGCTGGACAAGGCCGGCGGCAAGGTGCCGACCACGTGGCCTGAGTTCTTCGCGGTGGCCGACAAGATGAAGGCCGCGGGCATTCAGCCGATCGCAATGGGCGGCCAGCCGTGGCAAGACCTGACGCTGTGGGAAGACGTCGTGCTGTCGGAAGGCGCGGACTTCTACAAGAAGGCGCTCGTCGACCTCGACGAGAAGACGCTGACCTCGGAAAAGATGGTTCAGGTGTTCGACACGGTCCGCAAGATCCAGGGCTACTTCGACGCGGGCCGTACGGGCCGTGACTGGAACCTCGCCACGGCCATGGTCATCAACGGCAAGGCCGGCATGCAGTTCATGGGCGACTGGGCGAAGGGTGAGTTCACCAACGCTGGCAAGAAGTCGGGCACGGACTACATCTGCGCGGTGGTGCCGAACACCGACAAGGCTTATACGTTCAACGTCGACTCGTTCGTGTTCTTCCAGCAGAAGGGCCAGAAGGCCGCGACGCCGGGCCAGCTCGCGCTCGCGAAGACGATCATGTCGCCGGCGTTCCAGGAGCAGTTCAGCCTGTACAAGGGCTCGATCCCGGTGCGTCTCGGCGTGCCGATGGACAAGTTCGACGACTGCGCGAAGAAGTCGTACGCGGATGAGCAGATTGCGATCAAGGCCGGCGGTTATGTGCCGTCGCTCGCTCACGGCATGGCTCAGCCGGATGCCGCGGCAGGCGCGATCTCCGACGTCGTCACGAAGTTCATGAACTCGCAGGAAGATTCGAAGACCGCGGTTCAGGCTCTCGCGAAGGCAGCGAAGACCAAGTAAGCGTCAGTACGAAGTGTTGCGCCCGGCGGCTTGCATCCGAAGCACCGGGCGCGCCCTTCGGGCCGTGTCGAGTCGGACCTCGAGCTGCTTTCGTTCGCAGCGCAGTCCGGCGCCACCCGGCTCACCCTGGTTTCATGGAGTCACACCCATGACTGTCGCGGTCCCGCGCCATGCGTGCACGGGCAGCCCGACGGCACAGTTTCAGCAGGAGTCGAGTAGTGACTGCTTCCATCAGCGGGAACGGGAAAACGGCCACCGTCACCCGCCGCACGTCGCCCATGGCGGCCCTTGCCGATCGCTATATTCCGAAGCTGGTGCTCGCACCCAGCGTCTTGATCAGCCTGATCTTCGTGTATGGCTTTATCGCAATCACCGGCTATCTGTCGCTGTCTACTTCGCGGCTGATGCCTCGTTGGGAGTTCGCGGGTCTCGACCGCTATCGCGAACTGTTCCAGAACGACGTGTTCTGGACTTCGGCCGCGAACCTCGGCTGGTTCGGCATTCCGTTCATCGGTATCTGCATCGGTCTGGGTCTGTTGCTCGCGATCCTGCTCGATCAGCAGATCCGCAACGAAGGCGCGCTGCGCGCCGTGTTCCTGTATCCGATGGCGCTGTCGTTCATCGTGACCGGCACCGCGTGGCAATGGATTCTGACGCCGAGCATCGGCATCGAGAAGGTGTTTCACGACTGGGGCTGGACGAGCTTCTCGTTCAACTGGCTCGGCGACCCGGACAGGGCGATCTTCTGTATCGTGATCGCGGCGGTCTGGCAGTCCACCGGCTTCGTGATGGCGCTGTTCCTCGCCGGCTTGCGCGGCGTCGACAGCGAGATCTTCAAGGCCGCGCAGATGGACGGCGCGAACCTGCCGACCATCTACCGCAAGATCGTGATACCGAGCATGCGGCCGGTGTTCTTCTCCGTGCTGCTGATCCTTTGTCACATCACCATCAAGACGTTCGACCTGGTCGTCGCGCTGACCGCCGGCGGTCCGGGTACGTCGACGTCGCTGCCGGCCATCTTCATGTACACGTTTTCGTTCAACCGTGGGCAGCTCGGCGTCGGCGCGGCATCGTCGATCATGATGCTCGCTACCGTAGTGGCCGTGCTCGTGCCGCTGATGTATCTGGAATCGAGGAGCACCCGCAATGCAGCCTAAGATGACGATTAGCCGTGCCGTCATTTACGCGGCCCTGGTTCTGTTCGCGCTGTACTTCCTGTTCCCGCTGTACGTGATGCTGTCGACGTCGTTCAAGGACATCGACCAGTTGCGCACCGGCAACCTGCTGACGCCGCCGACGAGCTGGAGCTTCGCGCCGTGGCTCAAGGCGTGGAGCGGCGCGTGTACGGGGGTGCGTTGCGACGGCATGCAGCCGTTCTTCATGAACTCGGTGCGCATGGTGATTCCGGCCGTGCTGATCTCGTCGATCATCGGCGCGTTCAACGGCTACGTGCTCACGCACTGGCGGTTCCGCGGCGCCGATCCGATCTTCACGATGCTGCTGGTCGGCTGCTTCATTCCGTTCCAGGCGATCCTGCTGCCGATGGCGCGCCTCGAAGGCATCCTCGGCCTGGCGAACACGGTGAGCGGCCTCGTGCTCGTGCACGTGATCTACGGTATCGCGTTCACGACGATGTTCTTCCGCAACTTCTACGTGAGCGTGCCGGCTGAACTCGTGAAGGCCGCGCGGATCGACGGCGCGGGTTTCTTCACGATCTTCACGAAGATCCTGCTGCCGGTGTCGCTGCCGATCTTCATGGTGTGCCTGATCTGGCAATTCACGCAGATCTGGAACGACTTCCTGTTCGGTATCGTGTTCTCCGGCGTCGATTCGATGCCGATCACCGTGGCGCTGAACAACCTCGTCAACACCTCGACCGGCGTGAAGGAATACAACGTGGACATGGCCGGCGCGATCATCGCGGCGCTGCCCACGCTGCTCGTCTACATCATTGCCGGACGTTACTTCGTGCGCGGCCTGACCGCGGGCGCGGTGAAGGGCTAAATCACCCTGGAGCGACGGCGTTTCACCGAACGCGTGCCGTCGTCGCCTGACAAGACGTTTTCAAGCAGTACCAGAGACTAGAGGATTCACAGCATGGCAAGCCTTTCCATCCGTGACGTGTACAAGACCTACCCGAACGGGGTGCCGGTTCTGAAGGGTGTCAACATCGACATCGAAGACGGCCAGTTCCTGATTCTGGTCGGCGGCTCAGGCTGCGGTAAGTCGACGCTGCTCAACATGATTGCCGGTCTCGAAACCGTGACCAAGGGCGAGATCCAGATCGACGGCAAGACGGTCAACAACCTGTCGCCGAAAGATCGCGACATCGCGATGGTGTTCCAGTCGTACGCGCTCTATCCGTCGATGACGGTGCGCGACAACATCTCGTTCGGCCTGAACATCCGCAAGGTGCCGAAGCAGCAGCAGACGCAGATTGTCGAGCGTGTGTCGAACACGCTGCAGATCAAGCATCTGCTCGATCGCAAGCCGGGTCAGCTGTCGGGCGGCCAGCGTCAGCGCGTCGCGATGGGCCGCGCGCTCGCGCGCGATCCGGTGATGTTCCTGTTCGACGAGCCGCTGTCGAACCTCGACGCGAAGCTGCGCATCGAGATGCGCTCGGAAATCAAGCTGCTGCATCAACGCCTCGGCACGACGATCGTCTACGTGACGCACGACCAGATCGAAGCGATGACGCTCGGCGACCGCATCGCGGTGATGAAGGACGGCATCGTTCAGCAGTTCGGCGCGCCGCAGGAAATCTACGACTCGCCGTCGAACCTGTTCGTCGCGGGCTTCATCGGCGCACCGCCGATGAACTTCATCGAAGGCAAGCTGGTCGAGCAGGGCTCGGGCGTCGGCATCGAACTCGATACGGGCGTCGCGCGCAAGGTGCTGGTGCTGCCGTTCGATTCGGCGAAGGTGCGCTCGCACGTCGGCAACAACGTGATTCTCGGCCTGCGTCCGGAACGCATCACCGATGCGCGCGGCGCGCACGGCGACGACTCGAAGCTGCAGCCGGTCGAAGTGAAGGTCGACGTGATCGAGCCGACCGGTCCCGACACGCTGGTGTTCGCGCAGATCAACGGCAAGCGCGTGGTGAGCCGCGTGCACCCGGCGTCGAACCCGCAACCGGAGAACAATGCGACGCTGCTGTTCGATACGTCGAAGGCGGTGTTGTTCGATCCGGCGAATGAAGAGCGGATTGCGTAAGTCGTCGCCTAAGCGCTGAATCCGTCGCTACAGAAAAGCCCCATGCGTTGAATTGCGCATGGGGCTTCTGTTCTTTTGCGGGCGTTACGCCGCCTCGGGCAAACGCAAGTCCGGATTGTTGCGCGCGAGCTCGCTGACCCAATCGATAAACGCGCGCAGCCGCGAACTCAGATTGCGGCGATGCGCATACAGAATCGACAGCGGTGTACCGGGGCTCGTGTAGTTGCCGAGAATCTCCGTGAGCGCGCCTTGCTCGATCAGCTCGGCGACCATGAAGCGCGACGGCTGGATGATGCCGTGGCCCAACACAGCCGCCGTGATGTACACCGAGCCGTCGTTGACGGCGAGCGTGCTATCCATCGCGACGCGCTCGATTTCGCCGTCCACTTCGTATTCGAACGGGAAGGTCCTGCCGCTGCGCGCGGACACGTAGTTGACCGCGCGATGCTCGCCGAGCTCCGCCAGTGTGGTCGGCGTGCCGAACTTGCGCAGATACGCGGGCGATGCGCACGTGACGATGCGCGCAAGCCCGATGCGCTTCGCAACGAGGCTCGATTCTTCGGGCGTGCCCATGCGGATGACGCAATCGACGGCGTCCTGGATCAGATCGATGTTGCGGTCCGCGAGACCGAGGCGCACGTCGATCGCGGGGTATTGGGCGTAGAAGTCGTCGAGCGCGGGCAGCAGCAGCGAGCGCGCGAGCGTGCCGGAGGTGTCGACGCGGATCGTCCCGGCCGGATTCTCGCGCTTGCTCGACAGCGACGACTCGGCATCGGCGACGTCGGCGAGAATGCGCACGCAGCGCTCGTAGAACGATGCGCCGTCTTCGGTCACGCTGACCTGGCGCGTCGAGCGGTTCAGGAGCCGCACGCCGACGTGTTCCTCGAGCGCCTGGATCGTGCGGCTGACCTTCGCGCGCGGCAGATCGAGCGATTCCGAAACCTTGGTGAAGCTGTTCGCTTCGACCACGCGCGTGAAGATCTCCATCGCTTCGAAACGGTCCATGGTGTGCCTTGTGGGTGGTGAGCCAGAAGAAGGGCGGGACAGGTTTGCGACACGACAGGAAGTCTACAGCCAGCAAAACAGCTTGTCTGCCGGGCCTCGTTCGCGCGCAACTGCCACCGCCGCTCGTGGCTCAATCCCGCTCCGGCGCGCCCAGCGGAAATAACGGCCGGTAGGGCCGCGCCTCGTCGACCGCGCGTGCGAACGAGGGCCGCGCGAGCAGCCGCTGCCGGTACGCGCGCACGTGCGCGAACGCGGGGTCGATCGGGTGCGTCCAGTCGGCGTAGAACAGGAACGGGGCGGCGCCGCAGTCGGCGAGGCTGAAGCTGTCGCCGGCGGCCCATTCGCGCTCGGCCATGTGACGGTCGAGCCATGCGTACGAAGTGTCGAGCAGCGCGCGCGCATCGGCGACGCCACGCCGGTCGCGCTCGGCTTCGGGACGCAGGCTATCGAACACGACTTTTTGCTGTGGAGTCGAAATGTAGTTGTCGAAGAAGCGGTCCATCGTGCGCACCTCGAGCGCGGCGCGCGGATCGGCGGGCAACAGCGTGACAGGCCCCGGATAATGCAGGCCCAGATATTCGATGATGATGCTCGCCTCGACCACCGTGCGCCCGCCGTCGACGAGCACCGGGAAGCGCCTGATCGGCCACAGCGCGGCCAATTCGGCCATGACCTTCGGGTCGTCATGCGCGAGCACGCGCATCTCGAACGGCGTACCGTTTTCGTACAGCGCGGTGAGGGCCTTCTGGCAGTAGGACGAGAACGGATGGGCATAAAGCAGCACGGGCATCGCGATCACCTTTGACGGTTGCACAGCACGAGTACGCAGTGACGACGAGAGCCACACCGCGCGACGGCCGGGCTGGCCGTTTACCCCACGACGAACGACGGCCGAAAAAATCGACCTCAGACCTTTGCGCTCGCCCCATGCGGCGGCAACGACCCCGGCTGCAACAGCACGACCACCGCACCGGCGCCGCCGTCATGCGGGCGCGCCTGACAGAACGCGATCACTTCGGATTTCTGCACGAGCCAGGCGCGCACCTTGCCCTTCAGCACCGGCTCCTTGCCGATCGACCCCAGACCCTTGCCGTGAATCACGCGCAGGCAGCGCAGGCCGCGTTTGGCCGATTCGCGGATGAATTCCGCGAGCGCCTCGCGTGCCTCTTCGCGCCGCATGCCGTGCAGGTCGATCTGCGCCTGCACGATCCAGTCGCCGCGCCGCAGCTTGCGCACTACGTCGCGGCTCAAGCCGGGGCGGCAATACGACAGCGTTTCGTCGGTTTCGAGCAGCACTTCGGGGTCGAATTCGTCGGAGATCGCTTCGTGCAGCACCGCCTCCTCGTCGAGCAGCGTCTGCACCGGCAGCGGCGGCGGGGGATTGCGCGTGAGCGTCGCGCGCGGCGGAATCGCGAGCGGCGCGACTTCGCCGATCTCGCGGCGGAACAGATCGGCGTCGGCGGCCGCTTCGCGCTGCGCCGCTCGCGTCGCCGCCTGTTCGCGCTCGCGCCGCTCGGCTTCGCCCTTCAACGCTTCACGCAACGCACCGAGTCCGGCGAGCCCCGATGCGCGATCGAGCTTCGGGGCGACGGCGGGCGCAGCCGTTGCGGGCGCGGGACGCGTGGCGGCTTGCGGGCGTTTCGGTTCGTTCGGATGGGGCTGATTCTTCGGCATGTCGGCAATACAGGCGGAAAGGTCGGTCGGTGGTGCTGCCAACGCGCTCGACGCACATTGACAAAGCGGCAAAAACGACAAAGGCCGCCGGCATTTCAGCCGCGGCCTTCGTGAGCCAATGACAGCAGCGCTGCGCCACCGTCATTTTACTGTCGCGCCCGCTTGTCGGGACTTCGTCTCGCCATACGGCAGCGCGGCGCGGATCAGCGGTCCGCTTCCGCGCTCATCGCGTGCTCGCCGGCCATCTCGTTGATGGTCTCGAGATAGCGCTGCGCGTCGAGCGCGGCCATACAGCCGGTGCCCGCGCTGGTGATCGCCTGGCGATAGACGTGGTCCTGCACGTCGCCCGCGGCGAACACGCCCGGCACGCTGGTCGCGGTCGCGAAACCGTTCAGGCCGCCCTTCGTGATGATGTAGCCGTTCTTCATCTCGAGCTGGCCTTCGAAGATGTCCGTGTTCGGCTTGTGGCCGATCGCGACGAACAGGCCCTGCAGCGCGATGTCAGTGGTCTCGCCACTCTGCGTGTGCTTGATGCGCAGGCCGGTCACGCCGGAGTTGTCGCCGGTTACTTCTTCGAGCACATGGTTCCACTTGATCTCGACGACGCCTTCCTTCTCCTTCGCGAGCAGACGGTCGATCAGGATCGGCTCGGCGCGGAACTTGTCGCGGCGATGGATCACGGTCACCTTCTTCGCGATGCCGGCGAGGTACAGCGCCTCTTCGACGGCCGTATTGCCGCCGCCGATCACGGCGACGTGCTGCTGCTTGTAGAAGAAGCCGTCGCAGGTCGCGCAGGCCGACACGCCCTTGCCCATGAACGCCTCTTCCGACGGCAGGCCGAGATACTGCGCCGATGCGCCCGTCGAGATGATCAGCGAATCGCACGCGTATTCGCCCGAATCGCCGATCAGGCGAATCGGCTTCTCATCGAGCTTCGCCGTGTGGATGTGGTCGAAGATGATCTCGGTATTGAAGCGCTCGGCGTGCTCGAGGAAGCGCGCCATCAGTTCCGGGCCTTGCACGCCGTTGGCGTCGGCGGGCCAGTTTTCGACGTCGGTCGTGGTCATCAGCTGGCCGCCTTGCGCGATGCCGGTGACGAGCACCGGCGCGAGGTTGGCGCGCGCCGCGTAAACCGCCGCCGTGTAGCCGGCGGGACCGGAACCGAGAATCAGAACCTTGGCGTGTTTCGTTGCAGTTGCGGGCATGATCGAATCCTTGTACGGCGCGCGGCTCGCCGCTGCGTAGCCGTGCGTTTTTGAGCTGAAACTGTAGATGGGTATCAGTCGGGCATTATAAAGGGCGGGGCGTGCCGCTGCGCCATCAAGCTTTCTGATCGCCGCGATAGCGTGGCGGCGTGGGCGCTCGGGGCGAGCCCGCGGCGCGATACGACGAATTCAGCGCGCCTCGCGCATGCGTCTGTGGTCTGTGGTCAAACAGCCAGGTTACCGTCATTTACAGCCTCGCGCGGGACACAGCGTTTACAATAGCCCGGATCGAAGTTTCCGGTAGCCGGGATCGGGCCCGAAGCCGTGCGCGGCGAGGCTCGGGCCGCGTTCCCGGCGGCAGTTTCAGCCTGAACCGGCTACCCCAGGCAACAGGATCAATGGCAAAAGCTCCCTATACCGCGAGCGCGCAGGCATTGCCGCACCGCATGTCGCGCCTCTTCACCGAAATCCGCTGGATTCTGCAGGTGGCCCTCGGCGTGTTCCTGCTGATGTCGCTCGTCAGCTACAGCAGGCACGACCCGAGCTGGACCCATGCCGCGCAGGTCGACCATATCTCGAACTGGGCGGGCCGCGTCGGCGCGTGGACTTCCGACATCCTGCTGCTGCTGTTCGGCCTGTCCGCCTACTGGTGGATCGTGCTGCTCGGCCGCCACATCTCCGCGAACTACAAGCGCATCACCCGCAACGAAGAGCCGCAGGACGACGACGCGCCGCGCGGCGTCAGCTGGCTCGCGGACGCGTTCGCGTTCATGCTCGTGCTGCTGTCGTGCAACGGCCTCGAGGCGCTGCGCATGTGGTCGCTGAAGGTGCAGTTGCCGCGCGCGCCTGGCGGCGTGATCGGCGAGGCTGTCGCGCGCGGCATCTCGCATGCGCTCGGCTTCACCGGTGGCACGCTCGCGCTGCTGCTCGGTCTCGGGATCGGGCTGTCGCTGTACTTCCGTTTTTCGTGGCTGTCGGTCGCGGAGAAGGTCGGCGAATCGATCATTTCCGCGGTGACGTTCGCGAAGCTGCGCCGCGAGGCCGGGCTCGATCGCAAGCTCGGCGAAGCGGCCGCCGTGAAGCGCGAAGGCAAGGTCGAGAAGGGCCGCGTGCGCATCGAGGAGCACGAGCCCGTAGTGATCGTGCCGCCGCTCGCCACGCCGGCGAAGTCGGAGCGTGTCGAGAAGGAACGCCAGGTGCCGCTCTTTACCGATCTGCCCGGCGACTCCACGCTGCCGCCCATCGCGCTGCTCGATCCCGCGCCAGCCGCGCAGGAAACCATTTCCGCGGACACGCTCGAATTCACGTCGCGCCTGATCGAGAAGAAGCTGAAGGACTTCGGTGTCGACGTGAGCGTGGTCGCCGCGTATCCGGGGCCCGTCGTCACGCGCTATGAAATCGAGCCGGCCACGGGCGTGAAGGGCAGTCAGATCGTTAATCTCGCGAAGGATCTCGCGCGCTCGCTGTCCCTCGTGTCGATTCGCGTCGTCGAAACGATTCCGGGCAAGAACTACATGGCGTTGGAGCTGCCGAACCAGCGCCGTCAGACCGTGAGCCTGTCCGAAATTCTCGGCTCGGCCGTGTATGCGGATGCCGCGTCGCCGCTCACGATGGGTCTCGGCAAGGACATCGGCGGCAAGCCCGTGTGCGCGGATCTCGCGAAGATGCCGCATTTGCTCGTCGCCGGCACGACTGGTTCGGGCAAGTCCGTGGGTATCAACGCGATGATCCTGTCGCTGCTGTACAAGGCGAGCGCCGAGCAGGTGCGCATGATCCTGATCGATCCGAAGATGCTCGAAATGAGCGTCTACGAAGGCATTCCGCACCTGCTGTGTCCGGTCGTCACCGACATGCGCCAGGCGGGCCACGCGCTGAACTGGGCGGTCGCCGAAATGGAGCGCCGCTACAAGCTGATGAGCAAGGTCGGCGTGCGTAACCTCGCCGGCTACAACAACAAGATCGACGAAGCGGCCAAGCGCGAAGAGAAGCTGCCGAATCCGTTCAGCCTGACGCCGGACGATCCGGAACCGCTGACGCGTTTGCCGAACATCGTGATCGTCATCGACGAACTGGCCGACCTGATGATGGTCGTCGGCAAGAAGGTCGAAGAGCTGATCGCGCGGATCGCGCAGAAGGCGCGCGCGGCCGGCATCCATCTGATTCTCGCTACGCAGCGTCCGTCGGTCGACGTGATCACCGGCCTGATCAAGGCCAACGTGCCGACCCGTATGGCGTTCCAGGTGTCGTCGAAGATCGACTCGCGCACGATTCTCGACCAGCAGGGCGCCGAGTCGCTGCTCGGCATGGGCGACATGCTCTATCTGCCGCCAGGCAGCGGTTTGCCGGTGCGCGTGCACGGCGCGTTCGTGTCGGATGATGAAGTGCATCGCGTCGTCGACAAGCTCAAGGAGCAGGGCGAGCCGAACTATATCGAGGGCATTCTCGAAGGCGGCGTTAGCGGCGAGGGCGACGAAGGCTCGGCGGGAACCGCGTCCACCGAAGGCGAGTCGGACCCGTTATACGATCAGGCGGTCGACGTCGTGCTGAAGAATCGCCGCGCGTCGATTTCACTCGTGCAGCGGCATCTGCGCATCGGCTACAACCGGGCGGCGCGTCTACTCGAACAGATGGAGAATTCGGGCGTGGTGTCGGCGATGTCGTCGAACGGCAATCGCGAGATCCTGGCGCCGGCGCGCGAGGCGGAATAGCCGCAACGAGCCATGGCGGCCATCGCGAGCGACGCCGCGTGCACCGTCCGGTGCGCCATTGCGGCTCGACGCCGGGCCAGTCAGGCTGTGTTCAGCGAGTGCATCGAGCCGGCGCAGCCCATCACCGAATTCATTCAAGGGAGAAAAACCTATGCAAGCAATCGCGCAGCAGGATGCCCGACAGCGTCGAGCGGGCCGCCTCGGCGAGCGCGTGTCCCGCGGCATGCGCAAGATCGCGCGCGCCGTGGGCAGTGTCGCGATCGGTGCGTCTCTGTTCGTCGCCTCGCACGCATTCGCGAGCGGCACCGAGCAACTGAAGGCATTCATCGCGCAGGTCCATTCGGCGCGCGGCACCTTCGTGCAGCAGGAAGTGCGCGCGCCGAGCAAGGCGCAGGGCGCGGCGAGCGGCGCGCTGTCCACCGCGAACCCGGCCAAGCCGACCACGTCGAGCGGCACGTTCATGTTCGCGCGGCCCGGCAAGTTCATCTGGCAATACGAGAAGCCCTACTCGCAATTGCTGCAGGCGGACGGCGACAAGTTCTACGTCTACGACAAGGATCTGAACCAGGTGACGGTGCGCCCGCTCGGCAACGCGCTCGGCGCAAGCCCGGCGGCGATCCTGTTCGGCAGCAACGATCTGGACAAGAACTTCTCGCTGCGCGACGCGGGCGTGAAGGCCGGCATCGACTGGCTCGAACTGACGCCGAAGGCGAAGGACACGCAGTTCGAGCGCGTCGGCATCGGTTTCAAGGACGGCAATCTCGAAGCGATGGAATTGCACGACGTGTTCGGTAACGTGACGCTGCTCACGTTCTCGAACATCCAGAAAAATCCGCAACTGCCGCCCGATGCATTCAAGTTCACGGTGCCGAAGGGCGCGGATGTGATCAACGGATAAACCGCGCGGTAGGCGCCGACACTGGCGCCTTTGCAAACGCCCGCGAAGCCGCGCTTGTCGAGCGCGGCTTTTTATTTCGCGCGGCGCGTGGATTGCTTAGGGATGCGCGCCCGGCGCCGCGACGAACATTAAATCGTCGTACCGGCAGACGTAATGATTTAGTGCGAGACTGGAAAGAGCGGCATTGCTCATGGGCTGGAGTTGGCGCGTCCGATCATTTTCCGGGATTGGGTACGCAATCTCTAACAATTTTTTTGCTGCAACGCAACAAAATAACGCCTAAACTGATCGAATCTGGGTTGTCGCTTCAGATGTCTGGAAAGGTGAGGCATGTCATGAGATTGTCTTCTTCACACGATTCACGCTTGTCCCCATCCCTCCATGTGTTCCAGCAGGAGGGCGGGTGGCATTGGGGAATAACGGTTCCGCGCGCGGCCGGAAGTGGTTTCAAGGTCGTTGCATATAGTGAAAAAACCTTTATCGATGAGGCCGAAGCCCATCGGGAAGGCAATCGCGCGCTTGAGCGTTTCGCCGATACGCCGGCGGTTCCGCTTGAACGGCAGTAAGGCGGTCAGGTTATCTAACGTATCCGGCAGCCCGTTATTTGGGTTTTCGAGCGGGAAACGCAAGAATTACCGCCGGTGATAATTTAATATGCAACCAATTGCATATTTTTTTGACTTCCGAAAAATCGTAGCGATAATGTCTCGTTTCGAGATATCGCATTTATTTTGACTTTCGCGGAATATGAAACCACCCACGCGCTAAGCGTGGAACTGGACGGCGTAAACTACGCCGGAACTTATCGCGTCATGACGGGCACCGTCGTCGTCCATTTCGCGAACGAGAGCAAATTCGCCTCGTACGCGCCGAATCGGCCGGAGACCGTCGCCCGTTGGCTGCTCACGGATCTGTGTCGCAAGGCCGAATCGCGTCGGCGCAAAGCGGCGAAAAAATAGCCCGCGGCGCGCCCTGTGATTGGCCGTTCGACGGTCACAAAAAAAGGCCTGCATTTGGATTGCAGGTCTTTTTTATTTTGTGACAGCTGCGTCTAATGCAACGCTCTGAGGGTGACGCGCTCACGCATACGCGGTCTTGCGCGCCGATACGAACGCGTAATAGCACACCGCGCCGATCGCAAGCGACGGCAGCGTCGCGCCGACATTCGGTAGCCATTGATTGATCACCTGGTACGAGGCGATGCCGATCGCCCAAGCGACGAACGCGCTCAGGTGCCAGCCGCCCGAGAAGCCGTAGCGGCCGCGCACATCGGCGAGCACCGCGGCGTCGACGCGACGCTTGCGCAGGATGAAGTGATCCATCAGCACGACGCCGAACAGCGGCGCGAATACCGAGCCGATCAGCAGCAGGAAGTTCTGGTACTTCGCCATCGGCACGAGCAGCGCGATCAGCGTGCACAGCGCACCGAACGCGGCCGACAGCAACGGCACGCTCGCGCGTGTCCAGAACGTGCCGGTCGATACTGCGGCCGAGTGGATGTCGGCGAACGCATTGTCGATTTCGTCGATCAGAATCAGCAGCAGCGCAAACCCGCCGCCCGCTTGCGCGAGCGCGCCGGTCAGCAATGCATCGCCGCCGCCGGCCGCGAGCCCGTAGACCGCGCCGAGCGCATAGAACCAGATGTTCGCGATGCCATAGCCGTATAGCGTGCCGCGGAACGTCTCGCCGGCGCGGCGGCCGAAGCGCGTGTAGTCGGCGATCAGCGGCAGCCATGACAGCGGCATCGCGACCACGAGGTCGACCGCGCCGCCGAACGACATCTCGCCGGTGCCGGGACGACGCATCAGGTCCGCGAGATTGTGGCGCGCGAGCAGGTTCCACGTGAGCCACGCGGCGCCCGCGAGCAGCAGCCAGATCCCCCACTTGCGCAGAAAGCGCCGCACGAACGACAGCGGGCCGCTGATCGCGAGCAGCGTCGCGAGCACGCCGAAGATCACGGTCCACACGAGCGGCATCGACAGGCCGAACGCCTGTTTCGCGAGCGCATCGGCAGAATCGCGCATCACGATCACCTCGAACGAGCCCCAGCCGACCAGTTGCACCATGTTCAGCACGGCCGGCACCGACGCGCCGCGCACGCCGAGCGTCGGACGCAGCGACGACATCGCCGCGAGCCCGGTGTCGGTGCCGATCACGCCCACGAGCGCGAGCAGCACGACGCCGATCACGCTGCCGAGCACGATCGCGACGAGCGCATGCGGCAGCGACAGCCCCGGCACCAGCAGCGCGCCCGCCTGGGCGACGAGCAGGCCGATGCCGAGCGAGAACCACAGCGCGAACGCGTCGCCGGTGCGAAACGCGCGGCGCGCGTCGGGCACCGGCGTGAGCGGCGCGTAGGTGGAGCCGGCGTCGCCGGCGACGGAATCTTGAGCCATCTGATGTTCGTTCCTGTTGGTGGTGCTGTGATTCTTTGCGTTGCCGGCGCCTCGGGTCGGCCATCGCTTGGCCGCCGTCACTGTCATAATGCAGGACGTTGCCCGCGTTCGTGCCTGTGTTTCCGGCCGGACGCGGGCTTTGCGCTTGTCCCGCGAGGCGCTGCTCCGAAGCGGTGCGTGCCCCGGAAAGCCGAGATTATCCCCAAAACGTCATGTTTGAAGAAACCCGTGCCAATGTTCCGCTCGCCGAACGCCTGCGGCCACGCAATATCGACGAAGTGATCGGCCAGTCGCATCTGCTCGGTCCGAACAAGCCGCTCAGGGTCGCGTTCGAATCGGGCGAGGCCCATTCGATGATCCTGTGGGGCCCGCCGGGCGTCGGCAAGACCACGCTCGCGCGGCTGATGGCCGATGCGTTTCATGCGCAGTTCATCGCGTTGTCGGCGGTGCTGTCGGGCGTGAAGGATATCCGCGAGGCGGTCGAAACCGCGCAGATCCATCGCGCGAACGGCCATCAGACGCTGGTGTTCGTCGACGAAGTGCATCGCTTCAACAAGAGCCAGCAAGACGCGTTCTTGCCGCACGTCGAGTCGGGCCTGTTCGTGTTCGTCGGCGCGACGACCGAGAATCCGTCGTTCGAGGTCAATAGCGCGTTGCTGTCGCGCGCCGCCGTCTACGTGCTGAAGAGCCTGACCGACGACGAACAGGGCGAGTTGCTCGAGCGCGCGCGGAACGAACTCGGCGGCCTCACGTTCACCGACGAAGCGCGCGCCGCGCTGATCGGATCCGCCGACGGCGACGGCCGCAAGCTGCTGAACAACCTCGAGATCGTCGCGCGCGCGGCCGCCCGGCAGAAGACCACCGAAATCGACGGCGCGTTATTGGGCAGCGCGCTCGCGGAGAATCTGCGCCGCTTCGACAAGGGCGGCGACGCCTTCTACGACCAGATCAGCGCGCTGCATAAATCCGTGCGCGGCAGCAACCCGGACGGCGCGCTGTACTGGTTCTGCCGCATGCTCGACGGCGGCGCGGACCCGCGCTATCTCGCACGTCGCATCGTGCGCATGGCGTGGGAAGACATCGGCCTCGCGGACCCGCGCGCCGCGCGCATCACGCTCGACGCCGCCGAAACCTACGAGCGTCTCGGTTCGCCCGAAGGTGAGCTCGCGCTTGCGCAGGCGATCATCTATCTGGCGGTCGCGCCGAAATCGAATGCCGGGTACAACGCGTACAACGAGGCGCGGCGCTTCGTCGGCAAGGACCAGTCGCGCGCGGTGCCGGTGCATCTGCGCAACGCGCCGACGAAGCTGATGAAGGAACTCGGCTACGGCCACGACTATCGCTACGCGCACGACGAACCCGATGCGTACGCGGCGGGCGAAACCTATCTGCCCGACGGCATGCGCGAGCCGCATTGGTACGAGCCGACACCGCGTGGTCTCGAAGGCAAGATCGGCGAGAAGCTCGCGCGCCTTGGCGAGCTCGATGCGCGGTGGCGCGCCGAGAACAAGCCGAAGAAGGCTTGAGGCGTTTCACCTTTGCCGGTGCGTTAAAATCGCGTTTTCATACAACGAACATCCGTCCCATCCCATGCTCGACATCCAGTTGCTGCGCAAAGACCTCGACGGCGTCGCAAAGCGCCTCGCCGACCGCGGCTATACCCTCGACGTCGCGGCCTTCACCGCGCTCGAAGCGGAACGCCGCGATACCCAGACCCGTACCGAAGAACTGCAGGCGCGCCGTAACAGCCTGTCGAAGCAGATCGGCGCGATGAAAGGACGCGGCGAAGACACGTCGGCGGTGATGGCCGAAGTCGGCGGCATCGGCGACGAGATGAAGGCGTCGGCGGTCAAGCTCGAAGACATCCAGAAGCGTCTGTCCGATCTGCTGCTCGACGTGCCGAATCTCGCGCACGAAAGCGTGCCGGTCGGCAACGACGAAGCCGGCAACGTCGAAGTGCGCCGCTGGGGCACGCCGCGCCAGTTCGACTTCGAGGTCAAGGATCACGTTGACGTCGGCACGCCGCTCGGCCTCGACTTCGAGACCGGCGCGAAGCTGTCGGGCGCGCGCTTCACGATGCTGCGCGGCCAGATTGCGCGGCTGCATCGCGCGCTCGCGCAGTTCATGATCGACACGCACACGCAGCAGCACGGCTATACCGAGATCTACACGCCGTACATCGTCAATCCCGACATCCTGTACGGCACGGGCCAGCTGCCGAAGTTCGCGGACGATATGTTCCGCGTCGAAAAGGGCGGCGGTGAACACACGGTCACGCAGTACCTGATCTCGACCTCGGAAATTTCGCTGACGAACACGGTGCGTGAGAGCATCGTCGAAGCGGACGCGCTGCCGATCAGGCTGACCGCGCACTCGCCGTGCTTCCGCTCGGAAGCGGGCTCGTATGGCCGCGACACGCGCGGCATGATCCGCCAGCATCAGTTCGACAAGGTCGAGATGGTGCAGGTCGTAGCGCCAGGCGCATCGTACGACGCGCTCGAGCAGATGGTCGGCCATGCGGAGGCGATTCTGCAAAAGCTCGAACTGCCGTATCGCGTGATCACGCTGTGCACCGGCGACATGGGCTTTTCCGCAGCGAAGACCTACGACCTGGAAGTGTGGCTGCCCGCGCAGAACACCTATCGTGAGATTTCGAGTTGCTCGAATACCGAGTCGTTCCAGGCGCGACGCATGCAGGCACGCTTCCGCAACGCGCAGGGCAAGCCGGAGCTCGTGCATACGCTCAACGGCTCGGGTCTCGCGGTGGGCCGCACGCTCGTCGCGGTGCTCGAGAACTTCCAGAACGCCGATGGCTCGGTGACGGTGCCCACGGCACTGCGGCCTTACCTCGGCGGCGTCGAGCGGCTGCAAGTGCCGGCGGCCTGAGCGTCGCCGATGCGCGCGCAGGCGCGGTGTCGTCGCGTGTCTGACGATGGATGCCGCGAACGGCATCGAGGTCCCGCGAAAATTTTTTAGAAATTTTTTGGACGAGGGGGCTTGGAAAACTAATTCGAGCTGTTCTATAATCTTTTTCTCCCAAGCAACGGCCCGCTTGGATCCGACGATGCAGTAGCGAGTTGGAATACCCGGAAAGGTGGCAGAGTGGTCGAATGTACCTGACTCGAAATCAGGCGTACGGTTTCCCCGTACCGTGGGTTCGAATCCCACCCTTTCCGCCAAATTCTGAAACCCCTTGATTTCACCGAGATCAAGGGGTTTTTGCTTTGAGTTCTCGAATGGCTTTGCCAAGGCAATTCGAAATTATTCAAGCATCATTTCTATTTTGGCGAAATCCTTTGTTTCAATTTTTTACATAAGCCATTCGTTGCTCGTGGTCTTTTTCATCTCATTTCCATACAAATATCTTAAGTCATCCGTACTGCACTGTCCCCTAATTCATATACCGGACATATTCGGGGCGTGGCTGTTGCACGCTATAAGGGGTCGAAGTCAGAAAATTTGCGGGCGACCCGCCCCCCGATCGACTTCTGAAAGTGCGAATCTTCGCCGACCCCACAGATCTCCGCAAGATCTGCCCTTTTTTACAGATAAATACGATTTTTGGTTGGGCTCGGTCATTCGTTCAGGGTACGATTTACGCCGTCAGAAGCTTTTACAGGAAGAATTTTCCTGAAAATGAAAGCTTCGGCAATTAATCAGTAAAACGTTTGCACCGCAAACGTTTGCGAACCAACGCGCACCCAGCCCTGTCAATCTGAACCACCGCGAGGAGCACCTTCGCGCGCCTCGGTTCAATCGGACAACACAGACGTGCGTTCAAAGCACTTCGGGACAATAGTCTTTAAGGCCTGCAAATTCATTTGCATCGAATCCTTATTGATTGTCCGTCGAATCACAGCGAATCCACCTTTTGGTCTTTTTATCGGGAATTTTCCCGACATTTGGAATTACTCCGCGATGATAAAACGACGTCAATTCATTGGGGGCCTGACGGCCCTGAGCGCAAGTTATCTTTTGACCGCGTGTGGTGGGGGCAGTGGGTCATCGAACGCGACTGGCAAGGCAGCCGCCGCGACCGGTGCTTCCGGTGCCGCGGCAGCTTCGGGTGCGTCCGCTACCTCCAGCACCGCGGACAATACGTCGCCGGTCGCGAAGGCGAGTGTCCCGAACATGTCGCCCGATGGCACCTCACTGCCTTCCGCGCCGTACATCATCGACCAGTTCGGCGCGACGTGGACGCTCTCCAACGGCGTCATTTATCGCAACGGCGCGACGTTCGGCATCACGTACAACGTGTCGCTCGTGTTGTTCTACGGCGGCAAGATCTGGCATTGCGGCACGGGGGGCGAGTTCTACGTCACTGCGGACGTCCCCAACCTATGGCTGCATTGCAACGATCCGCGCATCGCGATCACACCGCAGGCCGGCATGTTCTATGGCATGAACGGCCACTTCGACTACACGTACACGCCCCAGCAGATCGTCTCGATCCTGAAGGCCATGGGCTGCACGAGCTATCGCGTCGGCGTCACCAACAGTTCGAACCAGCTGAACGCGGCGATCGGGCTCGCACAGGCTTTCCAGGCGGCGGGCATGACGTTGGTCGCGCTGATCGACCAGGGCGTCTACGACTCCAACGGCAACCTGCTGGCTGGCGAGAATGCCGCTTACAGCCAGGGTTACGCGGTTGCGCAGTCGGTCGCGAACGCACTGAAACCGTATGGCGTGACCATTTACGAATGCGGCAACGAGTTGACGCGCACGAACGCCACCGTGCTCGACTTCAACGCTGCGGGCACGAAGGCAGCGGACTTCAACAACGCGAACTGGCCGGTGATGCGCGGCGTGATGCGCGGGATGATCGACGGCGTGAAAGCGGTTCAGTCGAACGCGAAGTGCGGCATCAATTTCTGCGTGAACGATGTCGGCGCGGCGGACGCGCTGTGGGACGGTAATCAGCCGGATGGCAGCGGCGGTCACCCGACCGTGCGCTGGGACATCACCACGTGGCACAACTACGAGGTGTATGGCGATGTGTTCTCCCTCGGTGCGGACGGCGCCCAACCTGGCTTCGATCTGCCGATCTATTGCAAGGCCCGGTATGGCGTGCCGTTCATCATCACCGAGTGGAACACCGGACCGGAGCAAAACGAGACCTATCGTGGGAACTACATCACGACGAAGCTCGGCGAGTTCTATCAGAACCGCAAGACGCACAATATCCAGGCCGTCATGTATTACGTGCTCGACAGCGGCGACCAGACCTTCGGCATCATGATGAACGGCTCGCCGTTGAATCCGTCGTACAGTGCGTTCCAAAGCTTCACGGCGGCCCATCCGGACAACTAAGCCGCGGATATTGACGTAAGCAGGCCCGCACGTCTGTGGTCGATGCTGCCCGGTGTCAAGGGCAGCACGTCGCCGGGCCTGACAGCGGCGCCCAACCGTTGCCTTCAGCGTATCGAGGCCAGGGGACGGGCGTCTCATCCCACCCGAAACCCTTCCATCACCTCCCTCAACGCCCGCGCCTGTTCCGCGAGCGACGCGGCGGCCGCCGCGCTTTCCTCGACGAGCGCCGCATTCTGCTGCGTGACCTCGTCCATCTGCGTGATCGCGATGCCCACCTGCTGAATCCCATCGCTCTGCTCACGCGACGCCTGCGCAATGTCACCGACGATGCTGGTCACGCGCGCGATCGCCGCTTCGATCTGCTGCATCGTGCCGCCCGCGTCTTCGACGAGTCCCGCGCCGCGTTCGACGCTTGACGTCGAAGCGGCGGTCAGCGCGCCAATCTCGCGCGAGGCCGCGCACCTCGCCGGCGACGACCGCGAAGCCGCGACCCTCGTCGCCGGCACGCGCGACTTCGACCGCTGCGTTGAGCGCGAGGATGTTGGTTTGAAATGCGATGCTCTCGATCGTGCTGATGATGCCCGTCATCTGCGCCGAGCCCGTGTGGATCGCGCACATCGTTTCGATCTTGCTGCCGACAGCGTCGCGGCCATGCGCGGCGAGGTTCGACGCGCCGCGCGCGAGTTCGCTCGCCTGTTCGACATTGCTCGCATTGAGCTGCACGGTCGCGCTCAGCTGCTCCATCGCGGAGGCCGTCTCGCCGAGCGCGACGACCGACGCATAGTGCACCGCTGCGTCGGAGAAGGCATTCATTCGCGCGTTCCGGCGCTGGTCGGGAATGGCGCCGAAGCAGTACGCCCGCAATCAGCGTGATCCGTACGATATGGCGAAGGGCGGAACGCAGCGGGCGGCATGACGGGACGCCCGAATTTTAGTTCGGAAAACTGAACGATCACGATGTCCGGCTCGATGATCGTTCGAGTCCCTTTGCCGCCAGTCCATCTGAACGAGCAGGCCCGCAAGCTGGCCGAGCAAAAGCCCGTCATTATGATTCGGGCGCGCGCCACGGCATAGCTCCGCTAGCGCCACCGCCTCCTGCCGCGCACCGCTTCAGCCGATTTGCGCGGGGTCCATCCGCGATCCTCTGTACAATTGCCCGAAATCGCCCAATCGAGCGGCGGTTGCGGGCCGCCGGGCTTTCGGGCGCGGCGGGTCGTCTCGCGCTTGACCCGCGACTCACATCGACTGAATTCATGGCCATTACCTACAAGACTCCCGACGATATCGCGAAGCTGCGCATTGCGGGCCGCCTCGCGGCCGATGTGCTGGCAATGATCGGCGAGCACGTCAAGGCAGGCGTCTCCACCGAGGACCTCGACGCGCTGTGCAACGACTACATCGTCCACACGCAGAAAGCGATTCCGGCCAATGTCGGCTATCTGGGCTTTCCGAAGACCGTCTGCACGTCGGTCAATCATGTCGTGTGTCACGGCATCCCGAATCGCAACGAGATCCTGAAGGACGGCGACATCATCAACATCGACGTCGCGATCATCAAGGACGGCTATTTCGGCGACACGAGCCGCATGTACTGCGTCGGCCAGTCGAGCACGGTCGCGCGTGCGCTGATCGACACGACCTACGAGGCGATGGTGGCCGGCATCCGCGAGGTGAAGCCGGGCGCGACGCTCGGCGACGTCGGCCACGCGATCCAGAAGGTCGCGCAGCGCGAGGGCTTCTCGATCGTGCGCGACTACTGCGGGCACGGCATCGGCAAGGTCTATCACGAGGACCCGCAGGTGCTGCACTATGGGCAGCCGGGGCAGGGGGTGCGCCTGAAGCCGGGCATGGTCTTCACGATCGAGCCGATGATCAACGCGGGCCGCGCCGGCACGTCGGTACAGCGCGACGGCTGGACCGTGATCACGAAGGACCGCTCGCTGTCGGCGCAATGGGAGCACATGGTCGCCGTGACCGACGACGGCTATGAACTGCTGACGCCGTGGCCGGACGGCACGGGCGACTACGACGCGCCGTGAGCGGGACCGCATATTCTGGTCAATAATAAATTTGACTCGCCGGCCGGTTCGGTTAAAGCTACGCGTTAGGGTTTCCAGGGGTTTCGTCTGCATGAGTCCGTCATTGACCGTTCGCCGCATCACTGCTGATCAGGGCGCCGTTTTTCGCGAACTCCGCACTGCCTCGCTGCGGGAGGCGCCGTACGCCTTCGGCGCGACGCTCGAGGACGCGTTGTCGGCCGATGCCGCCAGTTTCGACGCGACCGCGGCGAATCACGCGGTTTCGCAGTCCGTCGGTGCATTCCTGCTCTATACCGAGGGTCATCCGGCCGGGCTGATCGAGGCGCATTTCGACGACACCGCGGCGCGTCGCGCGTTCGTCTGCGAGTTGTGGGTGGCGCCGGCCGTGCGCCATCTGCGCGGCGGCGAGCTGCTCGTCGATACCGCGAGCAGCTGGCTCGCGAATGCGGGCGCCACGGAAATCTACGCGTGGGTGGCCGACGCGAACCGCAACGCGATGCGCTTTTACGAAGCGCTGGGCTTTGGCCCGACCGGCGAGCACCGGCGCGTCGAGCGCGCACCCGAGCAGGTCGAAAGTCTGCTGGTGCGGCACGTGCCGACTACTTCGCAGGTGTTACAGCAGTGATCGCCCAAGCGGCGCGTCGCGCGCGCCGCTCGTCTTCGCCGTCCCTTCATCACGGTCTTTTTCCCGCCAGCGTTTCTTTCGCACCGTCGCGCGTCGATCGCATCGACGACACGCGTTGCGCTCGCGCGCGCGAGCACCGATTCTCCCGGGAAAAATAGTGGCCGCGCGCTTGTACGCCTGTAAAATACGCAAAATTTTTCGCCGAACGCTATGTCGCCCAAGAAATCGCCCTTTTTCGAACTGCGCAGCGGCTCTGTCGACACGCTGATGTTCGTGGTCAAAACGACCGACCTCGATGCGATGCGTGCCGAGCTGACGCGACGCTTCGAGGCGACCCCCGAATTCTTCGCTAACGACGTCGTCGCGATCGACGTGCGGCGTCTCGCCGGCAACGAACGCGTGCCGCTCGCCGACATCGCGCAACTGCTCGACAGCGTGCGCATGCGTCCGGTCGGCGTGGTCGCGAATGCGGAGCAACAGTGGGCGACGGAGTCGGGATTGCCGTTGCTCGAAGCGCGCGATCGCCGCGGCGCGCCGGCGAAGCAGGCCGATGAGGACAGCACGGCGAGCGCGGCAAACGCGGCAGCAGGCACCGAGGCAAGCGCGGGCACGAGCGCGTCCGCCAGCTCTGCATCCGCAGCCGCTAGCGCGGCCACGGGCACGGCCGCTGCCGCCGCCGTCGAACCCACGCCCGCCGCCGAGCCGGTGCGTCTTGCCACGTCGCCGCAAACGATGGTGGTCGACAAGCCGTTGCGCTCGGGTCAGCGTATTTACGCAAAAGGCGATCTGGTCGTGCTCGGTCTGGTCAGCTATGGCGCCGAGGTGATCGCGGAAGGCAACATCCACATTTACGCGCCGCTGCGCGGCCGGGCGTTGGCCGGCGTGCAGGGCAATCACGACGCGCGCATCTTCTGCACGTGTCTCGAACCGGAACTGATCTCGATCGCGGGCATCTATCGAACGACCGAGAACCCGCTGCCGGCCGACGTGCTCGGCAAGCCGGTGCAGATCTGGCTCGAAGAAGAAAAACTGATGATCGAACCGCTGCGGCTCACGTAAAGCGCCGCGAAACGCGCGCTGCCCCGAGCGATTGCGGCACGCGGCGTTTCACGGCGAGGCGGGCCGCGCACCAATTGACGCATTTGACGAACACAAGGTAAGGGTAATGGCAAAAATCATTGTGGTGACTTCGGGCAAGGGTGGCGTGGGCAAGACGACCACGAGCGCGAGCTTTGCGTCGGCCCTCGCGTTGCGCGGCAGCAAGACCGCCGTGATCGACTTCGACGTCGGCCTGCGCAACCTCGACCTCATCATGGGCTGCGAGCGCCGCGTCGTGTACGACCTGATCAACGTGATCCAGGGCGAAGCGAATCTGAACCAGGCGCTGATCAAAGACAAGAAATGCGAGAACCTGTTCATCCTCCCGGCCTCGCAAACGCGCGATAAAGACGCGCTGACGATGGAAGGTGTCGAGAAGGTCATCAACGATCTGATCGCGATGGACTTCGAATACATCGTCTGCGATTCGCCGGCCGGTATCGAGTCGGGCGCGCTGCTTGCGATGCACTTCGCCGACGAAGCGCTGATCGTGACGAACCCGGAAGTGTCGTCGGTGCGCGACTCCGATCGCATTCTCGGCATCCTGTCGTCGAAGACCAAGCGCGCGATCGAAAGCAAGGAACCGATCAAGGAGCACCTGCTGATCACCCGCTACAACCCGAAGCGCGTCAGCGAAGGCGAAATGCTGTCGCTGACCGACATCCAGGAAATTCTGCGCATCGATCTGATCGGCGTGATTCCGGAATCGGAAGCGGTGCTGCACGCGTCGAACCAGGGTCTGCCGGCCGTGCATCTGGACGGCACCGATGTGGCCGAAGCCTATAAGGACGTCGTGTCGCGTTTCCTCGGCGAGCAGAAATCGCTTCGCTTTGTCGATTACCAGAAGCCCGGGCTGCTGCAGCGCCTCTTCGGCACCAAGTAAGGGGAGCGCACGTCATGTCGATTCTTTCGTTTTTGCTGGGCGAGAAAAAGAAGTCCGCGTCGGTAGCGAAGGAACGCCTGCAGTTGATCATCGCGCACGAGCGCGCCGGCGGCCATGCGCCCGCCGATTATCTGCCTGCGTTGCAACGCGAACTGGTGGCCGTGATCTCGAAGTACGTGAAGATTTCCGACGACGACATACGCGTGAGTCTCGAGCGTCAGGACGATCTCGAAGTGCTCGAAGTCAAGATCGAAATACCCCAGGCCTGAGCTTCGGATGGACCGCGGTCCATCTCGCATCATGTGCAGGACGTCGCAGGGCGTCGCGTCGCAGCGACGTGATGCGGTGCGGCGTTCGGCTCGTCGTCTGGCTTCTGTCTGAAGCCGTCTCTTCGCATCTCCACGGCGCTCGCCATTTCCCGGTCGAAATGAACCGTTGCACTCCAGCGGTGCCGTTACCCGCGCAACGTCAGCCTCGCGTCGCCCTCGCGCATCTACTGACGCGGCGAGTCGGCGGTATCCGTCGTGATGTCGCCTGCGGCATCGTCGGCGCTCGGCTCGCCGTCCTCGCTTTCCGCTTCCGGCACCTCGACCTCGGGCACTTCCGGCACTGGCGCGGGCGTGGGCTGCGGCAGCGGCGCCACGTAGCGCTCGGCGAGCGACTCATAGAGCGGCGGCGCGAACAGGCGGGACACTCGGCTCGCGATCAACGCGGTGGCCATCAGCGAAATCACGAGAGCGTGGCCGTCGATCATCTCCATCACGATTACGAACGAAGTGATCGGCGACTGCGTGACCGCGGCCAGATAGCCGACCATCGCGAGCGCGATCAGCATCGGCAATTGCATCGAATCGAACACCATGTGCAGCAGATTGCCGAAGCCCGCGCCGATCGACAGCGACGGCGCGAAGATGCCGCCCGGAATGCCCGGCAGGTATGAGCCGACCATCGCGATCATCTTCAGGAACGGATAGAACACCGACAACTGCTCGTGTCCCTCGAGCAGGCCGCGCGCTTCCGTATAGCCGCTGCCGAACGTCGTGCCGCCCGAGATCACGCCGACCACCGCGATCGCGAAGCCGCACAGCGCGGCGAACGCAACCGGCCGCTCGCCGTGCAACTGACGCAGCGGCTCCGGAATCCAGCGCGCGGTATTGAGCAGCAGCCAGCCGAAGATACCGCCTGCGATTCCCGTGACGATCGCGGTGAGCACCACCGCGACGGCGAGCAGATCAGGGAAATGCGCGCCGATCTGGATCGTGCCGAAATACGTGTAGTTGCCGTTCAGGCCCAGTGCGACGACACCCGCAATGATGATCGCCGTGATCAGCACGCCACTCGTGCGCGCCTCGAAGCTGCGCGTCAATTCCTCGATTGCGAATACGACGCCCGCGAGCGGTGTATTGAACGCCGCCGACAAACCCGCTGCCGCGCCCGCCAACGTGAGCTGCCGTTCGATCTGTGCATTCGAGCGCGGATAGAACCGGCGCAGATTGAACATCAGCGCGGCGCCGACCTGCACGGTCGGTCCTTCACGGCCGATCGTAAAGCCGCCGAGAATCGCGAGAAACGACACGCCGATTTTGCCGAGCAGAATTCGCAGCGACAGCAGCCGCGTGCCGTATCCGCGCTGTTTCGTGTGCAGCGTTGCGATGACCTGCGGGATGCCGCTGCCCTCGGAGCCGCGAAAGAACTTGCGCGTGAGCCAGACCGCGAGTGCGGCAACCGCGGGCGTGATCACGAGCGGCGCCCACACATACCGCTGCCGGACATCGAGAAACGCGTCATACCCCCAGTCGATCAGACGCGCGTACAGCACCGCGACCAGGCCGACGGCGATTGCACCGAGCCAGAAGATGCCGTATTGCCGCCACAGGCGTTTTGCGCGACGCATGACAGCGGGCGAACGGGAAGGGAAGGGCCGGGACATGAATTAGATTCGTGCAAAGGGCCAAGTATAAAGCGTGCGGGACCGACCAGAATACGTGAAAGATGTTTGAAATAATGAAGTGAAGTGAATCATCAGGCGGATATTTTTTGCTGTAACGTGCCGTATTGAAAATCGGACCGCGCGCGCAACGGCCATTTGGCGGGATCGGTAAAAACGTCAGCTAGAATAGTTTCAACTTGGAACAACGAACAGACCCTCAATGAAGCGAATACTTATTGTCAAGGTCACTTCACTAGGCGATATCGTGCAGGCGTTGCCAGTCGTCGCCGACATCAAACGCGCATTTCCTGGCGTTCAGGTGGACTGGGCGGCGGACGAAGCATTCGCGCAAGTCGTGCATTGGAGCCAGGGCGTCGATCGCGTGCTGTGCGCGCCGCTGCGCCGCTTCAAGAAGGCGCGTCGCTGGAGTGATCTGAAGGCGATCTGGGCATCCATCGCCGAGCTGCGCGCGTATCGCTACGACTACATCATCGACATTCACGGCGTCTACAAGAGCGCGATCATCGCCTTCCTCGCGCGCTCGTCGCGGCGCATCGGCTATCAATCCCTGGATCTGGGCGAGCGTGGCGCGGCGTTCGCCTACACCGGGCGTTTCGGCCCACGTCCGCAAGGCAACGCGTGGCACGGCATGCGCATCAGCGCCAGCGAGGCGCTCGGCTACGAAGTGGAAGGACCGCCCATCTACGACCTGCAGCTACCCGAAACCGTCCCGCAGCCGTTCGCGATGCCAGACGCGCCTGTCGCGGCGCTCTTTCACGCCACCTCGAAAGCCGACAAGAAATGGCCGCTCACGCACTGGACGGCGCTTGGACGCGAGTTGAGCGAGCGCGGTTTCCGTGTGGTGCTGCCGTGGGGTTCGGGCGGTGAGCTTGCCGAAGCCGGGCAGATCGCCGCGCAGGTGCCAGGCGCGACCGTGCTGCCGCCATTGAGTGTGACCGAAGTTGCGCAGATGATCGGCGCGTGCGCGCTCGTGGTCGGTACCGATACGGGTTTCGTGCACCTCGCGCATGCGCTGCAGAAGCGCACCGTGATGATCTTCGTCGCGACGTCGCCATCGCATTGCGGCGTCGAGGCGCCGTATCGCTCGACCTCGATCGGCGACGGCGACTCGGTGCCGCCCATCAGCGCGGCGCTCGAAGCGATCGACTACGTGTACGCGGCAGAGCCGGTGCTCGCGATGCAGCAAGCATCAGCCGCCGCCTGAGTTCGTTCGCGCGCTCGCGCAATCGTTTGCGCAAAAGAAAAGAGGCGCGATGCGTAGTCCACCCTTGCTGGCGGGGACTGCATCGTCGCGCCTCAAAGAACGCCCGTGTCGGGGAACAGCGGGCGGAGAGGAATCGATTACACGTCTGTTAAAACTGTCGCTTTTCGTTGGACGCCGAAGCGTCCGATGCGCGCACGCCAGGGCGGCAAGCTGATACGCCGCGGTGCGTCGAGGCTCGCACGGCGCGCGTCGAACCGCTCGATTGCGGCGACGCTGGCGCGGCCAGCAAGGCTGCTATCGCGACAGTGCGCTCAACGGAGTATAGGCGGTGTTTTCCGCCATCGTGGCGCGATCCGGCGGCAGCGGGGCGGTCGATCGAACGCGCCGATCCAGCGCGCCCGTCCTGTAACAGCTCGGTGATGTTCCCTTACAAATGGCAACGTTCGCTGCGGCGCGCATCGTGTCCAATCGGGTCATTCGGGGTTTGCGCTCGAATCAATCTGACTCGATGGAGAACAACATGAAACGCTTGATCCTGACTCTCGTGGCCGGCACGCTGCTCGCATCGGCACTCGGCGGCTGCGTTATCGCGCCGGCGCCGGGCTATTACTACGGCGGCGGTGGCTACTACCATCACGGCTACTACTACCGCTAAGCCGCGCGCCGTGCTCAGGCCCGGAGCACCAGCCTCAGGCGACCAGCATTTCGAACGCGACCACCGCGGCAATGGCCGCGGCGTTCGCGGCCAGCGCCTCGACGACGACGGATTTCCATGTCTTCGGACGGAAGCGCAGCGCGAGCAGCAGCGAGCCGAGCAAGGCCAGCGCGATGATCGTCACGATATCGGCATTGTGAAGATGGACGTTCATGCGGATCTCCCCGTTTTTTATAGGGTTATGTCAGGGAGTATAGGCAAGTCAAAAGGACGCGCAAGGCGGGGGTTTTACCCGGGCCGGGCCGCGGAAACAGCGAGGAAATAATGCTCTCTGCATGCTGCCGCAGACGCGTAAAAACTGCGCGGGTGCAGCATCGATCGAACCTCGGCAAACGCGCATCGACGAAAGCGTCGTTCCGTCGATGCGCGTTGCATCATTTCATCAAACTCTCATCACGCGTCTCGCGCATGCACAGCACGCCGACAAGGCTCACGGCCGCGGCGACCGACACGTACGCGCCGACCCACGCCAAGCCGCCGTGCGCGGCGAGCACCTGCGCGATATACGGTGCGACCGACGCGCCGAGAATTCCGCCGAGGTTGTACGCGACGCCGGCGCCCGTATAGCGCACGTTGGTCGGAAACAGTTCCGGCAGCAGCGCGCCCATCGGCGCGAAGGTCACGCCCATCAGGAACAGCTGGATCACGAGAAACAGCAGCACGAGCAACGGCTCGCCGCTGCCGAGCAGCGGCGCCATCGTGAAGCCCGACAGGATCGCCGCGATGATGCCGACGATCAGCACCGGCTTACGCCCGAAGTGATCGCTCGCACGGGCCGACAGCGGCGTCGCGATTGCCATGAACACGACCGCGATGCACAGCAGGCCGAGGAACGTCTGCCGCGGAATATGCAGCGACCCGACGCCGTACGACAGCGAGAACGTCGTCGCGTTGTAGAACAGCGTGTAGCAGACCACCATCGCGAGCGCGCCGAGCACGGTTGGCCGCCAGTGCTGCGAGAACAGCGTCGCGATCGGCACGCGCACGCGCTCCTTGCGCTCGATCGCTACCTGGAACGCGGGCGTTTCGGCAATCTTCAGCCGCACGTACAGCCCAAGCGCGACGAGCACCGAGCTGACGATGAACGGCACGCGCCAGCCCCAGCTGCGGAACTGCTCGTCGGAGAGCGACATTGCGAGCGCGAAGAACAGGCCGTTGGCCGCGAGAAAGCCGATCGAGGGCCCGAGCTGCGGGAACATGCCGAACCAGCCGCGTTTGCCGGCCGGCGCGTTTTCGGTGGCGAGCAGCGCGGCGCCGCCCCATTCGCCGCCGAGGCCGATACCCTGGCCGAAACGCAGCACGCACAGCAGGATCGGCGCGAGGCTGCCGATCGCGTCGTAGCCCGGCACGAAGCCGATCAGCGTGGTCGACAGGCCCATCACGAGCAGCGACGCAACCAGAGTCGATTTGCGGCCGATGCGGTCGCCGAAGTGGCCGAACAGGAACGAGCCGATCGGTCGCGCGACGAACGCGATGCCAAACGTGACGAACGCCGACAGCGCCTGCGCGGTGGCCGAGCCATGCGGGAAGAATACCGGTCCGATCACGAGCGCCGCGGCGGTCGCGTAGACATAGAAATCGTAGAACTCGATCGCGGTGCCGATGAAGCTCGCGAAGATGATCCGCGCCCTACTGTTTTGCCCGCTTGCGGGCTGAGCGGCGGAAATCGGCGAAGTGGACATGCAGGGTCTCCAATTGTATGAGGCCGCGGCGCGCTGAGCCGTGCGTCGCAGACAGGCGGCGCGCAAGGGCGGCATCCTCGTTGAGGTATAGGTTTGGGCGCCGCACGCGGGGTGGCGGTGCGGCACTGCAGTCGGTTCATGCGCCGCGCCGGCGGGTGTGCGGACGGCGTGAGCCATGCCGGAAGGCTCCGGCGCGGGGAATCGGAAAATTATAGCGAGCGCGCTCGTCGCGCAGCAATGGCGGTGTAAGTTTGCGCGGCAACGAGGGCGGCTTTATGAGTGATGCGCGATGACTCGAGTAGCTCGCGCGTGGCCGACCCATGCGCGGCTGCGCCGGGCGGTGCGTGTCAGCGCACGCGCCAACCGCGCTCAGTCGTAGGTTTCCGCTTGCGGCGAGGCGAGTTCGCGCAACTGGAATTTGCCGTTGTCGTTGAACAGCCAGTCTTCGAACAGCTCGAGCTGGCCGCGGCCGTTGAGCAGCTTGCCGGGCGGTAGCGGCAGCGGCGCCGAGCGGCGCAGCGTCGCGAGCGCGGTGCTTTCGGCTTCGTCGTCGCCGTTCGTGCGATACACCGACGACTCGACGATGTGTCCATAACGATCGACCGTGAACGACACCACCACCAGCGAGCGCAGCATCGGCTGAGGCCTGCCCTGGAGCACATACGACGGATTGCGCTCGACGATCCGTCGTGCGACCGCGTCGCGATATTGATCGAGCGTCGCGCTGTTGATCGCGGCCACCGGTGTGCTGACGGTTTCGTGCGGCGTCAGCGGTGTGATCGTGCAACCGGCCACGGCGACAACACCGAGCGCGGCGAGCGATAGCCGATGCATGCGAGCGGCCGTGAAGGAGCGCAGAGCCACACGGTGAGAAACAGGAGGGGGAGAAGTGCGAGAGAGCATCGTCGACGAACCGCGAGGAGAACCTGATTGAATGGTAGTCAAAAACTGCCGGGATTCAATTGGCGTTCGCCCGCCGGATGTCATCGTGCGTGCCCCGCTGAGGCGCTTTGCGTTCCGATGTAATGGCCGGAAATGTGCGCGCATTGGTCGGCGAGCGAAACCCGCCTACACTCTGATGGCCTCTTGCTGAGGCATCGGTGGAAGTCTTTTCAGCCCGCTTCTGGCGGGCTTTCTTTTGCCTTCGATTCGCCATTCACACGCGGCAATAAAAAAGGCGAACCCGCCAAGCGGGTTCGCCTTTTCGATTCCGGTTCAACCAGCTACGCCGCAAGCTTAGGCTCACGGCGCTGCCCAGGCGTCGATTACTTCAACGTCGCACGCGCCGCTTTCACCGCGGCCAGCACCTGCTCGGGCGCGGTGCCGCCCGGATGATTGCGGCTCGCCACCGAGCCCTCGAGCGTCAGATACGAGAACACGTCGTCGCCGATCAGATGCGCGACGTTCGGCAGTTCGCCGCGCATTTCGTCGAGCGTCAGGTCCGCGAGATCGCAGCCGCGATCGGCGCACACGCGCACCGCGAGCGCGACTGCTTCGTGCGCGTCGCGGAACGGCAGGCCGCGCTTGACGAGATAGTCGGCGAGGTCCGTCGCGGTCGAGAAGCCTTGCAGCGCGGCGTCGCGCATCGCCTGCGGCTTGACCGTGATGCCGGCGACCATTTCGGCGAAGATGCGCAGCGTGTCGGCGACCGTATCGACGGTGTCGAACAGCGGCTCCTTGTCTTCCTGGTTGTCCTTGTTGTACGCGAGCGGCTGGCCCTTCATCAGCGTGAGCAGCGCCATCAGATGGCCGTTCACGCGGCCGGTCTTGCCGCGCGCGAGTTCGGGCACGTCCGGGTTCTTCTTCTGCGGCATGATCGACGAGCCGGTGCAGAAACGGTCGGCCAGATCGATGAAGCCGACGCGCGGGCTCATCCACAGCACCAGCTCTTCGGAGAAGCGCGACACGTGCGTCATGACGAGCGCGGAGGCGGCCGTGAATTCGATCGCGAAGTCGCGGTCGGAGACTGCGTCGAGCGAGTTCGCGCAGATGCCGTCGAAGCCGAGCGTCTTCGCCACGGCGTGACGGTCGATCGGATAGCTGGTGCCGGCGAGCGCGGCCGCGCCGAGCGGCAGACGGTTCACGCGCTTGCGGCAGTCGATCATGCGCTCGGCGTCGCGCGAGAACATTTCGACGTACGCGAGCAGATGGTGGCCGAACGTGACGGGCTGCGCGACCTGCAGGTGCGTGAAGCCCGGCATGATGGTCGCGGCGTTCTTCTCCGCGATCTCGAGCAGCGCCACGCGCAGTTCGGTGAGCAGCTCGCCGATGCGGTCGATCTCGCCGCGCAGCCACAGGCGGATGTCGGTCGCAACCTGGTCGTTGCGTGAGCGGCCGGTGTGCAGGCGCTTGCCGGCGTCGCCGATCAGCGCGGTCAGGCGCGCTTCGATGTTCAGGTGCACGTCTTCGAGATCGAGCTGCCATTCGAACTCGCCGCGCTCGATTTCACCTTTGATCTGCGCCATGCCGCGCTGGATCGCGGCGAGGTCGTCGGCGGAAATGATCTTCTGCGCGGCGAGCATCGACGCGTGCGCGAGCGACCCTTCGATGTCGACGAACGCCAGACGCTTGTCGAAGAAAACCGACGACGTGTAGCGTTTGACGAGTTCCGACATCGGCTCCGAGAAGCGGGCCGACCAGGCTTCGCCTTTTTTGTGCAGTTGGGACGTCATGGTGTTGGGCGGTAAAAACGAGCGGTGAAGAGGCTGGCAACGCGAGTGCGCGAATCGTGCAAGAGCGCCGCCGCAGCGAAGAAAGACGAAGATTTTAACACCGGGTGAGGGCGGCCAAAGCGCTGCCGTCCATCGCGGGCCTATTCGCGCACCAGCACCACGAGCTTCAGATCCTCGCGATGCGCGGGCTTGAACGTGATCTGGTCACACACGATGCGCCCGTCGCGCGGATGGTTGAACTCGCGCCTGCCACCTTCGCGCCCGCCGACGTCCTGGGACGCCCAGTAGCGTGCGAACTCGTCGCTCGCGGCCGACAGCGAATCGATCAGCCCACGTGTGGGCGCATCGTTCAGATGGCGGATCGAGTCGGCGCGGAATTCGGCGGCGAGCCGCCGCGCGCGCGTTTCCCAATCGACGATCAACGCGCGCGCGGCCGGCTCGGTGAACGTGTAGCGCAGCAGGTTGCGGTCGTGCGCGCCGTCGAGCCAGCCGACGAACAGATCGGCCGCGCGCTCGTTCCACGCAAGCGCATTCCACTGCCGGTCGAGCACGTAGGCGGGCGTGTCGATGAGCTGCACGGTTTGCAGCAGCGTGGCGGGCGCATCGGCGGCGGCCGGGTCGGGCTCGGCCGGATCGCGTTGCGCAGCCAGTTCGAACAGATACGCGCGCTCGGCGCGCGACAGCTGCAACGCGACCGCGATGCGCGCGAGCGCATCGGCGGAAGCGGACACTGGCCGGCCCTGCTCGATCCACGTGTACCAGGTCGGGCTCACGCCGCACAGCTGCGCGACTTCCTCGCGCCGCAGACCGGGCGTGCGGCGACGCGGCCCCGGCGGCAGTCCGACCGCCTGCGGCGACAGCCGCTCGCGATGGGCGCGGATGAAGTCGCCGAGCGCGCGGGCCGGGGTGGCGTCGAGCGGCGGCGGGTGATCGGCGGAAGACGGCGTCGTCATGCTATCGGCTGCGCGTGGAGGGGGTAATAGAGATACCAGAATAATTGCCGAACTTGTACTGGTACATGGCGGGCTCTATTGTAGCGGCCGGATTCGCGCAATGAGAAAAGCCGGGTGTGACCTGCGTCGGCCACACCCGGCTTTTGTCCGCCGATGCGGCAACCTCAACCGGTATTGCGCAACCCCGCCGCGATCCCGTTGATGCTCAAATGAATGCCGCGCCGCACGCGCGCATTCGTGTCGCCCGCGCGATAGCGTTTGAGCAGTTCGACCTGCAGGTGATTGAGCGGATCGAGGTACGGGAAGCGATTCTTGATCGAGCGCGCGAGCAGCGGATTTTCGGCGAGCCGCTCGCTCTTGCCGGTGATCTCCGACAACACCTTCGACGTGCGCTCCCACTCGGCGACGATGCGCTCGAACACATGCTTGCGCAGCTTCTTGTCGGTCACGAGCGCGGCATAACGCGACGCGACCGCGAGGTCGGTCTTCGCGATGACCATGTCCATGTTCGACATCAGGTTCGAAAAGAACGGCCAGCTCTTGTGCATCTTCTGCAGCAGCGCGAGACGGCGCGCGCGTTCGGCGTCGGACGGCGCGCTGTCGAGGTGCTCGGCGACCGCGCTGCCGAAGCCGTACCAGCCGGTCAGCAGCAGCCGGCATTGACCCCACGAGAAGCCCCACGGAATCGCGCGCAGATCCTCGATCTTGCGTTGCTTCGGATCCTGCAGCTTGCGCGACGCGGGGCGGCTGCCGATGTTCAGCTCGGCGATCTCCGCGATCGGTGTGGACTCGAAGAAATACTCCTTGAAGCCCGGCGTTTCGTAGACGAGCGCGCGATACGCGGCCATCGCCGTATCGGACAGCTGCTGCATCGTTTCCTCGTACACCGGCAGCTCGGCCAACGTGTGGTCGTGCGGCAGCAGCGACGCTTCGAGCGTCGCGGCCACGACGGTTTCCAGATTGCGCCGGCCGATTTCCGGATTCGCGAACTTGCTCGCGATCACTTCGCCCTGCTCGGTCAAACGGATCTGACCGTCGACGGTGCCCGGCGGCTGCGACAGGATCGCCTGGTAGGTCGGGCCGCCGCCGCGCCCGACGGTGCCGCCGCGCCCATGGAACAGACGCAGCGTCACGCCGCGTTCGTTGAACAGCGACACGAGCGCAAGCTCCGCGCGATACAGCTCCCAGTTCGACGTCAGGAAGCCGCCGTCCTTGTTGCTGTCCGAGTAGCCGAGCATCACTTCCTGCTCGTTGCCCTGATGTTCGATCAGCGCGCTAATGCCCGGCAGCGCGATCAGATCGCGCATGATGTGCGGCGCGTTGCGCAGGTCGGGGATCGTCTCGAACAGCGGGATCACCATCAGGCCGGCGCGCGCGGGGTCGTGCTCGTCGCCGAGGCGTCCGCGCAACAGGCCGGTTTCCTTCTGCAGCAGCATCACCTCGACCAGGTCGGTAACGGTCTCCGTGTGCGAAATGATGTAGTTGCGCACCGCGCGCGCGCCGAACTTCTCGCGCGTCATGCGCGCTTCCTCGAGCACCGCGAGTTCGCTTTTCACGAGCTCGGAGTAGTCGGCGGAGGGCACGCGCAGCGCGCGCGGCTGCGCGAGTTCGGCGAGCAGCACGGTCAGCTTGTCGGCTTCCGGCAACGCCGCGTAATCGTCCTCGACACCGGCGCGCTTGAGCAGCTCGGCGATCACCGCTTCGTGGATGTCGGAGCTTTGCCGCAGATCGATGCTCGCGAGATGGAAGCCGAACACTTCGGCCGCGCGCGCGAGCGGCGCGAGACGCGGCGCGGCGAGCGGCGCGCCGTGATGCTCGGCGAGCGAATCCATCAGCACGTGGAGATCGCGCACGAAGTCGGCGGCGTCGTCGTAGGGGATCGCGCGGACCGGCGCGACGCCGCGGCCGGCGCTGCGCAGCGGCACGCTGCCTTCGCCGAGGCGCACGCGCGCGCTTGCCGCGAGCCGCGTGTAGATGCCGATCAGCGCGCGACGATACGGCTCGTCGGTGCGATGCGGCGAATGGTCGGGCGAGATGGCCGCGAGCTCATTCAGCGCATCGCTCGCGCCGACGAGCACATTCGACATCGATAGCTCCTCGCCGAGCTTGTGCACCTGCTCCAGGTAGTGCTCGAAGATCACCGCGGCCTGACGCGTGATCGCATTTTCGAGCGTTTCGGCGGTGACGTTCGGATTGCCGTCGCGATCGCCGCCGATCCAGCTGCCCATCTGGAAGAACGGCGGCAGGCGCGCTTCGAGGCCATGCTCCTTCAGCGCCTCCTCGATGTCGGCGTACAGCGCCGGCAGTTCTTCGAGGAAGGTGCTGCGGTAGTACGACAACGCGTTTTCGATTTCGTCGGCGACCGTCAGACGCGAGTCGCGCAGCATGCGCGTTTGCCACAGCGACGTGACGCGCGCGCGCAGCATCGCTTCGTTGTGCGCTCGCTCGCGGTTCGTCAGCGGCTGGTCGCGCTCGGCGAGCAGACGCGCGATGTCGTGCTGCGCGTCGAGAATGCTCTTGCGCTGCACTTCGGTCGGGTGCGCGGTCAGCACCGGCATGATCAGCGCGTCGTCGAAAAACCGCTGCAGCACCGGTGTCGCGGCGGCACCAGCCGCGGCGAGCCGCTCGAGCGCATGGGCGATCGTGCCCGGCTGCGAGGCCGAGCCCGCGAGCGCGTGAATTCGGTGACGGCGGTTGCGGTGACGGTCCTCGGCGATGTTCGCGAGATGCGAAAAGTAGCTGAACGCGCGCACGACGCTGACGGTCTGCTCGGGCGTCAGCGTGCGCAGCTTCTTGTCGAGCGTCTGCGCGGCGGCGCTGTCGTCCTCGCGACGGAAACGCACTGCCGTCTGCCGGATCGTCTCGACGATGTCGAACACCGCCTCGCCTTCCTGCTCGCGCAGCACGTCGCCGAGCAGACGCCCGAGATAGCGGATGTCCTGGAACAGCGGGTGGTCCTTGTCCTCGCGCGTGCGGCCGCCGCTCTTCGCGGTGGTCGCGGCGACGGACTCAGCCGGCGGCACGTCCTTCGGTTTCGACGGTTTCGCGGCGCGCGGGGGTCTTGCGTCGCCATCGACCTTGGCCTTGGCCTTGGCCGGCTTGCGCGCGGTGGCCGACGTCGCGGCCTGTTCAGCCTTGCTGGCCTTGCCGGCTTCCGACGCCTTTTGCGCCTTGTCCTGCTTGACGGGCACCGAGGTCTGCGCGGCCTTCGGGGCTTTGGTGGCGCGAGCGGCGAGGGCGCGGCGCCTGGCGCGCTGGTCGGCGCGCGTGTCGCCATGTTGACCGACGCTCGACGATATGGCGTGCGCGGCAACGTCGGACAGGGCGTCAGGCGCCGCGGCGTCGGCCGGGCGAGCGGTGGGCGAGGCAGTGTTGCGGCGGGCGGGGCGCGCCGATCCGGAAGACGTCACGATGAGTTTCCTCGGGAAAGCCAGGGTCTGTTGATTGATGAACTGCGACTGCGGAACTGCCACCAGCAAGTGCAACGTGAACTGCGTGCAACAGGGACTACGCAACGGACTACAAGACGGACTGCTAGTGCAACTGCAACGGAGACTTGAAACGGCGACTGTACACGGCGATTGCTCGACCCACTAGAAGCGGGGCCCGCGCGTGCCGCACCGCGTACGCGGAACGACACGAGCGCTGCCGAATCGCGCGACGCCGACGAGGGAGAGAGGAGCCACGGGCTGCCAGCCCGCACTGGGACCGAACACGCGTCAGGCATCGCCTCAGCATGTTCGCCGCATTGCATCATCCCGCATGCCGCCGCGCAGTGCGCGAACGACCGTACGTGACAACGCGGAATGGGGGCCTTCGCGCGTGGCGCGAAGCCCGTCTCCTCCGTCGATGCCGCTTGCGCACGGCGCTTCGCCGTGCCTTGGAACCAAAGGGCGCGAACGAGGGCGCGTGCTAACATTGATTGTTATTCCATCCCGACATCCAGCAGCAAGCTAATGAACACCGAGACGTTTTCCACGCCACCCCACACGCTTGTGATTGCGTCGCGAGAGAGCCGCCTTGCCATGTGGCAAGCCGGGCATGTGCGATGTGCGCTGCACAAATTATATCCATCTTGTGACGTAAAAATCCTCGGAATGACGACACGCGGTGATCAGATTCTCGATCGCACGCTGTCGAAGGTGGGTGGCAAGGGGCTCTTCGTGAAGGAGCTCGAAGCCGCGCTCGCCGATGGCCGCGCCGACCTCGCGGTGCATTCGCTGAAAGACGTGCCGATGGAGTTGCCCGCCGGTTTCGCTCTGTCCACCATCATGGAGCGCGAGGACCCACGCGACGCGCTCGTGTCCAATCAGTACGACTCGCTCGCCGCGCTGCCGGCCGGTGCCGTGGTCGGCACCTCGAGTCTGCGGCGTGAGGCGATGCTGCGTATGCGCTATGCGCATCTCGACGTGCGGCCGTTGCGCGGCAATCTCGATACCCGACTCGCCAAGCTCGATCGCGGCGATTACGCGGCGATCATTCTGGCCGCGGCCGGGCTGAAGCGGCTGGGTCTCGCCGATCGCATCCGCGCGCTGCTCGATCCCGAGGACAGTCTGCCCGCGGCGGGCCAGGGCGCGCTCGGCATCGAGATTCGCGCCGATCGCGCGGACCTCGCCGCATGGCTCGCGCCGCTGCATCATCCGCACACGGCGGCCGCCGTCGAAGCGGAGCGCATGGTATCGCGCGTGCTCGGCGGCAGCTGCGAGGTGCCGCTCGCGGCCTACGCAACCTGGGGCGATGGCGCGCTGCATCTGCGCGGCATCGTCGCGACGCCGGACGGCCAGCGCGTGCTGAGCGCGCAGGCGTCGGCGCCGGCGCCCACCGTCGAGCGCGCGCTCGCGCTCGGCGAGGAAGTGGCGCACTCGCTCGTGCAGCAGGGCGCCCTCGACATCGTCCGCGCGCTCAGTACGGCGAGCGGTCCCGCGGCCGCGCCCGGCGCGGCGGCCAGCGAGTGATGGCCGCCGTCTCGCCCGAGAAGGCGCCCTTCACGGTCGTGATCACGCGGCCGGCCGGCCAGTCGAGCGAACTCGTCGAACGGCTCGAAGCAGCCGGACTCGCGTCGCTCGACTTCCCGCTGATCGACATCGCGCCCGTCATCGACGACGCGCCGTTGTGCGCCGCGCTCGCGTCGCTCGAACGCTACGCGCTCGTCGTGTTCGTGTCGCCGAACGCAGTCGATCACGCGTTCGCGCGCCAGCACGATATCTGGCCGCATGCGCTGCCGATCGGCGTGGTCGGCCCGGGCAGCGTGCAAGCGCTCGCGCGCCACGGCGTCAGCGCGCCCGAGCATCGCGTGATCAGCCCCGCGGCGGGCGCCGACGACGAATCGACGAGCTTCGACTCCGAGAGCCTGTTTGCCGCGCTCGAGGCGCAACTCGGTGCCGCGGGCCTCGAAGGCAAGCGCGTGCTGATCGTGCGCGGCGACGGCGGCCGCGAATGGCTGAGCGAGCGCCTGCGTGAAGCCGGCGCCGAAGTCGACGCGGTGGCCGCTTACCGGCGCATCGTGCCGGAGCCGTCGATCGGCGCATGGGCGCGCGTGCACGAACTGCTCGCGGGCACGCCGCACGCATGGCTTCTGACCAGCTCCGAAGGCGTACGCAATCTGCACGAACTCGCGCACGAGCATCTGACCGCCGGCGAGATCGAGCAGCTCAAACACGCGCCCCTCGTCACGCCGCATCCGCGCATCGCGCAGACCGCGCGGGCATTGGGTTTTGATAGGATTACGGTGTCCGGCGCGGGCGACGAGCGCATAGTTCGAGCCCTCGTTGCCGCAGCCGCCGTGCCTCCCGTCGTCCAACCGGTATCGTCCAACCCGGCTCAACCACGCATGACTGAAACGAACGCATCCACGAACGCCTCACCCCAGCCGCCAGCAAGCGCCGCCTTGCCGCCGAACCCACCCTTCACGCCGTACGAAGCGCAAAAGCGCCGCAGCGCGAGCGGACCGCTGCTGTGGTTGGTCATCGTGGTCATCGCGTGCGCGGCGGGCGTGGGCGGCTTCGCGATGAACCGCAAGCTGGTGCGCACCGAGCAGGAACTCGCGCAGCGTCAGCAGGCCAACGACACCCAGACCAACGAGCTGCGCATCAAGATCGACCAGGCGCTCGCCACCGTGCATCAATCGGACTCGCAGGTCGCGCAGCTCGAAGGCAAGCTCGCCGATGCGCAGGCCGCGCAGCAGGCGCTGCAACAGCAATACGCGGATCTCGCGCGCAATCGCGACGACTGGACGCTCGCCGAAGTCGGGCAGATGCTGTCGGCGGCGAGCCAGCAGTTGCAGCTGACCGGCAATACGCAGCTCGCGCTGTTCGCCTTGCAAAGCGCCGATATGCGCCTCGCGGCGTCGGACAGTCCGCAGGCGGTCGCGGTGCGCAAGGCGATCGCGCAGGACATCGACAAGCTGAAGGCCGCGCCGTCCACCGATCTGACCGGCCTCGCGATCAAGCTCGACAACGCGATCGATCGCGTGAACGGCCTGCCGCTGTCGGGTGAAGCACCGATTCCGCGTGCCACGCCGCATGCGGCCACGTGGGCCGACACCGCGAAGGTGGCCGCGGCCACCGGCAAGCCGCGCTGGGAAGTGTGGATCGACGAGGTCACGCACGGCATCGCCGAACAGCTGACGAGCCTCGTGCAGGTGCGCCGTATCGACAACGCCGACGCGATGCTGGTCACGCCGGATCAAGGCTACTTCGTGCGCGAGAACCTGAAGCTGCGTCTGCTGTCGGCGCGTCTCGCGCTGCTGTCGCGCAACCAGACCACGCTGAAGTCCGACCTGCAGGCGGCGCAGTCCGCGTTGACGCGCTACTTCGACGCGTCGTCGAAAGACACGCAGACGGTCATCGATCTGGTCAAGCAGGTGGACGCCGATTCGGCCGCGGTCGAGCTGCCGAACCTCGATACGAGCCTGCAGGCCGTCAATCAATACCGGAACCGGGGTTAATCATGGCGATCCGGGGACTCCTATGGCTCGCGGCGCTGTTCGCCGTCGCGGTCGTGCTCGCGGTGGGCGGGCGCTTCGACGCTGGGCAAGTGCTGCTGATCTATCCGCCGTACCGCGTCGACATGTCGCTGAACCTGTTCGTCGTCGGGCTGGTGGTGCTGTTCATCCTGCTCTATGCGCTGTTGCGCATCATCCGCAATATCTGGCGCATGCCGCAGCGCGTCGCCGCGTACCGCGCACGCGCGCGTGTCGCGAAGGCGCATGCGGCGTTGCGCGATGCGATCGGCAACCTGTACGCGGGGCGTTTCTCGCGCGCGGAAAAGGCCGCCAAGGACGCGCTCACGAATGGCGACAACAAGGGCGCGGCCGGTTTGATCGCGGCGACCGCAGCGCATCGCATGCATGAGTACGCGCGGCGCGACGAATGGCTCGCGCAGATCGACGAAGCCGACTGGCAGGACGCGCGCCTGATGGCCACCGCCGACATGCGCGCCGACGGCCGCGACGCCGACGGCGCGCTCAATGCGCTGACCGAGATGCAATCGCAGGGCGCGCGGCGCATTCACGCGCAGCAAATCATGCTGCGCGCGCAGCAGCAACTGAAGAACTGGGGCGAAGTGCTGAAGCTCGTGAAGACGCTGGAGAAGCGCGAGGCGATCCATCCGGCGGTCGCGGTGCGGCTGCGTCAACTGGCGGCGGAAAATCTGCTGCGCGATCGTCGCCACAATGCGGACGCGCTGCTCGAACTGTGGAACTCGCTGTCGGCGACCGAGCGTCATTCGCCGCGCCTCGCCGACACCGCCGCCGAACTGCTGGTCGCGCTGAACCGTCCGCAGGAGGCGCGCAAGATCGTCGAGGAGGCGCTCGCGCAGAACTGGGATGCGCGCCTGTTGCGACGCTATCCGGACACGGCCGGCGGCGACGCGTTGCCGCTGATCCAGAAGGCCGAGGCGTGGCAGAAGGATCGGCCGGAAGACGCGGACCTGATGTTCGCGCTGGGGCGTCTGTGTCTGCATCAGCAGTTGTGGGGCAAGGCGCAGTCGTTCCTCGAACGCGCGCTGAAGCTTGCCGACAACGAGACGCTGAAGATCCGCTCGCATCGCGCGCTCGCGCGTCTGCACGAGCAGCTGGGCGATACCGACAAGGCGAGCCAGCACTATCGCGAGAGTGCGTTGGCGATGAACGTGACGTGAGTTCGGCATTTTCGGCCATGCGCTGAAGCGCGCAAGCCTCGGAAACCGCTACCTGATGGCCGCAGCCCCGCGCTGCGGCCTTTTGTTTTTTCCGGCTTCCGCGGCCGGCGTCCCGGCGGCCGAGCGTGCGCTGGACTCGCGCGCAATTCGTAGATCCCGAGCTCGAATCGTCGGGACTGCGCTTTGCTTCACCACCTCACTGGATGTGCAACCTCGGAGGTGTTCAAAGTGGCCAGCGACGCTGTGACGGTGCAAACCGAGACCCGCAGCGGCGACGTCGAGCGCAAGGGCGTCGTCGTCATTACAGGGGCAAGTGCCGGCGTGGGGCGCGCGAGCGCGTCCGAATTCGCGCGGCAGGGCTATGACGTTGGGCTCATCGCGCGCGAGCCGCGACGGCTCGCTCGTGCCGCCGAGGAGATCGCCGCGTCCTATGGCGTGCGCGCACTCGCCATTCCGGCCGATGTCGCCGATGCCGACGCGATCGAGCGCGCGGCGCAGCGCGTGAAGCGCGAGTGGGGCGGCATCGACGTCTGGGTCAACGTCGCGATGGCGACCGCGTTTGCGCCGGTGTCGGCGCTCAGCGCGCGCGATGTCGAGCGCGGCACGCAGGTGACCTATCTGGGGCAGGTCAACGGCATGCTGGCGGCGCTCCCCGTGATGCGCGCGCGCGGGCACGGGACGATCGTCAATGTCGGCTCGGCGCTCGGGTACCGGTCGGTGCCGTTGCAGGCGATCTATTGCGGCGCGAAGTTTGCCGTGCGCGGCTTCACCGATTCGTTGCGTTCCGAGTTGCTGCACAACGGAGTCGATATCCATCTGACGATGGTCGATCTGCCCGCGGTCAATACGCCGCAATTCGACTGGGCGCTCAATCGCACGGGGCGCAGGGCGCGGCCGGTGGCGCCGGTGTTTCAGCCGGAAGTGGCGGCACGGGCGATCTACTTTGCGGCCACCCATCGACGGCGGCAGGTGTGGGTCGGGTGGTCGACGGTCAAGGCGATCCTCGCGAACCGGATCGCGCCGACGCTGCTCGACCGCTATCTCGCGCGGGCGGGTTACGACGGGCAATTGACCGATGAACCGTTGCCCGCCGATGCGCCCGCGAATCTCTACGAGCCGGTGCCGGGCCACTACACTTCGCATGGTCGCTTCGATGACGAGGCGCGTGCGTACTGCTGGCAGATGTTCACCGATCGGCATCGCAATGCGGTGTACGGCGCGGCAGCGATGGCGCTGGCGGGGGGCGTCGCGTGGCTGCTGAGGCGCAAGCGGCCCTGATGCGCGGCCGGTCGGCCTCATCTCTGTCGCCGACGGAATGTCTGGACTATCCTTCGAATGACGGTACCGCCCACAAACCGTGGCGCGGCGTCCTCGACTACGAACATTCCAAAAATGGACGCGGACAGGCCAGTTCCTCACAAAGAACAGACTGCTGTAAGCAGCGCGCGCCGCTGGATGCGCTGGCTGCCGGGACTGACGGTGCTCAAGACGTACCGGCTGAGCTGGTTGCCGAACGATCTGACGGCGGGACTGGTACTGACCACGATGCTGGTGCCGGTTGGGATCGCTTACGCGGAGGCATCCGGCGTCCCTGGCGTGTACGGCCTCTACGCGACGATCGTTCCGCTGTTGGCGTATGCGCTGTTCGGTCCGAGCCGGATTCTCGTGCTCGGTCCCGACTCCGCGCTCGCCGCTCCGATTCTGGCGGTCGTGGTGCAAATCGCTGCGGGCGACCCGTCGCGCGCGATTGCGGCGGCCAGCATGATGGCGATCGTGTCCGGCCTGTTCTGTATCGTGATGGGCTTGCTGCGGCTGGGATTCATCACTGAATTGTTGTCGAAACCCATTCGATACGGCTATATGAACGGCATTGCGCTCGCCGTGCTGGTCAGTCAGCTGCCCAAACTGTTTGCCATCTCAATCGAAGAGCGCGGGCCATTGCGGGACATCGTGAGCCTCGTGCAGGCCATCGCCGATGGCAAATCCAACTGGTATAGCTTCGCGGTGGGCGCTGGAAGCCTCGTGCTGATCCTGTTTCTCAAGCGCTTCGAAAAGCTGCCGGGCATCCTGATCGCCGTGATCGTCGCGACGTTGTGCGTAACCGCATTGCACCTCGATAGCATTGGTGTGAAAGTGCTCGGCAAGATTCCTCAAGGTTTGCCGACCTTTGCGCTGCCGTGGGTCACCGACGCCGATCTGGTCAAGATTCTGCTCGGCGGCTGCGCGGTCGCGCTGATCTCGTTCGCGGATACCAGCGTGCTGTCGCGAACTTTCGCGGCACGTTTTCGCAGCCGCGTCGACCCCAATCAGGAGATGGTCGGGCTCGGCGCGGCCAATCTTGCGGCCGGCCTGTTCCACGGCTTCCCGATCAGCAGCAGCTCGTCGCGCACGCCGGTCGCCGAGGCGGCGGGTGCGAAGACGCAACTGACGGGCGTCGTCGGCGCGCTGGCGGTCGCGGCGCTGCTGATGGCCGCGCCCAATCTGATGCGCTACCTGCCCAACAGTGCGCTCGCCGCGGTCGTCATCGCGGCGGCGATCGGTCTGTTCGAGATCACGGACCTGAAGCGGATTTTCCGCATCCAGCAATGGGAGTTCTGGCTGTCGATGGCCTGCTTTGCCGGCGTCGCGGTGTTCGGTGCGATTCCCGGCATCTGCTTCGCGGTGGTGATCGCGGTCATCGAATTTCTGTGGGACGGCTGGCGACCGCACTACGCGGTGCTCGGTCGCGTCGAAGGTTTGCGCGGCTATCACGACTTGCAGCGCTATCCGCATGCCCAGCGAATCCCCGGGCTCGTGCTGTTTCGCTGGGATGCACCGCTGTTCTTTGCGAATGCCGAGCAGTTTCAGGAGCGCCTGCTGGAAGCCGTCGCCGAATCGCCGGCACCGGTGCGGCGTGTGGTGGTGGCGGCCGAACCGGTGACGAGCGTGGACGTCACCTCCGCCGACATGCTGCGGGAACTGACGCGCACGCTCGACGAGCGCGGGATTGCGCTGCACTTTGCAGAGGTGAAGGATCCGGTTCGCGACAAGCTCAGACGCTTCGAGTTGACGGATCTGATTGGCGATGCGTGCTTTCATCCGACGGTAAACAGTGCGGTTGATAGCTATGTCGAGGGGGTTGGGAAGGAATAGTATTTGGACCTGGAGCTGGATCACCGGAGAGCCGGCATGCGCCTGCCGTCCGCGTCCAAAACGCCTGCGAAAACGGTTTGGGACCGCGCCAGTTCACGTCCGCGGCATACCGTGATCCTGTGTTTCGGCGTGGTATTCGTTGTCACGTTGATTCTTGCCGTACACCAATATTTTCTCGTACGTGCCCGGGAGCTCGATAACCGTTCGCATCGGCTCGAGATTCAGGCCAGGGTTCTCGATGTCGCGGTCCGGAATAACAGGCAGCACTTGCAGTTTCTTCGCGAGAGTGCCGAGGGGCTCCTTGCGGACCGGACAGCACAGCTCGATCGAACACCGGATGCCTCGCTCCAGGCAGTACTCCGGGCGCCCGGGGGATCTGATGGCACGTCTGGGTGGCGAGGAGTTCTGTGTGCTGCTGCCCGATACGACCGCGGACGACGCGGCCCGGATTGCGGAGCGCGTGCGCGAGGCCGTCGCCCGCAACGCCTGCGTCCTTCAGGAGACGCAATTAACCCGTACCGCGTCAGGCCGTGAGATATGGTTCACGATATCGATCGGGGTGGCGGAGAGTGTCTCGGATAACTGCCTTGACCTCGAGGGGTTGATTGCGGTCGCGGACCAGCGACTGTACGCCGCGAAGGCGGGTGGGCGAAACAGGGTGGTCGCAAGCGAGTCCATGCAAAGCTGAAAATGCGGATGTCGTCTCTGTACATGCGGCGCTTTGCCACCTGCGGTTCAAGACGGGCTCTATTCACGGTGTTGCCGTTTCAATGCGGAATAGCCACGCTTGAGGAGAACGTCCATCAGGACCGGCGTTTGGGGTTCGTCCGGCGCCGGATCGTTCGGGTCGGGGTCGCCGAAAGCAAATTCGACGTCCACCGGAAATCGGCTCGTCGGCAGATTCGAAGCACGATAGCGATAGCCATGCAGCCGAATCTGCGGTGGCGTCGTTCCCATATCGTTGCCGGGCCAGCGCTCGCCGTTGCCGTCGACCCAGTAGCCGATATCGACATGGAGGAGGTCTTCCAGCGTCGAGCGGTTAATGTCTGTCAACAGTGGACTGAAACGGATCGTGAAGTCCAGCATGACTTGCTTGACCTGCGCGCGGTCGGCAGAGCGGTCGAGCGGATCGGGTACCACAACTACGGTGATTTCCGTCCGTGGGAACGCCGGATTCTCGAAGGAATACTCCGTAACACCTACCACGCCGCGCTCAGGCCGCGCCGCAAGAACGCGGCCGAAAATCGTATGCGCGGGATCGAAGGGCTGGTCGTCCCGCAGGATCGCCATTGCCGTGGTCAATATTCTGAAGGCCATGTCGCGCTGGGCGTCGGTCACAATCGGTCTCATCTCAGCTCCAGGCCCCGACGATCCTGAGGGCGTCAGCGTACTGAGCCGTGCATGTATCGGGGTTGCGAACGAGAGGATCACCAGGATTGCGCCAGTAGGCCTGAACCACTTCCGCGCGCCGTGGCGCTTTGCCACCTGCTGTTCAAGACGGGCTTCATTCACGGTGTTGCCGTTTCAACGCGGAATAGTCACGATTGAGGCGAACGTCCATCAGGACCGGCGTTTTGGGTTCGTCCGGAGCTGGATTCTTTGGGCCGGGGTCGCCGAAAGCAAATTCGACATCCACCGGAAATCGGCTCGTTGGCAGATTCGAAGCACGATAGCGATAGTGATGCAGACGAATCTGTGGAGGCACGGTTCCCATATCATTGCCGGGCCGTCGCTCGCCTTTGCCGTCGATCCAGTAGCCGATATTGACCTGAAGGAGATCTTCCAGCGTCGAGCGGTTGATGTCCGTCAATAGTGGATTGAAGCGGATCGTGAAGCGCCTCACGACCTGCTTGATTTTCGTGCGGTCGGCCGAGGGGTCGAGCGGATCGGGTACCACAACTACGATGATTTGCGTGTCCGGCAACACCGGATTCACGAAGGAATACTCCGTAACGCCTACCACGCCGCGCTCTCGTCGCGCCGCAAGAATGCTGCCGAATATCGTATGCACGGGATTGAAGGGCTGGTCGTCGCGCAGGATCGCCATTGCCGTGATCAGTATCCTGAAGGCCATGTCGCGCTGAGCATCGGTCACAGTCGGTCTCATCTCAGCTCCTGGCCCCGACGGTCCTGAGGGCGTCGGCGTACTGAGCTGTGCATGTACCGGGATTGCGAACGAGAGGATCACCAGGATTCTGCCAGTACGCCTGAACCACCTCCGCGCAGGCGTAGGCATCTTCTTCATGAAGTTGGCTCCTGTAGCCGGTTTCGAATTGCGCCATTTTTCGTGCTGTTTCAGCAGAGACGTTCAGCAGGTCACACACTTTCCTTTCGGCAAGCGGGAGATCTCGCCTGACATACTCCCAGCCGGGCTTGTCGTGCAGGTAAGAAGTCAGCCAGTAGTAGTGGAATACAAGCATCCTGTGCAGACCGATGTGAACGCGATGATCGTCGGGTAGCGGTGTGTTTCCAGCCGCTATATAGGCTTCTTGCAGCATCGTCGACCAATACAACGTTTGGACATTTGGCAGGTCCCTGTAGTCGTCCGGAAAGTGCTGAAGCAAAGAAGCCATCCAGAAGTACTGTTGGCAGTGGCGAGACTCGTGATATAGCGTGTCGGCGAATGCCCTGAGACGGCTATCCAGCGAGGCCGGCTGGCCCCCGAGTTCGACGATGTGCGCGATCTCGCTCTCGTTGACGGCGATAACCCAATCGCCACCGATGAACGCTGCGCTGACATCCTGTCGCAGAGCGTACTGTGTTGCCCGCAGCGGATTGACAATCACAAGCTCTGGCATGGCACCACCATTTTTCGGGTTGGCGGCATCGCTTCGTGGCAATCCGAAGGGCCCGGCAGCAAGCGCGTCTTCCAATTTCGACCTGACCGCATTCTGGATCATGTCTCTCAAACTGGAAGTCAACGGCCACGTCACCCCGGCCCAATCGATTCCCTGCAACGCCGTCTTGATCGCAGCCGTATAAGCCTTGGTCACCGGATATTCAACATCCTTGCGCATCGATATACCAGCCGGCGCATCAGCCTCGGTCGCACCGTTGATGAAGTGATGAAAGCGCAGACCGAAGTTCATCGGATCGCATGAAACGAATTCGGGCGGCTTGTCTTCCGTCGTCGCGCTTTGATTGGGAGAGGCCACGGCCTTTCCTGCGACCCTGGCGGCGCGCTTCTCGGCGTTGGGCACTGCGCCCGCAAACGGCTCGTCCGCCTCCCTGATTACCGCGCCTCTGCTCACCGCAATAACCTTGTCCGGTTCACTCTTGGCGAACACTTCAACCGTCGCGAATGCAAGCAGATTGCTCGTGACGAGCCTCGTTTCTCCCAGCGCATTGGTCACGCCCTGAATCACCTGACCATCGTCGAGGGTGATCCGGTACGGCTGGTTCGGCAGTGCAAAGCCCGTATCGTGTTCGATCAGAACATGATGCGCGGCCAGCTTGCCCGGCTTTCCGGGCGTTACCGGCACACTGACAGGCCGCGCCGCTGGCCTGTCGGTTTGATGACCACGCGCATGGACCCGATGCTCTCCATCCGTATAGACCCTGTACCCTTCCGAATTGATGACCACCTTCGTGCTTCCCGCATGGAGCACGATCTCTTTGCTGGCCATCAGATTGATCGAATCGGTTCTACTGATGATGCTGACGACCCGCTGCGCGATGATCTCGACATCGTCGCTCTGCGCGTCGATTCGCACCTTGCCTGACGCGGCCTTGAGCCTGATGCCGAGATTCTGCGTGAACACCCGCACGCCGTTGATTGCCGACGCCAGCAGCGATCTCGCCGCCGCCATGCTGACGTGTCCGCCCGCTGTGAGCGCGATGTGTTCGATACTCGCCACGTGCGTGCTTTGCGCTGCGGTGAGACCGACCCCCGCCGCGCTGGCCAGCACCATGTCGGGTGCGCCCAGTTGCGGGAAGGGAAGGTCCGCACGCGCCGCGACGCCGCGTATCGCCTCGTTCTGCGCCTTGATGGCCCGCGATACGTCGTTTTGACTGGTCTGCTGCTCCTGTGCCTCATACTGCCGCGCGAGACCCGCGAGGTTCTCGTGGATATCGCGCGCCTGCGTGAGGCGCGCCACGGTCTCGCCGAGATCCTTTGCCGGCTCGGTCGCGCCGCGACGCGCCTCCGTGGTGATCAGCATGCCTCTGTTGGCGCGCGCGACACCCCAAGCGTCGGTGGCCAGTTCCCAGCCTTCGCCGCGGGCCTGCTGTCGGCCGGCCTCGCGCACGACCCGCGTGTTGTAGCCCAGCACGAGGCGCGAGCGTGCGTGATCGCTGGCGAGCTGTGCCTGGAGTTGGCCCGGCGTGTCATCCAGTACGACGTGATTGGTCTGGCCGTCGCAGCCACCTTTGAGCTCACTGCTCAAGACGCCTGAAAGTGCCTGGTTATCCGGTAGTTTCCAGGGCGGCTGGTTCCAGCCATTGATCATCCGGCCCGATACGTACGGCTTGTCCGGGTCCTCTTCGTGGTAGCTGACCATGACCTCCTGACCGACACGCGGCGGATAGATCGCGCCGAAGCCATTGCCTTGCCACGGCGACGACACGCGCACCCAGCAACTGGCGCTCTCGTTTTTCGGGCCAAGCCGGTCCCACACGAAACGCACCTTGGCGCGCGCGTATCCATCGACCCAGATCGGCTGGTGCTCGGGCCCAACCACGATCGCCGTTTCCGCCGCGCAGCGCGGCTTTTTCTTCGGGCGGTTTCTGAAGAATGTATTGGCAGGCTGAAGCACGAAGCTGGTCACGCACCGGCGCAACGCGTCGTTCGTGTCGTTATCGGACGGCTGTGTGTTCTGCGGCGCGTTGCGAATGTCGAGTGTGGTCGATACCGCCAGGTACTCGGCGTTGATGTCGCATTGCGGATGGTTGTCGAGCCAGAATGTTTTCCCGGTTGTCAGGCCGCGCAGATTCCCTCGGCCCTTCAGACGTAGCCGGTGGCAGCGCATTGCGTCGACGCGCACGCTCGCGAGGTGTTCGGCTTCATTGCGGAAGTTATTTGGCCTACCCGACAATCCCGTCGCGCCGGCGAGCGGTTGCGAGTAGTCGCCCCAGCCGTGTTGCTCGATGTTGTCGAAGGCCCGTTCGCTGAAGCTCTCGTACTCGCCCTCGAAGTGCATGCCGGGGCGCGTGTAGTCGTAGTCGATCAGACTGACCTTGCCCGTCGTGATCTGACGCGAGACCTCGAGCCTGTGAATGTGTTCTTCGTCGACGTGCCGGCTGTCAGGCGCGTGATAGCGGATAGTGTCGTAGCCGTTGTCGTGCTGTTTGTGCGAGCCGGGCGAATCGCACAGTACCAGCGTCATTCCGTCGAACAGATAGTAGATTCCCCATTCTCTCCAGATCCGCGTGAGGAATTCGAAATCGGATTCCCACATCTGCCGGACATGGTCCCGCTTTGGGTAGCCTTCGCACAGACCGGTCGCGCCCAACTCCATCACCACCGGAAAGTGATAACGCTCCTTGAGTATCCGGTCGGTGATGTCCACCACGCTCGCGTCCTGAAAGATCCTGCTTTCGCGGTTCTTCGTGGCCAGCCACAGCCAGGGGCGCACGACGAAGCGGTAATGGGCGCGCCGGTCGTCGGTGCCGGTCTGTTTCATGCCTGTGACGAGCCCCGAAATCGTGCGGCGGCCCGCGCCCGCGTGTGCCACGTCACCGGATTCCAACTCCTGTTGACCGAACAATCCGTTCCCGTCGAACGCGATCGAAATGTCGATGACTTTGCCAATCAGGTTATCGGGTACGACCAGTTCCTGGGCTTGCCACAATCCGAGCGTCGGACTTTCGATCGTCGCCACATCGAGCGTGTATCGATAGAGCTTGCCCAGGGATTCGGTGCCGCGCAGGCGTAGCGGAGCCAGCAAAGGCTCATTGCCCCATGTGGGTAGCGCGTCACTGGAAAGACCTAGCGTGCGGTCCTGTGCGGGTTCGACCATGCGTGCAAGGAGCTCGGTGTTTCGTGGCAATCGGGAAGCGATCATGAAGCGATCAGGATCGCGCCGCAGCCCGTCCTGTCGCCGGCATGGCTGACCCGCTTGCCGTTGTGGGTTCGCTGGCCGGTCGCGGTGATCGGATAGACACCGCCACACCTCGGACACTCGACGCCGTGTCCATCGAGTGCAACCGGGATGCCCATGTGCATGAGGTCTGTCGCGGCCTCGATGACCGTGCCGTCGTGCGTCGTCTTGTCTGCGAGCCGGATCATCGGCTGGCCGTTGCCGTTCTTCATCGCTCATCCTCTGTTATGTGCGAACGACAGTATCGGGAGCGGGGCAACCAGGAGCATTCGGAATTGGATGAATTTTTAGCCTATGTAGGCGATTTATTTGATTTGTCGGGCGAACGGGATCTCACAGCTTCCAGGAAGAAGCATCCCTCATGCGCCGAGGCCCCGGATGAACCTGCCAACAGCGCGCTCGCGAGCCGATGCTTCCGGTTTTAGAAAGACTGATGACGGAATGCGGCTTTGGCGGAGAAGTCGAGGCGGACTGAGGTCTGAGGGGACTTCGTGATTTCGCATCGATTGATGCAGCCGGAGCGGCCACCACGCCGCACGGCTGCATTCTTCGGCACGCGCCGTCCATAGACGACGCGCACTTCGCTTAAAAGAACCCCAGCGCCTCCGCCTGATAGCTGACCAGCAGACACTTCGTCTGCTGATAGTTCGACAACGCCATCTTGTGTGTTTCGCGCCCGATCCCCGACTGCTTGTAGCCACCGAAGGCCGCATGCGCCGGATACAGGTGATAGCAGTTGGTCCACACGCGTCCCGCCTCGATCTCGCGTCCCAACTTGTAAGCGCGGGTACCGTCGCGAGTCCACACGCCCGCGCCCAGGCCATAGTACGTGTCGTTCGCGAGTTCGATCGCTTGCTGTTCGTCCTTGAACGTCATCACCGAGGCGACCGGCCCGAAGATCTCCTCCTGGAACACACGCATATCGTTGTTGCCGAACAGCATCGTCGGCTTCACGTAGAAACCCTCGCCGAGGCCGGCGCCAGGGGTTGCGCGCTCGCCGCCGACGAGGCACCGCGCCCCTTCGTCCCGGCCGATGTCGATATACGACAGGATCTTGTCGAGCTGCTGCTGCGATGCCTGCGCACCGATCATCGTTTCGAGGTTCAGCGGATGGCCAGCCTTGATGCGTTCCACCCGCGCGATCGCCTTCTCGATGAAGCGCTCGTAAATCGACTCCTGAACCAGCACGCGCGACGGGCACGTGCACACTTCGCCCTGATTCAGCGCGAACATCGCGAGACCTTCGAGCGCCTTGTCGAGGAACGCGTCGTCGCGATCGAGCACGTCGGCGAAGAAGATGTTCGGGCTCTTGCCGCCGAGTTCGACCGTCGACGGGATCAGGTTGTCCGCGGCTGCGTGCAGGATGCGCTTGCCGACCGGCGTCGAGCCCGTGAACGCGATCTTCGCGATGCGCTTGCTGGTGGCGAGCGCTTCGCCCGCTTCCTTGCCGAAGCCGTTGACGATGTTGATGACCCCGGCGGGGAACAGGTCGCCGATCAGTTCGATCAGCACGAGTATCGAAGCCGGCGTCTGCTCGGCCGGCTTCATCACGACGCAGCAGCCGGCCGCGAGCGCGGGCGCGAGCTTCCATGCGGCCATCAGCAGCGGAAAATTCCACGGGATGATCTGACCGACCACCCCAGCCGGCTCGTGAAAGTGATAAGCGACCGTGTTGTCGTCGATCTCCGAGATGCCGCCTTCCTGCGCGCGGATGCAGCCCGCGAAATAGCGGAAATGATCGACGGCGAGCGGCAGGTCCGCGGCCATCGTTTCGCGCAGCGGCTTGCCGTTGTCGATCGTCTCGGCCACCGCTAGCAGCTTCAGGTTCTTCTCCATGCGCTCGGCCACCGCCAGCAACTGGTTCGCGCGTTCTGTCACCGACGTCTTCGCCCATTTGCGGCGCGCTGCGTGCGCGGCGTCGATGGCGAGGTCGATATCGGCAGCGTTCGAACGAGGCACGCGACAAAACGGCTGCCCGTTGATCGGCGACACGTTGTCGAAATAGTCGCCGCCGACCGGCGGTACCCACTTGCCGCCGATGTAGTTTTCGTAACGCTGGCGATAGGGATACTCGATGTCGATGCCGAGGGCTTTCAGGTCAAATGGATTCATCACTTGTCTCCGTTTTGTGATGGTGATCGGGTGACTGCGCGGGACCACATCAGGCACGAACCGTACCAATGCATCGAAGTGGGATATTTCAGGGATTGCGGTGAGCCGCATGGCGGAAGTGTTTCGTTTCGGAACAGTTGCGCGGGCTGCGGGTGTTCAGAAACGCCGCAGGTCCGGCCGACGCTGACGCAGATCAAGGATGCGGGCCCGCGCGGGGTCGCCGCACGCGTCGGGCGCACTGACAAAGGGAGTATTCTGTTGACACGCATCAAAGCGTCCGGCACGACCCGGGCGCATTCAGGAGGAGACAATGCGCGACGACGTTCATCCGCTCAGCGTGGCGGCGGCTAATCGCTCCAAAGGTTGGCCCGCACCGGCGATCCAGAAAGCCCACGAACGCTCCGAGACGTTCGGCCTGCGCGCATCGATCCGGCCGGATTACGACATTCTGTCCCACACGGGCCTCGCGCTGAAGCGCGAACAGAACCAGGCGCTGTGCGCGCATGCGATGCCGGTCATGGAGACGCTGCGCGAGCAGATCGTCAACACGCAAAGCATGATCGTGCTGACCAACGCCGACGGGTTGATCCTGCATTCGATCGGCGACGACGACTTTCTGCATCGCGCGGAAAAAGTGGCGCTGCGGCCTGGCGCGAACTGGGCCGAGGATCGTCAGGGGACCAACGCGATCGGTACCTCGCTGGCCGAGGGGTGTGCGATGGTCGTTCATGGCGATCAGCACTATCTGGCGGCGAACCGCTTCCTGACCTGTTCGAGTGTGCCGATTCTCGATCCGTACGGCGATCTGATCGGCGTGCTCGACGTGACGGGCGACCACCGCAGCTATCACCAGCACACGACGGCACTCGCGAAAATGTCGGTGCAGATGATCGAAAACCATCTGTTCTCGACTGCGTTTCGCGACGTCCTGCAAGTATCTTTCCACGGACGTCCTGAGTTTCTCGGCACACTGATGGAAGGGATCATTGCGTTTACCGATGATGGTCGCTTTCTGTCCGCGAATCGAAGTGCGCAGTTTCAGTTGGGCTTGTCGCTCGCTGCGTTGCGCGCGCATACGCTGTCGTCGCTATTTCAGATCTCGTATGCGCAATTGATCGATCGTTTGACGCATGGCGTCGCGCCGCATCTGATGCTGAATTTGCACAACGGTGCGGTGGTTTGCGCGCGCGGGCAGTTCAGGCGGGCGTCGTTTGGGCTGGGGCATGGGGCGGTGGATGTGCAAGGTGTCGCCGCACCGCGACCGGTATGCGCAAACGCGCGCCAGCCGGCTGCGGGACTGTCGCGGCTCAGCGATCTCGATACCGGCGATGCTCGTGTGTCCGCACTGATCGCGAAGGTTCGCAAGGTGCTCGGCAAGGATATTCCGATTCTGATCGCCGGCGAGACCGGTACCGGCAAGGAGTTGCTCGCGCAGGCGATTCATAACGATTCGCCGCGAGGTGATGGGCGGTTTGTTGCGGTTAACTGTGCTTCGATTCCGGAGTCGCTGATCGAATCTGAGCTATTCGGGTATGAAGAGGGTGCGTTTACCGGAGCGCGGCGGAAAGGGGCGATCGGCAAGCTGATGCAGGCGAATGGAGGCACACTGTTTCTCGATGAGATCGGGGATATGCCGTATTCGTTGCAGGTGCGGTTGCTGCGTGTTTTGCAGGAGCGGGTTGTGACGCCGCTTGGGGCGACGCGGGCGGTTCCTGTCGATGTCTCCATTATTTGCGCGACCCACCGGAACTTGCGCGAGATGATCGCGCAGAATCAGTTTCGTGAGGATCTTTACTATCGGATCAACGGGCTTGCGGTTCGGTTGCCGGCGTTGCGTGAGCGGAGCGATCTCGCGGTCGTCGTTCAAAAGATGTTGCAGTGGGAATCAGTCGAAAGCGGGGGGCGGCAGGCGCTCAGCGTTGCGGCTGATGTGATGGCGGTGTTCGGCCGACATGCGTGGCCGGGTAACTGTCGGCAACTGGCTAATCTGCTGCGGACTGCGGCGGCGATGGTGGAGGAGGATGGGGTGATTCGCTGGGAACATTTGCCGGATGATTTTTTGGATGATGTGGGGGGCGCGGGTTGCGGCGATGGCGAGGTTGGACAGGGGGACTCTGCTGCGCCGGCTGCTTCGAGCTCGTCAGCCATTTCGGCCGGTTCGGCTGCGGATGCCCCTGCTGCTGGCGATGCGTCGCTGCCCGACGGTGCTCGGCTGCAGGATGTTGCCACCTCTGTGGTTGCGATGACGCTGGCGCGCTATGGCGGAAACGTGTCTGCCGCGGCGCGTGCACTCGGGGTCTCGCGGAACACGATCTATCGCAGGATGCCGGCTGTGCAGCCGGGGCGGGTGGCGGAAGAGGATTGACGCGGGAGTTTTCGCAGGACCAATCGATAATGGCCGCGGTGACCGGCCAGTTTTCCCTATGAGTCGAGTCACATGGGTGACGAAGGCTGCGGCGCCCGATGGCCGCCCGCCCGCCGCGCGCGCCGCGTGATGATCATGGACGTAACCCCCATTACTTCACGAGCTCCCGCAGACTGTCAACGACCTCCGGGTTAGCCAGCGTGGATACGTCTCCGGGGTCTTGATGGTTTGAAAGTGCTGCGAGCACGCGCCGCATGATCTTGCCCGACCGGGTCTTGGGCATGTCCGGAACAATGACCACCCGGTGCGGCTTCGCGATGGCTCCGATCCGATCGACCACCGAGTTTGTGACCCGCTTTGCAAGCTCCTCCGAAGCTTCCACCCCGGGCTTTAACGAAACATACAGTTCGGGCACTCTGCCCTTGATCTCGTCGGCGACCGGCACGACAGCCGCTTCGACGACTTCGGGGACAAGCAGGGCGGCTGACTCGATTTCTTTGGTACCGAGGCGATGGCCGGCGACGTTGATCACGTCGTCGATACGACCGAGAATCCGGAAGTAGCCGTCCGCAGCGTCGACAGCACCGTCTCCCGCCATGTAGGGCCAGTCGCGCCAGTCCTTGCTCCTGGGATCCCGGCAGTAGCGGGCATAGTACGTTTTCACGTAGCGCTCCGGGGCCCTCCAGATGGTCTGAAACGCGCCGGGCCACGGATTGAGAATACAGATGTTGCCCGCCTTGCCGGAACCGCTTGCAAGTTCATTACCGGCGTCGTCGTAAATCACCGGATGAATGCCAGGTATGCCCGGACCGGCACTGCCGGGCTTCATCTTGTGCAACGCCGGCACCGTGCTGCAAAGGAACCCGCCCGTTTCAGTTTGCCACCACGTGTCGACAATGACGGCCTCCCCCTTCCCGACAGACCGGTGATACCACTTCCAGACTTCGGGCTCGATGGGTTCGCCCACGGTCGTCATGTGCTTGAAGTGATAGCCGTACTTCGCGGGTTCGTCCGGTCCGCTGCGCCGCAGTGCGCGGATCGCAGTCGGCGACGTGTGGAAGATATTGACGCCGAGGTTTTCGGCAATTCGCCAAGGGCGCCCGGCATCGGGGTAGACGGGCACGCCTTCGTACACGACCGACGAGGCCGCGAGCGCGAGCGGGCCGTAGACAATGTAGGAGTGACCGGTAATCCAGCCGATGTCGGCCATGCACCAATACACATCCTCGGGGTGGATGTCCTGGATGTATTTCGATGTCCAGGCGACGTAGGCGAGATAGCCTCCAATGGAATGCTGGCACCCCTTGGGGCGGCCCGTGGTACCGCTCGAATACATGAGGAATAGCGGTGCCTCAGCGGGCATCTGCACGGGCTCGACACGTTTGCCGCGGAACGCCTTGAGGGCGTCGTTGACGATGACATCGCGTTCTTCCACGAGCTGCGTCGGACTCGAATACTTGCCCGGATACCGCTGCCAGATCAGAACCTTCTCGGCCTGGTGACCCTTCCCGGCAGCTTCGGCGAACGCGGTGTCGGCTTTTTCCTTGTGATCGATCAGCTTGCCGCCACGCCAGTAAGCGTCCATCGTAATCAGCAGACGGCTCTCGGAATCCAGGATGCGGTCGGCGCAGGCCGCGCCGCTGAAGCCGCTAAATACCTGCGAGTGAATCACCCCGAGCCGGGCGCAGGCGAGCATCGTGATGGGCAGCTCCGCCACCATAGGCATATGGAGAGTAACCCGGTCACCGGCTTTTAGACCGCAGAAGTCGCGTAGCATGGCCGCGAACTCGCTTACGCGGACATAAAGTTCCTGGTAGGTGACATGCTGGACCGTCTCGTCCTCGGGCTCTGGCACGAAATGGATCGCGGCCTTGTTCCGGTAGGCGGCGAGGTGACGATCCACGCAGTTGTAGCAGGCATTGATCCGACCACCGACGAACCAGCGCCAGAACGGAGGATTGCTCGCGTCGAACATCGTGTCCCAGTACCTGTACCAGTCGAGCAGGTCCGCGAACTCCTTGAAGCACTCGGGGAATTTGTCGAGAGAGAAACGTGCGAACACGCCCGCGTCTGTCAGATTGGCTTGGGCGATGAACGAGGCGGGCGGCGGGAAATATTCCTCTTCAGGCCAGTGCACGGCGATTTGCGCCTCGGAAACCTCGGCCGCTTGTTGCTCTGCGGAAGCGCGGCGCGATGACTTGTCTCGTGACATGACAGTTCCTCCTTGCTTCTAGGTGCCCAAGGACACGAGGTGTCCCACGCTACCCGCGGCAGCGCGTCTTTTGACTTGTCTCATGGGTCTGGACACCAGGCGCGACAGTCCGTGCGCTGCATAACGAATTTAAGGCCAGGGCGGATGCAATGCCAAGCAACGTATTCCCTGTCAAAGAGCTGCATCCCGAGGGCCAATGGTGTTGGCGCGACGACGAGCGTTGACTTGCCGGTCGGTCAACCCTGAACTAAATTTTCATTGGGGTTCATCAAACGGGAGAGGCGCCATGGATCTGCTCGTTGAACGTGTCGATGTATGGGCGGCCACAATCGAGGACAGGCCCGGCGGTCTCGCCGAAGTGTTAAGTGTCCTGCGAGATGCCGGAGCGAACCTGCAATTCATCATCTCCCGTCGAACTGCGGAAGCACCCGGGAAGGCAGTCGTGTTTCTCGCGCCGCTTCAGAACGACCGAGAAATTCGTGCCGCCTCGCAGGTGGGGTTCAACGTCCTCCCGAGTCTTCACTCGGTGCGGGTGATGGGCCCCGACCGGCCGGGCATCATTGCGGAGTTGACCCAAAAGTTGGCTACCGGGGGAATCAACCTTCGCGGCGTTTCGGCTGCCGCTATCGGCACACAGTTCGTTGCCTACCTGGCAATGGACGCGCTGGGCGACACGATTCGTGCAATGGAGATTTTGCAGCAGGCGTAGGACGTTGCGCCGCCGCGACAGGAACGGGTGCCGCAATGCCGTGTGCCCGGCATGGCCCACTTCTCAGACAAGACGAAGGCGACATGCTGCCGACGCCCCGAATTTGTTCACCGGCCCCGATATACCAGCGCTGGTATCTTGCTGTGTGTTAGCACCTTTTGCGTTTCGTCCTGACACGTTTACGACGTCGTAGAGCCGGCCAGTGATCACACCCGCCGATAGCGCGAATTGTCAGGGGGTATTCGTTCGAACATCAGAGTTCCTCCATCGAACGGCGATCCATCGCCTCGTAACGAGTCCAGTCGGTCCACCTTTCTCGACTCACTTAGCTGATACCGGAAAGACTCGATACTCAGACTTGGTCTCCGTCTCCATGGAGCACCGCAGGCCTGACTGGCCGGCGCGCTTGCTGCACGCCGGCCGACCCGCGCCGAGTGGCTAGGCCGCTCGCGGATGGGCTTGTGCCCAGTCGTGTGTCGGAAGCACGGTGTGTCCGAAGCTTTCGTTGATCACCATCGCCGCCGACGCATAGAACGCCAGTAGAGCGGTAATCAAGCCTACATAGCCGCCGGCCCGCGTGGCAACGCCCATACCTGTCCATGCGCCGATCGCCAACAGCAGAAAAGTGATCCACAGCGAGAGAAACACCAGTTGCACAGAGGTACTCGTGTGCAGCGAGCCGATCCACATGTAGAACGTGAAGACCCCCCACACAAACAGATACCAGCCGATGAAGGCCTCAGGCACCCTGGTGCCCAGGAACGCGACAAACAGCGCAAAGGACCACCAGAAGGCGCCGTAACTGAGGAACGCCACCGTGCCTAGCGTATTGCCGCGTGGAAATTCGAGCACGCCCGCGATCATCTGCGCCGTGCCGCCGAAAGCGAACGCCAGCGCCAGCACGAGCCCCAAGGCATCCTTGTCGAACCAGCCGGCGTTCACCATGCTGAGCATCCATGTGGTGAATGCGAATCCAGCGAGCCCGAGCGGCGCCGGGTTGGCTAACTTACTGTTCATAAACCGCCTCCTTGGTGGTTAGCCCTCTGAGACATATCCGGAGGCGATACGAATCCCTCGGTCGCCGCCGAACGCGACCGCGCCATGCTCGCTATCGATGGCCATCAGCGCAATATGCGTTCGGCCCAATTTGTGGCGCAGCCACGTGCAAGCCTGCGCGGTTCAACTTAAGTGTAGGATGCGTCGCGCCGCTCGCCGAATCGGATGGTACTGATCTGGCTGGAGGATGACCGCCAGATAGACGCAGCGTGTCGCTACCCGTATGAACGTGATCGAAAGCGGGTCAATGGCGTTCGAGCGTCGGTTGGGCAGAAGAAAGTGATGGGATTCGACTCGCTCACCGTCGCCCGTTTGGACTCACCTAACCCCTGCTTGACCGGGAGCCTCGATTTCAATCGGGTCAAGGTGGACGGCGGGTGCTCAGCGGTACCGGCAACGTTCTTGCGCGAAGGCTGCCGGTACAGGGATACGAAAGCATGATCCCGCGTGCACATCTCCCCGCGCGGGGGGAGATGTGTCTAGCGCGCCGCGATCCCTTGTGCCCCCGACGGTACGCCGGTGACTGAGCCAAGTGGCTCGAGTGTTCCGTCTGGCATCACGCGAAAGCCACTTACAGCGCCGTTACCTTCACGAACGTAGAGGAATTTGCTGTGACCACTGAGCGCCATGTCAAGGGGAGCGCTGAGTGTGCCTGCAGTCGGATTGAGCAAGCGTACTGTACCGTCCGCCGCGATCCGCAGACTGCTGATCGAGCCGCTACCGGCATTGGCGGTGTAGGCAAAACGTCCATCGCCCGTGGTGACAAGCCAGCAAGGGGCGCTCTGGCCCAAGGGAATTGCTGCACTGATGGAAGTCAGATGTTTGCTGTCCTCGACCTCATATGAGGAAACCGAATCAGACCCGGCCTCGGAGACGATCGCATAACCCCGGGTCGTGATGGAAAAGCCAAACGGCGTGACGCCGTTTGACCTATGGCGGGTTGGAGTCGAGGCGTAACCGGTGAAGCCGACATAATACGTGTCAATGAATTGTGTGCCCTTTTCGGTCACGAGCAGTTCGTTGCCTTCCGGCGCAAACTTCACTTGCGCGGGCTGGGCGAGGTTTCCGCCGGCAAGTGGTCGCTGTGAACCCGGTAACGGAACGAGACGCTTGCCAAACGCGTCGACGATAAAGCCACTGATGTTCGGTGTGCCGCCGTTCGGTGTGCCGCCGGCATTGAGCACATACGCGATGGGCCCCTTGACTGTCACGCTGACGGGCATTTGACCGCCCGATGGTTTTTTGTCGAGCAGCGTCAGTTTGCTGCCGTCGACCGCGAACAGCGAAACTTCATTGCTGCCGGCATTCACGGCGAACAGAAAGCCCCCTTGCAACGTCAGCGAACCCTGCGAGCCTAGCGGATCGGTTCCTGTGCCTGCTCCTTGGCCGCCGGTTGAGTACGTGGCTTCATAGGTGAGTATTCCGTTGGCAGCCCGCGAATAGACAAGAACGGAGTTCCCGGACGGCTGGTTTGACAGAACGTAAACCGCTCCTGGCGGATCGACCTCCGAATCGGCTTGCGCAATGCTGATTGAAGCGAATCCTAACGCCGTAGCGAACGCGATGGTTCGCAACAGAAACGTTAAACGGCACGTGATAAATGACATGGCGTACTCCTTGCGTGGGCGACGAGCGAACGGGTGACGTCGGATGGACGAGTGGGCAGAGCAGGTAGCTGTACGTTACGTCCTTGATAAATTGGGCTACAGGCAGACCTGCAAGAGCGTTACCCAGTTCGCGAGCTGTTTCATTACTTCACCCCTTGTCGCGTTTACTAACGGTGGTTAAGGAGGTCGAACAGGGAACATCGGGAAGCGGTGGATTGGCCGGGAGCGCGTCGCCCCCGGCAATGATGCTAACGCTGCAATCCACTGACCGGTCCATGTGGGAACAGACGGGTCGCGACTATTCGGCGTCGTACATCTCCGTTCGGCTTGACTGCGGCTCTCGCGGACCTGAGTCAAGGGCGGTTTTCGTCGGACGTACAGCCATTCGCCGCCCCTCGTTTGTATATAGTCCATCTGGGCCGCTTGACCATGAACATTTTTTGACGGGTGCTCCCGATGCCGTTAAATCCCGGCAAGGTATGACTGATCCGCCAATAAGTGCTGCCAATGGACTACCTTCGGCCTTGACTTGAAAAGCCCTTCGGGGCGAACAGATTGACGATGGCCTCCTGTAGGGCAGCAAGGGGACATTCGTCAACGTGGATTGAGTGACTCGAAGGGGTCGCGTGCCGCCAATCGCTGCCGGGCTGCAGCCGGGGAACGAGCGACACTCGCGGACCTGCAACAAACGACCGCGGTTCTCATGAAGCGGACCTTGCATCTAAACGCGGTAGCTTTCACGACGTGATCGACTCCTCATCACGCTGGCCGCGCCGGGGCAGTACACTACCGATCTCGGCAAAAGCCAGGTAATCCCATCCACGTCAGACAGTCCATGGACTACTTCGCCGCAGTACGGGCCTTCGTTTGCGCAGCGGAACTGCAGAGCTTCAGCAAGACGGCCAATGCACTGTCAGTCAAGACCTCGACTGTCTCCCGCTATGTAAGCGAACTCGAAAGAGATCTGGGCATCGCCCTATTCAACCGGTCGACGCGCGGCCTCGTCCTGACAGAAGGCGGCCGGCTGTTTCGTGAACACGCCTTGTTAGCGTTGCAAGCACTCGATGACGCGCGCGAAGTGACGTCGTCGCTAAATCGCACGCCACAAGGCGTGCTGCGCGTGACAATGCCACCGGCATTCGGCCGCCTGCACATCGTGCCGCATCTGCCGGCCTTCATGGCGCGCTATCCTGATATCGACCTCGACATCGTCTCTACGGACGAAACGCTCAACATGATCGATGCGGGCATTGATGTGGCGATCCGTACCGGCGTGCTGCCCGATTCGTCATTGATGGCGAGGCGCCTGGCACCGCATCGTCGTATCGTCTGTGGCAGCCCGGCGTATTTCGCGCGTAGCGGCACACCGCGTGTGCCTGGCGATCTGGCCGCGCGCGATGCGCTTCGCGTGTCCCTGGTCCCGGACGACAAATGGTATTTCACGCTGGTCACCGCGGACGCGCGGGCGTCGCAAGAACAGGAACAGGTGCTGGTGGAGTTGCAGGGGCGCTTGCGCGCTGACGACTCCGAAGCCGTGCTCGCGCTCGCCGTGGCCGGTTGTGGCGTGGCGCTCCTGCCGACATGGCTCGCCTCTACGGCCCTGCGCGGAGGACGCTTGCAGCATGTGCTACCGGAATGGGAAGCACGCACCGGACGAGCCGAACCCGCGGTCTGGGCGGTCTACCCACCGAAGAAGATCGTCTCGTCGAAGGTGCGCGCCTTCGTGGATTTCTATGCCGAGGCGTTTGGCGAGCCGCCGTACTGGGACGACGGACTCGCACTGGAGCGTCAGCCTTGATGCGCGAAGCGGATGTCTAGCGTGCGCAGGTAAGTCTGCAAGCCTGCATCCTGGATCGGAATCACATAGGCGTTTTCGTTCGTTTCGTTGAAATGCGCATGCCAGTGTCCCGGCGGCGTGACGAATGCCATCCCCGTTTTCCAATCGACGCGGGTCGGGTTCACGATATTGCCATCCCTGTCCAGTTCCGTTCCGACCAGCGTATAGACACCCAGCTTGCCGCTGGCGATGAAGTCGAGTGCAATCGACTGGTGCCGGTGCGGCTTCTGCACCGAGTTGGGCGGCACGATGCCGAACATCGCCCACAACACATGCGTGACCGTGCGCGTGTGCGGAAAGTTGGTGTTGCCCATTAGTACGCTGATGCGGTTGCGACGACCCGCGTTCGCTTGTTCCGCGACCGCGCGCAGTGCTGCCTGCGCCTCGGCGGCCGGATAGCGTGTCGGCGCAAAGCGCGCATGTACCCCGGTGGTACCAAGATAGGTGAGCAGTGGCGCGTCATTGACGTAATAGAGCGTGGCCGTCGCAGCAGCGGACAGCACCGTGGCATGGCCGCCTGGGAGCGTGAAGAAATCGCCCATCGAAAAGGGGAAGCTCGTTTCGGACTGCTGCACGCTACCCGCTCCGCTAATGACGTAGCAGACCTGCGAGGTCGCATTGGGATCGAGTGTCAACGCGTCGCCCGCATTGATGCGCAGGAAGTTGGCGCTCAAGCCGGGACCGGTCGCGGGACCCGGGCAGCCCAACTCCGCAGACAGGTCAAGCGGCACGACTCGGGTTGCGCCGTCTGCATAAAGCGAAGGCGAGAAGCTGCAAAACGGCACACGCGAGATGAGCTTCGCACCAATCGGATTGGCGGACGAAGTGTATTCGAAGTATTGCGCGTCTTCCGTGGCGACATTCGGTTTGGTGAGAAGCGCGGGGGATGTCCTGGTCAGCATGGTTTTGCTCCTTTTGAGTTTTGAGGGGGCTTCGCGCGGTTCCATTTGTGAGGATCCGCATCCGAAGGCTGACCTGACTTTAGGCGCGGGGCGTTGGCGCCGGAAGTGCCGGACATCGAAATCACCTTTGCGCAAAAGGAACACCGTGCCACGACGGTTTCGAGGCGCGGCGGGTTGTTCATGCCGGGCCGCTATGCAGTTCATCATCGGCCAAGGTTCGGCCAGGAGGCAATGTTCAACGAGGTTGTGTTGACGGGCCGAAATCGTACCGACAGCGGACGTTTGATTTCGGACTCTGATCGAGCGCTTCACGCCCTGAGGCGGTCCGTCAAGGTTTTAGAAGGGGGAAGCATGAGGTTTGCAAGAAGGGGCGAGCCTCGCTTCCTCAATGCGTTTAGATAGACGCTTTCGTCGTATCGTGTCCCAGTCTGGCCAGCAGCGGTAGAGGATGCGTATCCATTTCAACACCAGCCATTTCTCTTGAGGCCGGTCTAGCGGCGTAAGCACTCATGCTGGCAGGCTGTCCTGTTCATGGATTTGGGGATTTCCCAGGCAGCCACAGGCCTGGGTAAACCAGAGATCCGGGGCCGACGACATTGGTTCGACATGTTGTTGAGTGCCGCGCTAACAGGACCTTTCAAGCCGCCTCTGGTTCCATCGCGAGAATATGCCCGGCACGATCAATTCGATGCTGACGTGACATGGCTTAGCTCCCTAAGCATTGGAAACGTTTCGGGTCTTAACGTTTCCTTCAGATCGGTCTAGTACGATCTTGTGCAACATGTGTTTCACCGTATTCGAGCACATGCTGCGCATCCCGTCGCGTTGGTACGCTGACGGCAGTTCCTCCTGCGGGCGGTTACGCATCGAGGCGCCAATTGAAGCATCGGAAGGTTTTGAATAGATCCGGGGCGGACTGAAGTTGCCTTCAATCGTCGCCACCATGATCCATGGCGATCATGGTGCGGGCCGCGATCGTCGTTCACGTTGCGTCTTAAAGTAACTGCAGAAAGCTAGTTACGCGAACCTTTCGCCACACTGCTGCGCGAGGGCGAAAATGAGATCGATGACTTCTGGAATCAGGGTGACAGGGAGACGGTGCGGAGCCGCCGCAATCACGGCGTTCACTTTTTCGGGCGCATATGCCGGCGGGATCGATCATGAAGTCGCGCTGGATCAGAGCGGCATATGGAACCGCAATGTTCAGCTCGCACTTGAATACGCCGTGATAGCCACGACGGCGGGTGGGGCTCTGTGGCTTGGGAATGACAACGAACTGGGCCATACATTCTGGCAAACGGCCGACGCTACGGCGATATCGGCGGTCGCAGCCCAAGGCATGAAGTATGCATTCGGTCGCCAGCGGCCCAGCGCTGGCCAGGGACCGAACCAATGGTTCAGCGGCGGAAAGAGTTTTCCCAGTGGTGAAGTCACCCTTCAGGCGAGTTTCGTAACGCCGTTCATCGTCAACTATGGTCGGCGTGATCCGTGGGTTTGGGCACTCGAGGTGTTGCCGCTCTATGATTCGATCGCACGCGTGAAAAGCCAGGCGCATTGGCAGACCGACGTCCTCGCCGGTTGGGCGCTGGGCACGGCGGTAGGATACTTGAGCACGACGTGGCAGACACCCCTGTTCGTGCAGATTCTCCCGCACGGTTTTACGGTCGGCTTCGCGAAGCGGTTCTAGATCTGGTTGCGAAACGGACGTGACTGGTGTGCAGATGGCGGCGCGGCGACGTCCTGACCTCGGTTGAACAACGCTCCGTAAGTTCGATGCGGAGAGTTGCTCGCCACCACCCGTATCCAGGATTGCGAACCGTCATCGCGATGGAATGGCCGTTTGAATCCGCCCTCCAAACCTGACGATTTCACAACGTTGCGTCGAAGGACCGAAAGGGGTCGACAGTACGCATTCGCTCGCAGCGAGTGCGACATTCGCCAACTCCGACATGCGAATGTCGGAAATGCGACTTGGAGCGGCCTCACAAACCCCGACAGCCGAACGTCGGGTATGGCCGATGAGAAGCGACCGCTATCCCTCAGATTTAATGGCTGCTTCCTGGGCGCAGTGGAAACCTGAGTGTCCGAGCTGGTTACCGAAGATTGATTGTTGGCCGATCACCACAGGTGCCGCTGCTCGTGTACGGCTATAGCTTTCGGTTGGGAGCTCACACGCGAGGCACTAACCCGAGTCATTGCTCCAAATGCCAACGCGCCCAACACTGGGGGGACGCTTTTGAAGTAAGTCGAGCGAAGCTCGCCCGCCAATTTGACACCGACTGATTTTGCGTCTGCTTCACTAAGGTCATATAAACCCGACCTCGTCGGTGGCATTCCGCGAAGGCGGGCAATCACTCTTTCTGCAACATTCAGCAGCGACTCCAATCACTTATTAACCATCCTCGCCGGCACACTAATAGCAAGCAAACCGCCCAGCACCATGAACGCCGCCAACATATACATCCCTGAATCGTTCGCCGCGGTAACCTCCTTCAACCACCCCACAGCATAAGGACTAAGGAAACCGGCAAGGTTGCCAATCGAATTAATCATCGCAATCCCGGCAGCGGCGCCGGTGCCTGCCAGAATCGCCGTAGGCAAACTCCAAAACAACGGCAGTGTAGTGAGGATGCCCATGGTAGCCAGCGTCAACCCAGTCATGGCAAGCAGGGTGTTATGCGCCCAAACGACGGAAAGCACGAGCCCCACAGCACCAAGAAACGCCGGCAACGCAATATGCCATCTCCGTTCCCTCGACCGATCCGCACTCCGCGCCACAAACACCATCGCCACAACAGCCGCCGCAAACGGCACCGCCGATAGCAGCCCAATCAAGAACGCATCGGTAACGCCGGTCGATTTGATAATCGTCGGCAACCAGAAGCTCACCCCATAAAGCCCCATCACAAACGAGAAGTAGGTGAGGCTCAACATCAACACCCGCCCGCTAGTGAGTACCTGCCGAATCGGCATATCGTGCTTGGTCGCTTCCTCAGCCGACACCTGACTCTCAAGCAACTGCTGCTCTTCCCGGGTCAGCCACTTAGCCTTCGAAATCCGATCATCGAGCATCACGAACACGATGATCCCGACCAGCACCGACGGCACCCCTTCGAGCAGAAACAGCCACTGCCATCCGTGCCAACCGTTCACGCCGTTGAAGTTCTTCAGGATGTACCCAGACACCGGCCCACCAATCACCCCCGACAACGCAATCGCCGTCATAAACCAGGTCGTCATCCGTCCACGCCGATGCGCCGGATACCAGTAGGTGAGATACAAAATAATCCCAGGAAAGAAACCCGCCTCTGCAAGCCCGAGCAAAAAGCGCATCACATAAAACATCGTCGGCGTGGTGACTAACATCGTCAGCATGGATATCACGCCCCACGAAATCATGATCCGCGCGATCCAGACACGCGCGCCGACCTTATGCAGGATCACGTTGCTCGGCACTTCGAAGATGAAATAGCCGATGAAGAAAATCCCCGCGCCGAAGCCATACACCGCATCGCTCAAGCCAAGATCGGTGCTCATCCCCAGCTTCGCGAAGCCGACGTTCACGCGGTCCAGATAGGCAACGATGTAGCAGAGCATCAATAGCGGCGCGAGCCGCCAGGTAACCTTGCGATAAGTCGCCTCTTCGAACGTCGAAGGCGGCGCGCCAGCGCCGGGATGGTGGAGCGGATCTGCAGGACTAGCCATGACTATGTCTCCTCTTTTTTATGGAATTGAAGTGCCGCCGCCGAACGATTCTATCCGCGCCAGGTCTTTTGCAGGACGAATCGATATCGGGGGAAAACACTGACTGCGCACGCAGTGCGTGCGCAGCGCTTGACCTACCGCTACACGCAGCGCCCCCCATCCACTTCGAGGCACACGCCGGTAATAAACTCCGCCTCATCCGAAGCCAGATACAGCGCCGCATTCGCAATATCCTGCGGCGTCGAAAACCGCCCGAGAGGAATCCCTGCCAGGAACTTCTGCCGGTTCTGCGGCGTATCCTCGACCCCCATGAACTCGGACAACAGCGCGGTCTCACCGATCACCGGATTCACGCAGTTCACGCGAATCCGCTCCGGCCCCAGCTCAACGGCGAGCGACTTGCTAGCGACGATCACCGCGCCCTTGCTGCCGTTGTACCAGACAAGCCCGGGCCGCGGCCGCACGCCCGCCGTCGACGCGATATTGATAAAGCTGCCGCCGCCTTGCTCGCGGAAATACGGCACGAACTCCTGCACGCTCCAGTAGATGCTCTTCACGTTCACCGCATAGACGCGGTCGAACTCGGCCTCGGTCACTTCGAGTACCGGCTTGTTGCGATGCGTGGTGCCCGCGTTGTTGACGACGATCTGCACGCTGCCGAAGTCTTCCAGCGCGGCCTCGCGCAGCGTGCGCCAGTCGTCGCGTTGCGCGACGTTGCCGGGTACCGCGATCGCCTTGCCGCCCGCAATCGCGATCTCACTCGCGACGCGTTCGGCGGCCGGCCCGTTGAGGTCGTTGACCACGACGTTCGCGCCTTCGCGCGCAAAGGTCTTTGCGATGCCTTCGCCGAAACCCGAACCGCCGCCCGTGACGATGGCCGTTTTACCTGTCAACCGCATGATGTCTCCGTTGTTCGTGATGGATAAAGCGATGCGTTGTTGCGTGTAACGTGCTGCTCGCGCCGATCGCGAGCGAGCCCTACGGCACCCCCTAGCCGTGCCGGATCGCGATCGTCTTCAGCACCGTAAAGCCATACAGCGCCTCGAAGCCTTTCTCGCGGCCATGTCCCGAATGCCTGACGCCGCCGAACGGCAATTCGACGCCGCCGCCCGCGCCATAGTTGTTGATGAACACCTGGCCCGAGCGCACGCGTCGGGCGAGGCGCATCTGGCGCGCGCCATCGCGTGTCCAGATGCCGGCGACGAGCCCGAACTGCGTGCCGTTCGCGAGCGCGAGCGCTTCGGCTTCGTCGCGGAACGACATCGCGGCGAGCACCGGACCGAACACTTCGTCGCGCGCGAGGCGGTGGCTCGCGGGCACGTCGCGCAGCAAGGTCGGGGCCTGATAGAAGCCGCTTTCAGGCGCTTCGGGAATCACCTCGCCGTGCGCGGCCATCGCGATGCCGTCGTGTTGCGCGTCCGACAGAAAGTCCCACACGCGTTGCTGCTGTTTCGCGCTGATCAGCGGTCCGCAGTCGAGGTCGGCATTCGACGGCCCGACGCGCAACGCCTGAAAGGCGCTGCTGAGTCTGTCGAGCAGCGGCTCGTAAATCGCCTGCTCGATCAGCACGCGACTGCCCGCCGAGCAGGTTTGCCCGGCGTTCTGCACGATCGCGGAGATCAGCACCGGCAGCGCGGCGTCGAGATCGGCGTCGGCGAACACGATTTGCGGCGACTTGCCGCCGAGTTCGAGCGTGACCGGCACGTGGTTTTCGGCGGCCATCTGCGTGACGAGCTTGCCGGTTTCGGGCGAGCCCGTGAAGGAGATGTGATCGATGCCGGGATGACGCGCGAGCGCGGCGCCCGCTTCGTGCCCATAACCGGTCACGATGTTCAGCGCACCGGCCGGCAAGCCGGCCTCGGCGGCGAGCTCTGCGACCCGCAGCACGGAAAGGCACGCGTCCTCGGCCGGTTTGACGACGCACGCATTGCCGGTTGCGAGCGCCGCGCCGACGCTGCGCCCGAAGATCTGCATCGGGTAATTCCACGGCACGATGTGGCCGGTCACGCCGTGCGGCTCGCGGATCGTCAGCACCGTGTAGCCGGATTGGTAGGGCAGGGTTTCGCCGTGCAGCTTGTCGGCTGCGCCGGCGTAGAACTCGAAGTAGCGGGTCAGGGCGGCGGCGTCGGCGCGCGCCTGCTTGAGCGGTTTGCCGGTGTCGCGCGCTTCGAGCCGTGCAAGGTCTTCCTGGCGCGCTGCCACCAGCAGCGACAGCCGGTACAGCACGCGGCCGCGCTCGGCGGCGCTCAGCGCGCCCCATGTGCCGTCGAACGCTGCGCGCGCGGCGTGCACGGCGGTGTCGATATCGGCCTCGGTGCCGCGCGCGATGCGCGTGAACGGCTGGCCGTCCGAGGGATCGAGTACGGCGATCGATTCGCCGCCGGAAGCGGCGCACCATTCGCCGCCGATGAAATGCCGTGCTTCTTCCATGCATGCTCCTTGATGACGTGCGGCCGGCGTGCGGCGGCGCGGGTTCGAAGGGGAGACACAAAACGGTAGAGACGCGAAGCGAGACTCGCCAGACGATTATCGCGCCGATCCGACCGCGGATGCCACCTGCCGATTGGCTATAATGGCGCATTCCGTACGGTCCGGTGCGCGGCCCCGTCGTTCGGGGCGAGAGGGTTTCAGTGCCCGACGTTCGCGGTTCGCACACAGTTCGCGCCGCATCTGCAGCCCGCGCGCCGTTCGCCGCCTTCCGATTTCCATCCCCTTCAGAGAGCGCTCATGAGCTTCAATCACGTTCCCGCAGGCAAAGACCTTCCGCACGATTTCAACGTCATCATCGAAATCCCGGCGCAAAGCGACCCGGTGAAGTACGAAGCCGACAAGGACCTGGGCCTGCTCGTCGTCGACCGTTTCATCGGCACCGGCATGCGCTATCCGGCCAACTACGGCTTCATTCCGCAGACACTGTCGGGCGACGGCGACCCGGTCGACGTGCTGGTGATCACGCCGTTCCCGCTGCTGGCAGGCTCGGTCGTGCGCGCCCGCGCGCTCGGCATGCTGCAAATGACTGATGAGTCCGGTGTCGACGCGAAGCTGATCGCCGTGCCGCACGACAAGATCTGCCCGATGACGGCGAACCTGAAGTCGGTCGACGACGTGCCCGCTTACCTGAAGGACCAGATCAAGCACTTCTTCGAGCAATACAAGGCGCTCGAAAAAGGCAAGTGGGTCAAGGTCGAAGGCTGGGCCGACGTCGATGCTGCCCACAAGGAAATCAGCGAAGGCGTGGCGAACTACAAGAAGTAGAGCAGGGTAATCGCGAAGTGAAAGATTGACCTCGCTTTGCGAACACTCAGTAGGTCTTTAAGGGGCAAGCCACAACGGTTTGCCTCTTTGCGTTTGTTCGGCTGAATTTCGGCGGTCAGGCCCTGCGCGCCTTTGGTTTTAAAGATAGAGAAAATTTCTCAAAGGTTTTCCGAGGCGCCCAGCAGGGCGCTGAGGCCAATCACGCATGCCGCACAAATCTTCGTGCAAGATTGCGTAGTTCTTTGAATTTGTTGAATTTTGTGTTTTTTCGTATAGAGTTCTCCGGGGTAATTGGTTTTCGACCGGAGATTGCCTGTGGACTTCTCGGCACTTACCGCAGTTGGCATCATCGTAGACTCCGAACGTGACCGACGCGCGTTGGAGTTTCTGGTCACTGTCTGCGGTACCGAAGTTGTCGTGCGCGGGTGCACGGAATTGCCCGGGCGGACTCGTCCCTATGTTTCCAATATTGCTAAGGCGCTCGGTGTCGTGATTCCCGATGAAGTTGTTATCACGCCACGAGGCAGGCCGATCACGATCGCACACTCTTGAGCACCGTACGCAGCGTTTCGGCGTCAACTACACCATCGACCTTCATCACCGCCCGGCCAATTCGAACTTCAATCGTGCCGATGGTCCTGGTTGGCTTCACCATCTCCTGTTCGACCGAAGATGTCGGCGTGATGGCAACCGGCGCGTCGCTCACGACCATCACCGGAACAAGCCCGGTCGTCCCGGCAGCTTGCTCTGCACGATAACGCCGCCGCCACTTGAACAACATGTTCGCGTTGATGCCATGTTCCCGGGCGAGTTTCGAAACAGAGACGCCTGGTTCACATGCAGCCGCGGCCAGGCGACGTCGAAACTCTGGGCTATGGTTCGGGCTGCCTTTACGTGTTCCCGACGCTGGCTTCTCTTCTGATCCCAAAATGGTTCCCGCTACTCGAAATGGTGGCAACCACTTTGGCCTCTCCGATTGCACAGATCAAGACGGCCGTGCCGCGACGCTTACTGACAACCCACCCGGGATGTGAAATCAGACGCCTGTGTTTCAATGCGAGTTGTCCGCCATTGTGACCAACGACGCGCTCTCGGTATGTTTGCCGCATCTTCCGTTTAGGACTGGAGACTTTGTGAAATCAATCGGTTGCGCCGGGTTCGACGTGGCGGCTATTGTGTGCAGGGTGGTTACGGCGGGACCGCCGCTAAATGTCCTCTGGGTCGACCTTAATCACCCGACCGACTGACTTTAGCCGCTCGCGTAGAACTGTTTTGGGATAGAACTTGCCCTCTCCCGCTCATCACTGAGGGCTCGTTTGCCGCATCTTCGAGCGACAGCATGCGCCCGGATTCGCGCAGCAACCCCGAGGTCCTCGTCAAGTTCGTCCCAGTGTAGTCCGCTCGGCGTGAGGCTCATCGCAGGACGCTGTTCTGGCACGGCTGCCGGCAGTTTCGGTGAAATATCCAGTGGCACATTCAACTGCCGACCGTCGGTCGATTCGACGGTGAAGGCGTTCTCGGCGAACGTTATCACAATGAGATGTGGCAACAATTTACGCTCCCTAATGTGAAGTGAGTGTCGCTCAATGACACGACCAGCCACGGACGAAGCGCCCGATACCGAATCTCACCGCGGCTGCGTCCACTCCCCATTCGGCGAGGATGTATGCCCTAAAACTCCTCGACCCAGGGCCGCAGTTCGACTTCCCATGTCCACGCACTGCGGTGCTGACGATGAACGTGCAGATATTCGCTGGCTATGACGTCTGGGTCCAGCCATTTGTCGTCAGTGCTGCCGTCATCCGGTTGCGCCCGACCACTGGCGATGCCGCCGTCGATGACAAAATGCGCCACATGAATATTTTTCGGTGCGAGCTCTCGCGCCATGCATTGGGCCATCCCTCGCAAGGCGAACTTGCCCATTGCAAATGGCGTCGAACCGGGTAGACCTTTTACGCTCGCCGTAGCGCCGGTCAGGAGGATGGTGCCGTTGCCGCGTGCCAGCATTCGAACAGCCGCTGCTTGGGCGACGAGAAAGCCACCGAAGGCGGTCACTTTGAAGGCATCCTCAAGTTTCTCCGCCTCGACATCTTCGACAGCCGCGCGATAGCGGCCACTCGCGTTGTAAACAACGAGGTCAGGAGCGCCGAATGCGTCTTCTACGTGGTCAAAGAGTGCCTTGACCTCGTCCGCTCGACTGGCGTCGCAACTCAAGGCGAGAGCGCCGGTCTCGTCGACGAGGTGTGTCAGCTTGCTGGTGTCGCGGGCAGCGAGTGCAACCTGCATACCCTCGGCCGCAAACAGTCGCGCGAGGGAGGCACTCAATCCCTTTCCCGCACCCACAATCAAAGCGGTCTCAATTCGACTCATGGTTCCTCCTGCTTCAACAGGGACTTGAGTAGCTACGTATGCCGTGCCGTCAGTCCGTTTCCGCACACCCTAACTTTTTAGCGGAGTGGATCGCGGGGTGGACGCTTCGTCATATTGTCCGCCGGCAACATGCCCGGCAGGGCATCCACAAAGAAATCTGCTTGCAATGCAGCCCCAGCCTGCACGTCGTACTGTGCAAAGTCGCGCACACCGGCTGCCAGAAGAACCTCGTCGTCGAGGAAGAAGTTTCCCGAACACTCCCTGGCTTGGCGCGTCAGGATATAGTGGGCCGCGTCGGCAACTATCTCAGGCTTGCGACACGCTGCAATCATGTCCTTACCACCAATCTCATTTCGCACAGCCGCGGTCGCGATAGCTGTTCGAGGCCACAGCGAATTGACTGCGACACCTCGGTCTTTGAACTCCCCGGCAAGCGCTAAGGTGAACAGGCTCATCGTGTATTTTGCAATGGTGTATGCCGCAAAGTCGCTAAACCATTTTGCGTCGTGGACCAACGGAGGTGACAGCGTGAGGATGTGCGGGTTCGGCGAATTGAGGAGATGCGGCAGGCACGCTTGCGCGCACACGAACGTGCCTCTGCCATTGACCCCATGCATCAGGTCGTACCGTTTGACGGGTGTGTCTAGCGTGCCAGTCAGTCGAATGGCGCTGGCATTGTTCACGAGGATATCGATGCCACCGAACATCTCAACGGTCTCGGCAACCGCGGCTTTCACGCGTTCTTCGTCGCGAATATCCACAACAAGCGGGAGCGCCCTGCCGCCAGCAGCTTCAACAGCCGCCGCTGCCGTATAAATCGTGCCCTCGAGACGCGGGTCCGGGTCGCCGGTCTTCGCCGCAATCACGATATTGGCTCCGTCACGTGCGGCTCTGAGTGCAATGGCGAGTCCGATGCCGCGACTGCCACCAGACATGAATATGGTCTTGCCGGCAAGGGTCATGGTTGTCTCCTGAACACTCCCTGTAGCATACGCTGCTGCCGTCATTACGCCGTTGCCGATGTAGCCGTTACTCGTGAAGGGGATGGCGTACGTTGTCGCCGACGACTTTCTGACGGCGTCGTATTCATCGTGAAAGCCGACATGACCGGCGGGGGGCTGCCGGCCAGAATGCGCGTTTCGGCTTTACCTGGTCCGGCGAGCCACCCGTACAGCCCCAGCCGCTCCCTTTTGTCATGTACCCGCCAGCAGTAAGCGGGACAGGAGAACTGTATGAAACGCGCCAGCCTTTTATTGGCAGCGGGCACTACTGCCCTGTTTTTACCGGCATAACATCGTCGTCCGGCGACATACTGTGCATGCCTGTATCGGTCGAGCCAGTGTTCTTTGTCATTTTGCCCGGTCTCGCGTTCCACGGGCTCGAGACAGGCTCGCTGTGGTATGTCATCCCTGCTGTTGCGGCACCGTGAGCACCGCCGCCCCCACTTCCACCGTTCCCATTCCCTCCACCCTGCGCAAACGTCGCGCTCGAGGCGCAGAGCGAGACGACAGCGACGCACGCCAGCACGACTTTCCGCGTTGTCTTTTCCATCACATTTCTCCTGCGATTTCGGCGCGTGCTGTAGCAGCGTCGAAGTTTCATGCACCGCTAACGCCTGACCGTTGGATGACTGATTGCGCAGCGGCGAAGCGCAAGCAGCCGCTCGGGCCAGAACAGGGCAGACATTTGCCTTATCCGGACGCCAGGCATGCAGGTAAGTCGTGGTTCGGCGCCGAAAATGACAGAGCCAAGCTGGATTCGAACATTTGACCGTGCGCGCCGGTCCTGCTACTTCGGCATCGGTATCTTGTCGACCATCATGACTACGCCGTTACTCTGAATGACGTCGTAGGCCGAGATGTCTGCCGTGTGCCCCCGCAGCGTCCAATAGCACGATGTTGTGTGGTCCGTCCGGGGACGTGAGCGTCTCGCCGTTCACGGTTTTAAGTTCCACCTTCCCGTCACCTTCCCTGATGGGCTGGTCGAGCTTCTAAAAATCGTAACGCCCCGGGATAACGTGACAGGAAAGGATACAGGTCAGCATCGGCTTGTTTTCTGGTTTGATGAGGCTGTCGACCGTGGCCGGCGGCAATGCTGCAAATGCTTCATTGGTTGGTGCGAAAACGATAAAGCGCGCAACACGCTTCTGCGTACCCACGAGGCCTACCGCCTTAACTGCGACGACGGGCGTGGTGTGGTCCGTCGAATTCATCGCGATGTCCACAATGTCTTCGACGGGATACGTCGCCGGACCGTCCACCGTGACGGTATCGCTAGCCGCGAAAACCCGGACCCTGCGGCTGACAACGCGGCAGCAACGAGAAAAGCGGTGTGTTTCATGAGAGGTTTCCTCATGACGCGACGCCGGATTGCGCTGCGTTGACTGCATATACGGGGGCCTCGGGTAGCTGGATGGGGGGGGCAGGTGTGTCGCTGCTTCCGATGGCAGTGCGAGCGACCAGGCGCGACTGTCGCCCCTGACTTGCCGATTGTCAATTCCGCTGTCAATCACGACCTTGGCGTTCTATAACATAAACGCAGCAGCGGTCTTATTGGTCAATGGGCGTACAACGTCCTGTCACCGGCGCACTCATTGCGCATACTTCTGCCCCGCCCGGTACCAGCCTCGCGTCATTACCCAGGTAGTCATCGGATAAGTCCGGCTTTGTGCACAAACGGTGCAACAAGCCAACTTCGCATTTGCTCGGCTAAATGGCGTCGGAGACGACGCTGTATGGCATTTGGTGGAGCGAAAGCAAGAATCAGCAAGGCGCGAGAAAAGGTCTTATGCAAGCATCGCGCGCTCGTGGGGATGCCAATCCCCTTGTTATTCCGGGGTCGTGCTATTCGCAACCCGTTGACGAAAAAGAGGTGACGAGATGAAAGTGCAACTTTTAGCTGTAGTCAGTGCAGTATCCCTGCTCGCTGCGACCGGCGCCGCCCACTCGCAGCAAATGCAACCGTCGGGCACAACTGACCCGTCGTCTGCCCAGCAGCCCATGACAACTGCCCAGCCGGCCACGACTATGGACCGCACCCCTGACCTGGGATACGGACCGCAGCCCGGCGGAAGCAGCGGCAGCGGCAAAGCCAGAAACGGTGCCGCGTGCACGGTGGGCCTGTCCTGCGATATCTTTCAGGGCAGCTAGCCACGCATGCCCGAAGTGGGCTTCGCACCTCCGAAATTCCCGTGTGGATTTCGAGTTCGGAGCACGCGAATAGCGAATCTCATGCGTGGAAAACTCAACGTAGATTAAAGGAGCCAACGTGAAATCATCACTGATGGTCGCTTCTGCTGCCGGGTTGTTTGTCATGGCCGGGTTTGCGCATTCGCAAGGCGCGCCCCAAGTCCCTCAACCCGCCCCACAGGAAAACGCCGCGACTCAAGCCACCGACCCCAGTGCGGGGATGGAGGCATATGGCGGTATGCCCGACACGAAGGTACAAAGCGGCGTAAAACATGCCAGGCCGTGCAGGGTAGACCCACAATGCAACGTTTTTTTCGGAGGGAGCTAAACAACGGACTGACGGTGGGCGGGCCAGGAACGGAAAGCGCTGGGTGCCGCGTCGCGAGGGGGAACGACATCCTTGGTCGGGCTTACCGGGTTCCCTTTCACTCTTTAAGGGTCGGGCGCGTCCTGATAGGGGAGGCGCCTCGACATGCGAAACGCGCGCCGGCTTCAAGAGCGAGCGGAATGGAGGTCACTACGAGAGTTTGAGCGCCGGGGCGCCTTGAGTTCGGAATAGACGCCACGAATTGCATGCGTCATGACGTAGACCTCGACTCGGCCCAGGGCCAACCGCTTTTCTTATGCGCATCCCCCTGAACGGGCGGCGCGGCCGTGACCGATGCCTCGACCGGACCCGCTTCCTCCACTGCATCGTGCAACGATTCGGCCCCCGCCTCCTTCCTCACCCCGGGAAGCCCAGTCACGAACCACTTCTCCTTCTTCTGGACGTGAGCGGCGTACGCCTTCCAACCGTCATGGTTGCCCTCAAAAAGGTCCTGCTGAACGGTTGACGCAAGCGCATTGCGGTTGGGCTCAGTATCAAACAGCTCCTTTGGCCACAGGAAGAACGCGCTGGCGATGCGTGCACTAAACTCGACCCCCTTCATCTTGGGCGCAAGCGCCCGGAGGAACTCGAAGTCCTGCAACGAATCCTCTTCCTGCGCAAGCTGCGTCACCGGCGCGTTCGCGCCGACTTGTCCTGGCTAAACAGTTCAACGCTTCGAGAATGTCCCCGAGATGAAGCAGCAGTTCCCGTCTATCAAATCGGTCGTCCATTGCCTTACCTCCATTCATTGCGTCCTTGATACAGTCTGGCCCTTGAGGGGCAAGCGACGCGCAAATGCCGGGAGAAGCGATGGTCCGCACACGACAGGCCCATTTTTGCGGCGCTTGTCGTATCTGGCAGCGTCAGGATTAAGGAAACGTCTGCTGGAGGTACAGTTGCCCCAAGGCACTTGGGTCGCGCGCCAGAATCCGGTTCGTCCGGCCGGGCTGCGCACAAAGCAGGGCCGCAGTGTTATATCGGCGAAGCGCGGCGGCTGAGCCAACTTATGGGCGCTGCATCGGGCGCGAGGAACTGCAAGTTTCGCCCTCGCGCCGCTACCGCCTTCTACTCCTGGCTGCGGCAGACCTTGCGATAAGGTGAGAAGCGCCAGTGACCGGTAGGGTCCTTGACTGCAACCGCGCCGAAGTCGTACAAGACCTCGCGAACGGCTGCCGCTCGCAGGCCGCGTATGTCTCCGACCACCAGAAGCGTGCGCGTCGGCGTCTCGATGCCTGGTCCGGTATCGGGCAGCGAATTGCGCTCGTCTGCGCTGCTGTATCGAAGTCGGCTGTTGCGGTTCAGTTGTACGGAACGACCCGAGGGTCTCGTGCCCAGCCCGGGCTAACTCGCGCAACACATTTACACACTAATGAAAATTCGGCGGCTTTCCTCGCCATCTGTCACAGCACTCCGGTGGCTTCGTTATTAGCCGCGGAACGCTTACGCGTCTTGTGCCGGTTGAAAACGCGGCGATGGCAGACCGCAGCGTAATTGAGTGGGACAAAGACGACCTTGAGTCATTGGGTCTGCTTAAGATAGATGTCCTTGCGCTCGGCATGCTCTCAGCTATTCGCCGCACGCTCGACCTCGTTTCCGAACAGCGCGGCGAACGCTTTGAAATGCAGGACATCCCCGCAGAGGACCCGAAAGCGTACGAGATGATTTCCGCTGCGGACACAGTCGGCGTTTTCCAGATTGAATCTCGTGCCCAGATGTCGATGTTGCCGCGCATGCAACCACGGACGTTTTACGACCTGGTTATCGAGGTCGCCATTGTCCGGCCGGGGCCAATTCAAGGTGGTGCGGTCCATCCATATCTGCAGCGTCGACAGGGATTCGAGCCGGTCTCATACCCGAGTGATGCACTGAAAACGGCGCTGGGTCGTACGCTCGGCGTGCCCATTTTTCAGGAACAGGTGATGCAAGTTGCCATACTCGCCGCGGGATTCACTGCCGGCGAGGCCGATGCATTGCGACGTGCCATGGCCGCATGGAAGCGCAAAGGCGGTCTTGAAAAATACTACGACCGCATTGTGAATGGTATGTTGGAGCGGGGCTATGACCAAGGTTTCGCCGATGGTATTTTTGAGCAAATCAAAGGCTTTGGTGAATACGGCTTCCCCGAAAGTCATGCGGCCAGCTTCGCGTTGCTCGTATACGCGAGTAGCTGGCTGAAGTGCCATGAACCAGAAGCGTTCCTTGCTGCCATGCTCAACAGCCGGCCGATGGGATTCTATTCGCCGTCGCAGCTTGTGCAGGACGCACAACGCCATGGCGTGAACGTGCTGCCAGTTGACGTTGCTGTCAGCGGCTGGGACTCTGCTCTGGTGAGGCTGGCAGACAACGACCGCCCGGCTGTCCGACTCGGCATGTCGCTCCTGCGCGGCATGAAGGACGGCGCCGCAGAGCGGATTGAAAATGCCAGAGCCGTGCGTCTGTTCGAAACCGTCGCTGACCTTGCCCGCAGAGCGCAGCTTGACCGCAAAGACCTGCATGTCCTTGCCGATGCTAATGCCTTGGCATCCGTTGCCGGCAATCGTCGCGAAGCGCTTTGGCAATCTGTCGCCGCTGTGCCGGACAAAGACATGCTTGCGATAGCGGCCATCGAGGACGAGACTCCTGAACTGGGCGCGCCGACGGAGGCGCACGACATCGTCGTGGACTATCGGTCGGTCTCACACTAGGTCGACATCCGCTCGAGCTGCTGCGGCCGCAACTGCTCGCAAATCGGCTGATGCCAGCGTCGACGCTGCGCACCTATCGCGACGGGCGCCTGGCTCGTGGGTGCGGACTTGTTACAGTACGGCAACGGCCGGGCACTGCGAAGGGGGTCATGTTTGTGACGCTTGAAGACGAGACCGGCAACATGAATGTAATCGTGTGGCCGAGCCTGCTCGAAAAGCAGAGAAAGGAAGCGCTCGGCGCATCGCTACTTGCCGTGTACGGAACATGGCAATGCCAGGGAGAGGTTCGACATCGGGTCGCGCAGCGCGTTATCGATATGTCTCATCTGCTTGGTGGCCTGACTACTGCGAGCAGAAATTTTTGCTGACTTGCCATTTGCCCCTGGAAGCGGCATTTCCTTTCAACAGCCATATTTCGATTGGCCTCGTCAGCACAAGAGGCGGCTTTTCGACTAGGTTGGCTTGCCGCGCTGTTGCTCTCGATGGGTTACGTGGTCCGCCAGCAAGCGACGCATTGTGGTCAGTAAAATTTGCCCATCTACAGGCTTGCAGAGAAAGCCGTCGTAGCTTACGAAGGCTGGTGGGCTGGGCTCCCCCGAAACCAGAATGAATGTGACGTCAGCTAATCCGGGACGTGTTCGCAAACGGTGACAGAGCTCGCTTCCCGACATCACCGGCATGCGCCAGTCGGCAACCACTATGTCGACAGGGCATTCGATGAACATCTTCAATGCCGCCTGGCCGTCGCTCGCGCTTCTTACTTCAAATCCGTCAGCGGCGCAACAGGCGCCCCACGCGGCCAAAGCCTCCGCATCATCGTCTACCAGCAGTACGCTTGCCATACACAAATGTCCGAGTGGCCCCACGTTCTTTGGCAGCTTGATGCAGGCCAAAGTTCACGGGGCCATTCATCGACGCCGCATATTCGTCGCGGTCGCGTCGTTCGAGAGAGTGCGTATCATGGGAGCATGAAACGGAGATCGATGTGCTACTAGGCTCAAATCCAGGCGGACTACCGGAAATTTGTGCGCACCTTTGGCGCACTGATGGACATACACGAGTTCGCGCGTCTGTTTTTCGAGCGCGCCGAGGGCATCAGCAAGGCGAAAATACCGAAGGCAATGGAAGACGCTTTTGCCGAACCACAGAATGAAGCGGAGCGCGGAATCAACGCTCTCATCAGCCAGTTCAATGCCGGACAGGCAACGAAGCTCGAACAGGACCTGTTTAAACAGCGCAAGCGCCTAGCGGATGCGGAACGGTCACTGCAGACAAAGATAACTAAAGCAGCAACCGATGCGTTATCAATGTCGCATTGCCGGAAAACCCGCCTTCTACGATGTCAAATACCCTGGAACTTACAATGCGCGCCGGGATAGTCTCGAAGGTTTCTGGGCACCATGCTTTGGACGCACGCATGGCGTCTTGCTTGTCGAAGTGTTCTACGAGAATGTGAGCAAGGCGAAGTTCGAGGGAACGTTACTGGAGACTCATGAGCGAGATGAGAATGTTGTTCTGGAATTTCGTGCGAGCAATGGCCAACTGATGCTGGTCGCCTGCCTCTGGTCTCGATGGAGCGCCCCGGGTGAGCCGGACTTGCTGTCGTTTGCGGCAATTACGGATGAGCCGCCGCCAGAGGTCGCGGCGGCAGGACACGACCGATGCATCGTACCTATCAAGCCTGAAAACGTCGATGCGTGGTTGAACCCGGATGCGTCAGACCTGGCGGCACTGTACGCGATACCTGGTGACAGGGACCGGCCGTACTACGAGCACCGGCTGGCTGCATAGGGAAGACGCCTGATTTGACGGCAGGACTGGCGGCTTAGTGATTATAGAAGTCGACGATGCGCTCCCAATGCCGCTTCAGGTTGCTCCTCTCGGTTGATTGAATGTATAACTGCATTGCTTGGGTCCGCGCCTGTGCCGGTGCATCCGGGGCGTTGGCGTGAACCCCTGCGGTATCCATCGCAAGGTCCATGAATCGCACGAAGTCGCTCTGGTTGCCAAACTCGTTCTTTCGCGTGTCCCATGTCCATTTGTAGTTGACTCCATCGAAGTCGTAGTCGTTGCCATGGTAATCGGCGTAGCGATACGTCACCCAGCTCTCGAATATTGCTTGAGGAATAAGTCCCTCGCGAAAGTACAGATACTGCTCGTGCTGAAGATTCCACAGCTTTATGAACAGGCTGTGCGCCCGACTTTTGATGACAGGCAAGGGCATCAGAGGAGGTTGGTTTGCGGCTTGGGCGGCTTGGACAGGGCCTTGAAGTCCGTACGCTTCGCGAAGCTCGAACAGTTCGCTGAAAATGTCTCCATAAGTCTTGTGGCAGTTCGCGACGATATTCACGCGTGCAATGCTCCAGTTGCGCCAAACGGTCAGAATGGAGAGCAAGACCGCGAACACTGATACCAGGAGTGACAGGAGCGCGAGCGCACTGGCGACCATCCACCCATATCTTTTCCCCAACTGTTCCTCTTCCACCACCGGAGGGGTACTGGCTGGGGACGAACCGCTGGCAGCAGGATTACTATGGGGGCTTGGTGTGCTTGCAGCCGAGCCACTGGTTGTGGCGGCTGCCGATGTTCCGACCTGAGGCGGGGCAGAGCTTGCTGAACTAGCAGCGAGACTTGACGCGGCTTGCGCTGCCGGAGGCTGTGAGGAGGGCTGCTTTGCTGATGCAGTCGATGTCGGCTTCGGAGGAAGTTGTGCTGTAGAGGGTTGTGAGAGGCTTGAGGCGGCGAGTGCAACAGCGACTATCAGATAGGCGGCTCTCACACGAGACCACAGATATCGCCTTCTGGCGAGAGAGCGCATGCTGTTCAGAACCTGCCGCAATGATTCCATGGCGAACTCGAGTGCGTTAAATCCCGCGCGATTTTGCGCCTCTTCTCGTGCTTGTTGCCCAGACTCAACGCGAAGTCTTCATCCGAGAGAGATTCGAGCGGCGCGAACTTTGCCGTACCTGCGGCGCAAATCACGGCGTCCACGGTTCCAGGTTTCTGGTACATGGACACGATGGACGCTTTGTCAGCGAGGCCCACGGACAGGTCCGAGCCATTGCGGCTTGCGCCAATGACCTGGAGTTCGGACGAGAGCAGGCGCGCGTTCGCGTTGCCGAGCGCTCCGGTTGCGCCGACTATCAGTACGCGCATGCGGGCCTCCTGCGTCCGGAAGGGTCACGCCAGCGCGGCGTGACGCTTCACGCCTGGCGGGAGGGGAAAAGGAAGAACGAATATCGTACTACCCCGTAAGGTGACGTGCATTCCACACCTCACGCGCGCCGTGGGCGGTCTAATTTTGCTCGTTGGCTCACTCATTTGATTGCCTGGTCCGGTCTGCGTCGGAGCTGGTGACGTCGACATCGAGACTTGCCTACGACGCGTTCAGTGCCTGCACCTGTACGGGGGCGCCGGGCTTGCCCGAAACTTGCGGCGCAATCATAAGGTAGCGGTGCCTGTCGCCAGTAGGCTCCATACCTGGCGTGACCAACTGGCGAATCTGACCAAGCGCATTCACAATCGCCGAGCCGGCCGGATTGGTCATGAAGTTCGCTAGCGCCTCTACCTTGCCGCTGCCGTCAGGATTGTCTGCAAGGCACAGTACATACGGCTGCTTCGGTTGCAGACCGGTGACGGCCGCCTGAAGGACCTGCAGGAGACCCTGGTCAAACAACGCCACAGTCGTGGGGGCACTACTGGCATCGGCCGGCTTGCCCGACCCCACGGGGACCAGCACCAGGTGAATGCTCTGCCCGGCGAGTCCGAGCGGCTGCGTGTTTTGCGTGCCGTCTCCTTCCGGGACCGCATTCGGTACGTAGGCTACGGCCTGCGGCGCCTGTCCAATGGGTACGGTCGCAATGACCTTGTTTGTCAGCGTGTCGATGGCGGTCATCGCGTCTGCGTTTTCAAGGCCGACGTAGATGCGGCTGCCGTCACCGGACGGCCATAGACCATGCGGCAGACTGCCGACAGGAATTGTCGCGATCTGCGAGAAGTCGTTGGTCCGGAACACCTTGAGCTGATTCAGGCCTCCAACGGTCACATAGGCGAACGTACCGTTGGTGTTATGCACGATGTTCACGTGATTTGTAATCGGGCCCGTGTCGAGCGTTTTGATAAGTTCGAATGGCGGCCGCGCGTCGAAGACCTGAGTCTTGCCCACATCCTTGAGCGTGAACCACACCTGCTTGCCGTCCGGGGTCGCAGCGATGTTCGGGCAGAACGGGCTCGCCTGCTTCACCGTGCCGACAATCTTGTGGTCGGCGACCGAAATGACCTTCGTCTCGGGATTGAACGAAGAGCACACGTAGCCATACTTTCCATCCGGCGAGAAGATTTGCATGCCCGGGCCGGCCGGCACAGTAATCCGGGTCTTTTCTTCAAAGGTTGTACCGTCCAGCACGGAAACATAGTTTTCACCGCGCACGGTCACCCAGACCTCCTTCCCGTCGGGTGTAAAGAAGGCCTCGTGAGGCGACCGGCCCACGTACGTAACATGCTTGACCGCATTCGTCTGAGTATCGATGAACGAGACCGAGTTCGAGCCGATGGATACGACTGCAATTGTCCGGTGGTCGGGCGAAAAACCCATGCCGTGCACCAGCAACTGGCCTTTGTACAATGGGCTGAAGTTGCCCGGCGATGGGTCGCCCAGACGAATCAGCCCGACCATCTTGTTGTCCGCCGGGTCAACGACGGAGACGGTATTCGAGAATTGCTCGGCCGCATAGACCCGGTCGCGGTGACTCACGGCAATGTCTGGGTCGGACGACGAACCGGGTACCTGTCCGGCCCACGCGAACTGCGCTGCAGTCAGTGCCGCTGTGGTCAGGGCGGTGGTGAGAAGCGGCGTGCGTTTCATTTGGGCTCCTGTTGCGTGTGATTCGGCATGTTCATCTGCCTGCCATGGTTGGACATCGATTGTGTGTGGTCTGCGGATGACGGGACGCGCTGCTGCTGGTCTGGAGCGGGTGCCGAAGGGGGCAGGGGCTGCCCGAGGGCGAGGCGCATGGCAACGATTTCCTGCTGTTGCTCGACGACGATTTCCTGGGCGAGACGACGCAATTGCTCGTTATCTCCATAGCGTAATTCGGCCTGCGCCATGTCGATGGCTCCCTGATGATGAGGCACCATCATGGCGACGAAGTCCCGGTCGACATCGCCAGTCGGCTTGATGGACATGTCTGTCATCATCTTCGTCATTGCCGCATCGTTTTCATGCAGGAAGGGCGCTTCGTTTGAGTTTGTGCCCTGTGCACCAGCAGCGGATGCAGGCGGTGCGCCAAGTCCCGATATGGAAAGCGCGACGGCTACCGACAGTACCAGTGGTCCAGACAGACGGATTGGGATGCGCATACAGGTTCCCTTTTCTCTTTTGGATTGCAGTCTCTCGGCAGGCCGGAGGCACACAGGCGAGACCTTGGCAGCGCTTCGCGGGCAACGGCAGACTGAATACAGTCGACCGTCAAAAGCGCGTCGCAGTGAAAAACGTAAGATTGGCGACGGGGGCGAACACCTATAATGGGCGCGGAATGACAATGAAATCAATATCTTGTGAGAATCTTTCGCGATCTTCTAGCCGCGGAGCGCTACTAAGCGCGCCGCCGTTCATCCGCTTGCTGCATGCAGTACGAAAACCGCGCGAGTCCGCAAGGACCGCGCGGTTTTCTCATCTGATTTGCGCGGCATTCGACTACCGTGCAAAAAGCGCCGCAATCTTCGTCTCGCACGCTTCGTCTCGCGCGCATAACCTGAACGCATCGCTCCGATGAACGGAACGCATTTTTATATTTAGGTGTAAACCCTTATCATTCGCCGCACGACCTCGCGCGCGAACTCACGGCATCAACGCGCGTTTCCATCACTTCAAGAACCACGGTCCGGATGATGAACCGCAGCAAGTCCCATTCGACATCGCCGCGCTGGTCGACCCGGCTGCATTCGGTCGTCACCGCGATCTATCGCAAGCGGCCGGTCTGGATGGTGTCGTTCGCGGCGAGCGAGGCGAATCTGTCGGAGGGCTTGAGGGCGGCATGCGCGTCGACGGCGATGCTCGCGCTCGGCAACGTGCTGCACGATCCGGTATTTGCGTGGGCGGCGATCGGCGCGTTCTGGACCTGCCTCGCCGATGCCGCCGGCTCGAACCGCGCGCGCTTCATGTCGATGATGAGCTTCGCGCTACTGTCGACGCTGTGCGGCGGCATGACCGCGTTCGCGTCCGCCTCGGGTGCCGCGTGGGCCGCGCTCGCGGTGCTCGCGTTCACGACGCTCGGCGCGTTCGGCCGCATCTGGGGCGCGGCCACGTCGCAGGTGACGATCCTCGCGGCGACCGCCTGCGTCGTGATGGTCGATCGGCCGATGCACGACGCGCGCGCGGGTGTCGCGTTTCTCGGCGTCTATCTGGTCGGCTGCCTGTTCGCGATCGTGCTGAGCTTGACGGTGTGGCGCATTCATCCATTCGGCGCGAGCCGCGCGTCGTTGCGCGCGGTGTATCTGCGCCTCGCCGATGTCGCGTTCGATAGCGCGCGGCTTGTCGGCGGACGTGCCGCGCCGCGCGAATGGGCCACGCATGCCGCGCGCTTTCGCGCCGATGCGCGCGCGTCGCTCGAACGTTCGCGCGATGCGCTCGCGAACGTGCCCGCCTCGAAAGCGGGCGGGGCGGCCGTCTACGACACGTTGCTCGGCTTGCTGACCGATGGCGAAGCGTTGTTCGCGTATCTGATCGCGGTGTCGGGCGCGGGCGCGAAAGTGCCCGACGATCCGCGCCGCACGCAACGCGCGGTGCGCTCGCTCAATGCGATCGGCGAAGTGCTCAGCGACATCGGCAGCGCGACCGGCGACGCGCGCTGGGAACGTCTCGCGGACCTGCAGGCGCGTCTGCGGCGTCTCGCGCATCGGCTCGAAAGCGCGTTGCTCGAACCGGTGAAGCTGCAATCCGGTTTCGAGCTCGTCGATTTCGCGCCGCGTGAGGTGCACGTCGAGCCGTGGAGCGCGTGCGTCGCGCGTTATACGGCGCGCGCGTGGTCGACGCTGAAGGCCAACCTGTCGTGGCAGTCGGTCGGCTTGCGCCATGCGGCGCGTGTCGGCGTGACGACGACGGCGGGCTTCGTCGTGATTCGCGCGCTCGGTCTGCCGTTCGGCTATTGGGCCACGATGGCCACGCTGCTGATCCTGCAGCCGTCGATCGCCGCGACCTGGCCGCGCAGCATCGAACGCGCGACGGGCAGTATCGTCGGCGGCGTGCTCGCGGCGGCGATCGGCTATGCGATTCATTCGCCGCTCGGCATCTCGCTCGCGGTGTTCCCGCTGGTGATGGCGACGATGGCGCTGCGCCCCGTCAGTTACAGCCTGTTCGTGCTGTTCCTGACGCCGACCTTCGTGCTGGTCGCCGACTTCGCGACGCCGGGCGCCAACGAGTTGGCGTTCGCGCTGACGCGGCTCGGCAACAACGTGCTCGGCTGCGTGCTCGCGCTGCTCGCGACGTTCCTTCTATGGCCGACGCGCGAGAAGCTCGATGTGCGCGTCTATCTCGGCGACGCGGTGCGCGCGAATCTCGCGTATCTGCGCGCGTCGCTCGACGCGCCTCGGCATGGCGGCAAGGAGATCGAGCAATTGCGCCGCGCCGCGGGCCTCACCAGCAACAACGCGGAAGAAGCGATCGGCCGCGTGCGGCTCGAAAAGCTCGAGGACTCGATGGCCGATACCGTCACGCTGACGGTGCTGAGCCTGCTGCGACGGATGGCCGGCACCGCGACGCAGTTGCGCCTCACCGCGAACCGTCGCGACATGCATAGCGAACTCGACGAATGGGTCGAGGCGATCAGCGCGGCGATCGAGGCCGCGCTGAATCGCACGTTACGGCCGGTGCGGCTCGAGTTACCCGCTCGCGAGCAGTTGACGTCGCTGGAAGCAGATGTGGTGGGCGAGCTGGCGCGGGTGCATCGGCTGTTGACGGAGAGGATGCGGGAGGCGAGGGGGTAGCTCGACTCAGCCGTCGGAACGCTCGCCGTCTTCCGCGACGTCATTCACCGCTGCAACCGGCAACACCGACTGCAGCGTGAACACCCCGGCCGCCAGCGCCCGTTTATCGGCCGCCGTGAGCCGCTTGACCCAATACTCGGCGCTCGACGCGCTCGACCGGTCCGCCAGCTCGAACGACGCCAGCACCCGCACCGGCTTGCGCGAGCGCGTATAACGCGCGCCCGTGCCGCTCAGATGTTTCTCGAAGCGAGCAGCGACATCGGTCGCGATGCCGGTATAGACGCTGCCGTCCGAGCATTCGAGCAGATAGAGAAACCACGCCATAACCGCGCTTCTAGCCTTTGAACGGATTGTGTTCGCGCAGCTCGTCCACGTACGCGTGGATGCTGTTTTTTTCGTTATCGAGAAAATGGCCGACCGCATCGGCGAACGCCGGATGCGCGAGCCAATGCGTCGAGCGCGTGACCGTGGGCAGAAAGCCGCGCGCCATCTTGTGCTCGCCCTGCGCGCCGCCTTCGAATGCGCCGAGCTTTTCTTCGATGCAGAATTCGAGCGGCTGATAGTACGCGGTTTCGAAGTGCAGGCACGGCACGTGTTCGAGCGCGCCCCAGTAGCGGCCATACAAGGTGCCGCCGGTTTTCTCGTCGCGCTGATAGACGACGAGCGAGCTCGCGATCGGCTTGCCTTCATATTCGGCGATCACGAGCAGCAGATTCTCCGGCATCGACGCGCCGATCATCCGGAAGAAATCGAGGTTCAGATACGGACTCGAAAAATGCTCGCGATAGGTTTGCCGATAGCACTTGCTGAAGAAGCGCCAGTCGGCATCCTCGATGTCTGCGCCGCGGATCCGTCGCATCGTGATGCCGGCCTCGTGCACCTTGCGCCGTTCGGCGCGGATGTTCTTGCGCTTCTTCTGTTCGAGCGTCGACAGAAAGTCTTCGAAGTCGCGATAGCCGTCGTTGAGCCAGTGAAACTGCACGCCTTCGCGCTGCATCATGCCGATATCGGTGAGCGCGTCCGCTTCGCTCTGCGTCGGAAACAGCACATGCAGCGACGACACCTCGGCCTGCTCGGCGAACGCCATCAACGTGGCCGCGAGATGGCGCAACGCATGCTCGTTCGCCGACAGCAGCCGGCTGCCCTGTACCGGCGTGAAGGGCACCGCGCACAGCAGCTTCGGGTAATAGGGCAGGCCGTTGCGCTTGTACGCGTCGGCCCAGGCCCAGTCGAACACGTACTCGCCGTACGAGTGTCCCTTCAGATAGACGGGCGCCGCCGCCGCGAGCATGCCCGTGCGCGCGTCGGTCAGCGTGACGAATTGCGGCGCCCAACCGGTGTCGGGAACCGCGCATTGCGTCGCGTTGAGCGCGCTCAGAAACTCGTGCCGCAAAAACGGCGTGGGCTGCGGCTGCGCGGCGAGGAGGGCGTTCCACTCGGCGGCGTCCACCTCGGAGGGCGAGGCCAGAATGCCCGTGCGATAATCGATACGTTGCTGGTTCAATCTGAGTGACTGTATGCAATGACCGGCGCGGCGCTCTGAAACTGAAGCTGCCACGTCGTTCGTTGAGTTCGTTTATCCGGTTTGTTCAATCCCGTCGAGCCATCGAGCCGCGGTACCGCGAGCCGTGAAGGCTTGCCTGTCGATCCTGCCATGAAGACCCGAATCGCTCTTGCTCAAATCAATGTCACCGTCGGCGACTTCGCCGGCAACGTCGCGAAGATCGTCGCCGCCGCGCGCGCCGCGCACAGCGATGGTGCGAAGCTGCTGGTCGCGCCTGAACTCGCTCTGTCGGGTTATCCGCCCGAAGACCTGCTGCTGCGCCCCGCGTTCTATACCGCGAGCGCGGCCGCGTTGGCCGATCTCGCCGCACAGTTGAAGCCGTTCACCGGTCTGCATGTGATCGTCGGCCATCCGCTGCGCGACGGGTCGGACAACCTCGCGCACCGCCCGGCGAACGGCCATGGTAATGCAAACGCGCCGATCGAGCGCGGCGTGCCGCCAGTCGATACGTTCAATGCGGCGTCGCTGATCGTCGACGGCGAAGTGAAGGGCACCTATCGCAAGCAGGATCTGCCGAACACCGAAGTGTTCGACGAGAAACGCTACTTCGCCTCCGACCCGCAGCCGTTCGTGTTCGAACTCGACGGCGTCAAGTACGGTGTCGTGATCTGCGAGGACGCGTGGCATGCGTCGGCCGCGCAGATGGCAAAGGCCGCGGGCGCGCAGGTGCTGCTGATTCCGAACGGCTCGCCGTACCACCTGAACAAGGAAGCGGTGCGCTTCGACATCCTGCGCGCGCGCATTCGCGAAACCGGTATTCCGATGGTCTACGTGAACATGGTCGGCGGCCAGGACGAACTCGTGTTCGATGGCGGTTCGTTCGTGCTCGACGCGCGGGGCGAACTCGTCGCGAAGCTCGCGCAGTTCGAGGAAGCCACGGCTGTCGTGGAGTTCGATGCTGGCACGCCGCTGCCGGCCGCGATCGCGCCGGAGCAGTCGATCGAAGCGCAGGTCTACGCGGCGCTCGTGATGGGCGTGCGCGACTACATCGGCAAGAACGGTTTTCCTGGTGCTTTGATCGGTCTGTCGGGCGGCGTCGATTCGGCGCTCGTGCTGGCCGTTGCATGCGATGCGCTCGGCGCCGACAAGGTACGCGCGGTGATGATGCCGTCGCGCTACACGGCCGATATCTCGACCAGCGACGCCGCCGAGATGGCGCGCCGCGTCGGCGTGCGTTACGACGAGATCGCGATCGCGCCGATGTTCGACGCATTCCGCGGCTCGCTCGCCGAGGAGTTCGCGGGCCGCGCCGAAGATGCGACCGAAGAGAACATTCAGGCGCGCATTCGCGGCACGCTGCTGATGGCGCTGTCGAACAAGTTCGGCTCGATCGTGCTGACCACCGGCAACAAGAGCGAGATGGCGGTCGGCTATTGCACGCTGTACGGCGACATGGCCGGCGGCTTCGCGGTGATCAAGGACATCGCGAAGACGCTCGTGTACCGGCTGTGCCGCTATCGGAACGCGGCCACCACGTTTGCCACGCGCGACGTGATTCCCGAGCGGATTCTGACGCGCGCGCCGTCCGCTGAGCTGCGCGAGAACCAGACCGACCAGGACAGCCTGCCCGAATACGAAGTACTCGACGCGATCATGCGCATGTATATGGAGGAGGACCGTTCGCTCGCGGAGATCATCGCGGCGGGTTATCAGGTCGACGACGTGAAGCGCGTCACGCGCCTGATCAAGATCAACGAGTACAAGCGCCGTCAGGCGCCGATCGGCATTCGCGTCACGCATCGCGCGTTCGGCCGCGACTGGCGTTATCCGATCACGTCGCGCTACACCGAACCGGTGGAGTGAAAGACGACACCCGCGCGCGGATGCCGCAATGCATCCGGCGCGGCGTAGAATAAAAATCATCCTTTTCCTTTCCACTCTTCCCATCAAGAGACGAGGTTCGCCATGAAGCGCATCACCGCAGTCATCAAACCGTTCAAACTCGACGAAGTGCGCGAGGCCCTCGCGGAAGTCGGCCTCACCGGCCTGACCGTTACCGAGGTCAAGGGGTTCGGCCGCCAGAAAGGGCATACCGAGCTCTATCGTGGTGCGGAATACGTGGTCGACTTTCTGCCGAAAGTGAAGATCGAAGTCGTGGTCGCGGACAGCCAGTGCGATCAGGTCATCGACGCGATCATCGGCGCGGCGCGTACCGGCAAGATCGGCGACGGCAAGATCTTCGTCGCGGACGTCGAGCGCGTCATCCGTATCCGTACCGGCGAAGAGAACGAAGCAGCGGTATAAGCCGACGCAATCACGCACCGGCCCGGTGCGCGCAACGGCAAAAACCGTGCGCCGAATAAAAAACGGTGCAATACCCTTGCGGATATTGCACCGATACGCGCCTCTCGCAGCAGCGTGAAAAAGATTCTCTCGAAGAAATTCGTGTTACACCCCGAGGGATATGACCCTCGGGGCGCACCGTTCGCTTAGAACGAGTGCTGGATACCTGCGTACACGCCGCTTTGCTGGCGGCCTTGCAGCGGGTTGTCCGTTGCAGCGGCGAAGCCCGCATTGTTCGCGTTCAGACCGAAGTTAGCATTGCGGCTGTTGCGCACCGTCGCTGCCTGCAGGTCGAGCAGCGTGCGCTTCGACAGGTTGTACGAACCGCCGATCGTGTAGATCGTCGCATTGCCCGCGCCGTTGTTGCCGTTCACGTGGTAGACCGCCGCGATCAGTGCTGCAGCCGGCGTTGCCTGCCACGTCACACCGCCCCATTCGTGATTGAGCGTGGTCGGCTGGCCGGGCATAACGCCCGTTGCGCCTGCCGAACGGACTGCCTGGTAAGCGGCCTGAATCTTGAACTGGCCGAGGAACACGTTCAGCAGAGCCGAGTACTCGCGCGATGCCGCGAATACGCCGTTGGCCGTGTTAGCCGTATTGATACCGTTGTTGGCGACCGGGCCACCCCACAACTGGCCGTTCGCCGGGTTGCGGATTTCGTCGTACAGACCGCGGACCTGGAAGAGCGCCGTCGTGTAGGTGACCTGCGCGCCAGCTTCGCGACCTTGCGGCGTCGAGCCGTTACCGTTCCAGCTCGTCGCGTTCGACAGCGCGTACTGACCGTAGAAGTCAAAGCCTGCGATCTTCGGCGATTGGTACGCGAAGTTGTTGCTCGACTGCGGCCAGTTGCGGCCACGCACCAGCGATGCCGACGACCAGTTCGACTGACCGAACGGGTCGAAGTCCCACACGCCGTTCGAGATGAAGAGCATGCGGCCCATCGTGAACGTACCGTACTGGTTGTTCGAAATACCGACCGTTGCCCAGCGATTGAAGAGACCGCCGCCGCCAGGACCTGCACCCGTCATCGTGTTGAACGCGCCTTCCAACTGGAACAGGATCTTGTTGCCGGCGCCAATGTCCTCGACACCCTTCATGCCCCACAGGCTGGTGCCCCAGTCGCCGCTTTCCGCCTTGAAGCGGTTCGAGCTGGTGTTGGCCGCGCCGTTGGCGTTAGCGCCGGTCGGGACGCCGGACATGTACTCGAGACCTGCATCCAAACGGCCATACAGCGTGACGCTACTCTGAGCGTGTGCAACAACGCCGGCCGACATCAGCGCAGCGACGAGCAAAGCTTTCTTCATCTTCTCCTCCATACCCTGTCAAAAAAAAGAAACCCAGTACTGCGAGTGGTGTTCGGACGCGATAAGCACCGAACAGAAAGCGGTACCAGGGGAGAGTGGCGGGTGGATAGGGATTCTCCTGCCATGACATGTAGCGTCGAGCTATCTTTGCGTCATGCCGATCCCACGCCGACCGGTTCTCCTCTGTGTTTTGAAGTGAAACTACTTTTAATCAACTTTGTTTTGGTACTTTGGTTACCAATTTATCAAAAATAACTTTAACTGGGAGAAGAAATTAGTACCGCCAACAGGGGGTGTCGCCAAATTGCAATACGAATGTGGGCTGGGACCCGAAGGAGTTCCTCGGGAAAAGGCGCAGAGCCTTGTCCGGCAAGGGAATCGCGGCTTGGAAGGGGTCGTATTAAGGATTGTCACTATTGACGAGTCAAAAGCGGCAGGTTAGGGCGAAAACTCGGTCTGAATGGCCCGTTTTGTGGGATTTTCGGCGCTTTTTCGTCGTTCGAATGGCCGGGCGGAAGGACATGGTGAAAACGAAAAAGGCGCTCGTAAGCGCCTTGTAAAACTACATTGACTACATTTTCTATGCCATTCGCATCATAAGTCGCGGGTAATTTTATTACTTGAGACTGCCCGACAGGAATTGCTTCAGACGTTCGCTCTTCGTGTTCCTGAACACTTCGTCGGGATGGCCTTCTTCCTCGACGCGGCCCTGGTGCAGAAACATCACGTGGTTCGACACGTTGCGCGCGAAGCCCATTTCGTGCGTGACGACGATCATCGTGCGGCCCTCCTCGGCGAGCTTCTGCATTACCTTCAGCACCTCGCCGACGAGCTCCGGGTCGAGCGCGGAGGTCGGCTCGTCGAACAGCATCACGTCGGGGTGCATCGCCAGCGCCCGCGCAATCGCGACACGCTGCTGCTGGCCGCCCGACAGATGCGACGGATACTGCTTCTCGAGACGCGGCGCGAGACCGACCTTCTCCAGATATTCGCGCGCGCGGTCCTCGGCTTCCTTGCGCTTCAGACCGAGCACATGCACCGGCGCCTCGATGATGTTCTCGAGCACGTTCATGTGCGACCACAGGTTGAAGTGCTGGAACACCATCGAAAGCTTGGTGCGCACACGCTGCAACTGCTTCGGGTCCGACACGCGCAACGCGCCGTCCCTGGCGGTCTGCGTGCGCACTTCCTCGCCGTCGACGAAAATGCGCCCCGCGTTCGGCTGTTCGAGAAAGTTGATGCAGCGGAGCATCGTGCTCTTGCCCGAACCGGACGAACCGATCACGCTGATCACGTCGCCGGCATTGGCTTTCAGCGACACGCCCTTGAGGACTTCGTTGTCGCCGTACTTTTTGTGAAGCTCGTCGACGAAGAGCTTCTGCTTCTTGGAGTTCATCAGGATCCTTAACGAGCTTGCTTGTCCAGGGACGCGCAGTTACTTGCCTTGCGGCCGCAGGTAAGCGAGCCAGCGACGCTCGGCGCGGCGGAACAGCCACACGAGCGCGAAAGAAATACACAGATACAGCAGCGCGGCGATGCTGAACGCATTGAACGACTGGTACGTCGCGGAGTTCACGTCGCGCGCGATCTTCAGGATGTCCGGCACCGTGGCCGTGAACGCGACGGTGGTCGCGTGCAGCATCAGGATCACTTCGTTGCTGTAGTAGGGCAGTGCGCGGCGCAGCGCCGACGGCAGAATCACGCGCCGGTACAGCGTGAACGACGACATGCCGTACGCGCGCGCCGCTTCGATCTCGCCGTAGGGCGTCGCCTTGATCGCGCCCGCGAAGATTTCGGTCGTGTACGCGCAGGTATTCAGCGTGAACGCGAGCAGCGTGCAGTGCATGCCATCGCGAAAGAACGCGTTGGTCAGCTCGTTGTTGCGGATGATCTCGAGGCTGTAGAGACCCGTGTAGCACAGCAGCAGCTGCACGTAGAGCGGCGTGCCGCGGAAGATATACGTATAGAGCCACACGAGGCCCGCGAGCCATTTCTTCTTCGACACGCGCGCAACCGCGAGCGGCACCGACAGGCAGAAGCCGAGGCCGATCGACACGACCAGCAGCCATAACGTGATCGCGACGCCGGTGAAGCGATAGCCGTCGGTGAACAGATAGTTGCGCCAGTATTGCTGAATGATCTCGATCATAGATCCGCCTTTCGCACGCCGGTCGAGTAACGCTTTTCGAGGTACATCAGCACGAAGTTCGACACGGTGGTGATGACGAGATAGATCGCCCCCGCGAGCAGGGTAAAGAAGAAGAACCGCAAGGTACCCTTGCCGGCGTCCTGCGAGGCCTTGACGACGTCGGCGAGACCGATGATCGACACGAGCGCGGTCGCCTTGACCATCACCTGCCAGTTATTGCCGATGCCCGGAAGCGCGAAGCGCATCATTTGCGGGAACATCACGCGCGAGAACACCTGCCAGCTCGTCATGCCGTAGGCGGCGCCCGCTTCGAGCTGGCCGCGCGGCACCGCGATAAACGCGCCGCGGAACGTCTCGGTGAAGTACGCGCCGTAGATGAAGCCGAGCACCGCGACGCCGGCCACGAACGGGTCGATGTCGATCTGCTCCCAGCCGAGCGCGTCGGTCAGGTTGTTCAGCCAGATCTGGATGCTATAGAACAGCAGCAGCATCAGCACGAGATCGGGCACGCCGCGCACGAGCGTCGTATACACCGTGCCGATGCCGTTCGACAGACGGTTCTTCGACAATTTCGCCGCCGCGCCGAGCAGGCCGAGCACGAACGCGAGCGCGAGCGAGAACACCGCCAGCTTGACGGTTTGCCAGGTGCCGCTGAGAAGCAGCGGGCCGTAGCCTTGAAGGAACATAGGTAGTCCACGACGATGCGCTACGCGCACCGCGAAAGACGCGGTCCGCGTAGCGCCGCGTCGGGGACGAGCGCCTGGCTCGCCGTGATCCGCAGCGCACAGCGTGCCGCTGTGCAAATCATGCTGCAGAAACGTTGGTGCTCCTGCAGCGCGCTTGTGGGACTTTCGTCTCGGATTGTTTTGAATCTACTGCCTGGTGAATCTACTGCCTGGTGTCGCCACCTTCGTTGCCGCTTTCACTGCCACCGGCACGAGCCGGCTTACCACGCAGTATCCTGCCTGTTTCGCTCAACGGCCGGGATAAATGTCGAAATCGAAGTACTGCTTTTCGAGCTTCTTGAACGTGCCGTCCTGATGAACCTCGGCGAGCGCCTGATTGAACTTCGCCTTCAGCTCGGCATCGCCCTTGCGCAGACCGATCGCGGTGCCTTCGCCGATCGTCTGCGGATCCTTCACTTCCGGACCGGCCCAGGAGAACCCTTTGCCGCGCGGCGTCTTCAGAAAACCGGCGTCGGCCTGCACTTCGTCCTGCAGCGCGGCGTCGAGGCGCCCCGACGCGAGATCCGCGTACACCTCGTCCTGATTCTGGTACGACACGACGAGCACGCCCTTCGGCTCCCACCAGGCCTTCGCGTACTGTTCCTGCGTCGAACCCTGCTCGACGCCGACGTGCTTGCCTTTCAGCGATTCAGGGGTGGGCCGAAGCGGCGAACCGGTTTTCGCAATCATGCGGGCGGGCGCGTCGAGCATCCTGTCGGAGAAGTCGATCTGCTCGCGGCGCTTATCGGTGACGCTCAGCGAGGAAACGATCGCGTCGAACTTGCGAGCTTTCAGCGCCGGGATGATGCCATCGAGATCCTGCGCGACCCACACGCACTTCACGTTCATCTTCGCGCACAGCGCGCGGGTCAGATCGGCATCGAAACCGACGATGTCGCCATCAGGCGCCTTCGATTCGAATGGCGGATAACTGGCGTCGACCCCGATGCGCACCGTTTTCCATTCTTTCGCCGTCGCGCCGGTGGCCATGACTGCCAGAGCCACGCACAGTGCGAACTTCTTCATGTTTCTCCTGAATCAAACTGATCGTCGTAATGACACGACTCGACGAGCACCGGCCGAGGGCAGACGGTCGCTATTCTAGGCGGTCAAAATTGCCGTGCCGCAGGGATTGTCGCCGCGCTCTGGTCGTCCTTGCGCGGGCGGTTCGTCCGACGTGGCGCGCCGGTCCGGCGCGTTCGGTGCTTATCGGGCGTGGCTCGCACGGTGTGGTGCCGAGTCGAAGCCCGTCGCGCACCGGTTGCGGCCCGCCCGCCGAGGCTTGCCGGCGCGGCCTGCACGTCCCGCGGACGTCCACGCGGCTTGAAAAGCGCGGTATTTTACCCGAAGAGCGGCAAGCTGCCAGCGCAGCGCGGCATCGAGCGGCAAGACGCCGTGCAACGCGTTGTGCGTGCGCGACGCCGGCGCGGTTTTGCGGGCGCCGGGCATCCGGGCGCCGGGCTGCCGGGCGCCGGGCTTTCCGCGCGATGGGCTCGCCGGTCGCGCGATTGCATGCAGCGATGGAACGCTGCGGTGCGATTGCGCACGATTGTTATAAGGGGGCGCAACCCCTACATTCCCGGCATCGCTCTGATTGATTACTTACCGGGAGACTTTCCATGATCGAGATTCGCCGCTCCGCAGAACGCGGTCACGCCAACCACGGCTGGCTCGACTCGTATCACAGCTTCTCGTTTGCCGATTACCGCGACCCCGAGCACGTGCACTTCGGGCCGCTGCGCGTGATCAACGAAGACCGCATCGCCGGCGGTCAGGGTTTCGGCGCGCACGGGCATCGCGACATGGAGATCGTCACGTATGTGCTCGAAGGCGCGCTCGCGCATCGCGACAGCATGGGCAATGGCTCGACGATCCGTCCCGGCGACGTGCAGCGCATGAGCGCGGGCACCGGCGTGCAGCATAGCGAGTTCAACGCGTCGCGCGACGAACTCGTGCACTTGCTGCAGATCTGGATCATCCCGCGCCGCGCGGGCGACCAGCCCGGCTACGAGGAAAAGCGCTTCGACGCCGACAGCAAGCGCGGCCGCCTGCGCGTGATCGCGTCGCCCGACGGCCGTGACGGCTCGGTGACGATCCATGCGGACGCGTCGATCTACGCGGGACTGTTCGACGGCGCCGAACACGCGACGTTCGCGCTGCCGGCGGGGCGCCTCGGCTATCTGCACGTCGCGCGCGGCACGCTGAGCGTGAACGGCACGGTGCTCGAGGCGGGCGATGCCGCGAAGCTCAGCGACGTCGACACGGTGACGCTGGAAAAGGGCGACGACGCGGAAGTGCTGCTGTTCGATCTGGGTCAGTTGAACGGCTGATTCAAGCAGTTGATTCGCGCGGGCCGCCGATCGAGCGGCGAGCAGCGCCAAACAGCAACGCCACGGAAAACCTCTTCCGTGGCGTTTTTCTATTAGCGAGGCGCCCTCCCTGGTCCGCCTCGCGAATGCGCCGCTTATTGATTGGCGGCCGGCGCCGACGCGGCGCCCTTGTGATGCTCCCACCGCTCGCGCATCTTCTCGTGACGCTGCTCCATCCGCGCGAAGCGCTGCTTCAGCGCCGTGCTGACGGTGGTCTTCTGCTGGTCGTTCAGGCCGTTATAGAACTTCAGCCACGCGTCGGTGGTTTGCTGACGCAGTTGCGCGTCCTTCTGCTCGATCTGCTGATGCGTCGCGGCCATCGCGTTCAGATCGAGGATCGGCTGTTGCTGTGCGGCCTTGAACTGGTCTTGAACCTGCTTGTGGTTGGCGCGCATCGCTTCGTGGTTCTGCTTCATCGTATCGAGCGCGTTTTGCCACAGCTTTTCCTGATCCGCGTTCAGCTTTAGCCGGTCGTGGAGTTGGGTCAGTTCCTTCATGAAGTGGCCATGCCAGCCGCCGGGCCCGCCGTGCGCCTGCTCGGCGGGTTGGGCGGCGTAAGCGGCGCCCGCGCCGATGGCGAGAGCGGTGGCAGCAACGGCGAGAACGCGCGACATCTTTTTGGTGGACATATGAGGCTCCTTGTAATGGAATAGCCGACGAAGCAACCGGTCTTTGGACTGCCTGCACTCGGTAAGGCACAGCGTAGAGAACCGGGTGCATCGCTGTGTTACGCGCCCGGACGCCGCTATTACCAGCAATTACGTGCGGCTTTCACCGTAACACCCGGTAACCCTTCAGACCGTTTGGAAAACGAAATCCCTTTTGGCTGCGCGTTAAACTTCATTCCATGGCTACTCAAATCCTGGTCGTCGACGACGACGTCGAACTGCGCGATCTGTTGCGCGACTATCTCGCCCGTCAGGGCATCGAAGTTTCGGTGCTGCACGACGCGGGCTCGCTCGAACGGCGCCTCGAGCGCGAGCGCCCCGACCTCATCGTGCTGGACCTGATGATGCCCGGCGTGGACGGCCTCACCGCGCTGCGCAAGCTGCGTGCGTCGGGCGACGATATCCCCGTCATCATGCTGACCGCGCGTGCGGACGACGTCGATCGTATCGTCGGGCTCGAACTCGGCGCGGACGATTACCTCGGCAAACCGTTCAATCCGCGCGAACTGCTCGCGCGCGTGCAGGCGGTGCTGCGGCGGCGCCGCACGCTGCCGTCGGCGGCCGCGCCCGAGCAGCGCGAGCCGTTCAGCTTCGGCCGCTTCACGCTGGATTTCCAGTCGCGCACGCTGCATCTCGAAGACAAGCCGCTCCCGCTGTCGGGCAGCGAGTTCGCGCTGCTGAAGATTTTCGTCAATCACCCCATGCGCACGCTCACGCGCGAGCGCCTGCTGGAACTGCTGCACGGTCCCGAGTACGACGGCACCGACCGCGGCATCGACGTGCAGGTGTGGCGCCTGCGTCGCATTCTCGAAACCGATCCATCCACGCCGCGCTTCATCCAGACCGTGCGCGGCCGTGGTTACGTGTTCGTGCCGGACGGCGAGCAGCATGCGTCGGCCCATTGATTCGCTGTTCGGGCGGCTCGCGCTGCTCGTCGTCGCGGTGCTGTTGCTGTCGCATTTCGCGTGGTACGCGCTGATGCGACTCGAACGTTCGCAACTGCAAACGCGCTACGCGGTCGAGGAAGCGACCTTCCTCGTCGACGCGGTGCGTCAGCACGTCGCCCGCACACCGGATCAACCGCTGCCGTCGCGTGTGAAGCTGGTCGACCCGGCGAGCCCGGACGTGCCGGCGGCCAGCGCTAACATGCCGCCGCCGCTCGCGCGTTTCGTCGAGGACGTGCGCGACCGCATGCCGGCCGACACCCAGGTGCGCGTCGGTCCGCCCGGCGCTCCGCCCATGCTATGGGTGCGCGCCGTGACCGATCAGAACTGGATCGTCGTGCCGGTGCAGCCGCTGCGCATGCCGCGCTCGCTCGACCGCACGGTCTTGTGGCTCGTCATCATTTTCTCGTTTGCGGTGATGGCGGCGCTGTTCGCTGCTTGGGCGCTACAGCGGCCGCTGCGCTTGCTCGCGCAGGCGGTGGCGCGCTTCGGTCGCGGGCTGCCGGTGCCACCGGTGCCCGAGCGCGGGCCGCGCGAGTTGCGGCAACTCACCCATGGCTTCAATCAGATGGTGCAGGAAGTCGCGCGCACCGAGAACGATCGCGCGGTGATGCTTGCCGGTGTCGCGCATGACCTGAAGACGCCGCTCGCGCGTCTGCGGCTGCGCGCCGAAATGATGGACGATGCGAAGACGCGCGACGGCGTCGTGCGCGACGTCGATTCGATGACGCATATCGTCGAGCAGTTCCTGCTGTTCGCGCACGACGGCGCGGACCGCAGCGAACCCGTGGAAGTGGATGCGCAGTGCGAACGTGTCGTGCGCAGCTATCGGGCGGTGGCCACCAGTGCGCCGACCGTGCACACGGAACTGAACGCGGGGCCGTCATTTCTGCTGCCGGCGGCCACGCTCGACCGGATTCTGTCGAATCTGATCGACAACGCGCATGCGTATGGCGCGCCGCCGGTGGTCGTCGCGACCGCGCGCACACCGCAGAGCTTTACGCTATCAATTAGCGACAGCGGCACGGGCATCGCCGCCCAGGACCTGATCAACGCGAGCCGGCCGTTCGTGCGGCTCGATCCGGCGCGAGGCGGCAACGGCCATAGCGGGCTGGGCCTTGCGATCGTCGAGCGGCTCGTGCGGCGCGCGGGCGGTGAATGGGAAATCGGCAATCATGGCGGCCGCGGTTTGCGGGTGTTGATGAGTTTTCCGTTCGACGTGCTGCCGCGGGTCGCGACCGCCTCGGAAAACGCCTGGTAGAAGCAGGGGTGTTGGAGTCGCGATGCGCGCGCGAGGCGTCGGCATCGCGAGCGGCGAGAGCTCAGTCCGAAAACAGCGTATTCAACGCGTTCGCCGTTTCGCTATCGACGGTATTCCACGTCACCGACTCCGCCTCGAAAATATAGTGCGTCGTATATTTGCCGAGGCGCGCGAGTATTTCCTCCTGAATCAGTTCCGGCGCGACCTCCAGTTTCAGATACCACGCGGTCGACGACAGACGCGTCTGGAACGCGCCGTATTCGGCGAGCAGATGGTCGAAAGCATCAGCGTCGTGATCGCGACAGACGATCACCAGATTTCCCTTCATGCGAATCTCCCGTTAGTGCGGTAGTGACAATCCGATATCAGGATTGATGATACCTGCTTCGTTGTGGGAGGCTCGGCGTCGTTTTCAGCGCGGGGCAGGGTGTCGGCGTGGGTTGGCTGAGCGGAGAGGGCGATACCGTCGCGCGCTGAATATTTCGGCGAGCGTCAGGCATTCACCAGGCATTCACCAGGCATTCACCAGGCATTCACCAGGCATTCACCGCGGTGCGCGTAGGCGGCGCCGTATCGTCGGGCGGCAGTGCTTCGGTGCGGTCGCGCCCGCCGGTCTTCGCCGCATACAGCGCGGTATCGGCGCGGCTCATGAGACGCTCGGGCAGATCGTCGGGCGACAGTTCGGTGATGCCGATGCTCACGCTCAGCCCCGCCGAGGCCGGCAGCTTCGGCGAGGGCACCGCTTTCAACCGCAGCCGCAGACGCTCGACGACTTCGCGCCCGCCCGTCAGATCGGTGGCCGGCAGCAGCAGGCCGAACTCTTCGCCGCCGAGCCGGCCGACCGCGTCGGAGCCACGCAGCTCGGCGCGACACGTATCGACGAAATGTTCGAGCGCGCGGTCGCCGGCGGCGTGGCCGAAGCGGTCGTTGATCTGCTTGAAGTGGTCGAGATCGGCGATCGCCATGCACAGCGGCTCGCGCCCCGCGTGCGCGCGATCGATCTCGTGGCGCAGCAGGTCGAGGAAATAGCGCCGCGACAGCGCGCCGGTCAGCGCATCGTGCCGCGCCTCCGCCGATAGCAGCGTATTGGCCGACTGCAACTGCTCGGCGAGATCGCGTGTCGCGCGATGGTGGCGCCGCTCGCGCACGTAGGACACGGTGATCACCCACGCGAGCGCGACGGTGCCGGCCAGCGTCAGGAACACCAGCAGGTGGTCGCGCTTGTGGTTGCGCAGCAGCTCCGGCCACGCGGCGAGCGGATCGACCAGGTGCGCGGAGAGACCCGAGTTCAGGCCGCCGCGGTTCTGATAGAGCGCCGGGGCCGGCCGTTCGATCATGCCGAACAGCTGCGCGGCGACCGACGCCGGCACCCACGGCGCCTGCTCACGCACTTGCGTGTCTTCGCGGATCAGCATGTCGGGGAACGTCTCCCGCCGGTAGATGATGCGCCGCTCGGCGGGGCTCATCAGCGTGACGCGCGAGTTCGGCAACGCGTGGCCTTCGAGCGCGCTGTTGTGCGCCATGATGATGACGCCGTTGTCGTCGGACACGAAGGTGCCCGCGTGCGCGACCCAGTGGCGCAACCGCGCGATGCCGACCTTCGCGACCACCGCGCCGACCAGCAGCCCGTCCGCGTACACCGGCGCGGCGATGAAGATGCCCGGCTCGCCGCTCGCGCGACCCACGCCGTAGGCTTCGGAGAATGCGCCGAGCAGCGCGTTGGTCAGATAGCCGCGCGCGCGCATGTCCACGCCGACGAACGATTGCTGCGCACCCTCGGGGTTCGACATCGTGCCGCTCGACGCGACGCAAATGCCGTTCGCGTTGACGATCCAGACCTGATCGAGCCCGGAGAAGCCCTGCGCTTCGTGCAGGAACCTGCTGACCCCGGCCATCTTCGGATCCTTGAGCAAGGCGGCTCGCAAGGCGGGTTCCCCCGCCTCGCTGTTCACGGCATAATTCTGCGATTGCACGAGGGCACGCTGGACCACGTCCATTTCGGCCATGGTTGCGGGGATGGCGCGGGACATCGCGAGGTCGCTGGCAATCACTTCAGCCATGTTGTCGACGATCGACGTGGACATTTGCCGCTGCGTGCGCAACGCCGCGTCCAGCTCTTGCTGTACCATCCGGTCCGCGACCATGCCAGCCACGAACCAGCAGACGAGTACGATCAGCACGAAGCTGACCGGCCCGGCTACCTGGCGCAAGGTTGTCCTGTTCATCGACCCTCTGATCCGTCTGGCTGTGACATGCAACTTGCTCGTTCGTGGGCAGCGCGCTCTCAACGCTGTGTCGTTATCTGCATCAGCTGCGGTTTCGTCCCGTCGCGAGCGACGTGCGCTGCGCCGTCGCCATGCCCGGGATGATCCGCTGATAAACAGGTACGTCGTTTCCCGATTTTAACCGTCGCGGGGCACGATGCCACCGTTATTGCTGGGATGCCGCCTGCATATGCCGCGCCGATCAGGTTCTTAACGGCAGCCGCGCCGCTTTCTTGATAGCTGTGCGGGCCAATGAAGCGATCGAGCGACGATGGCCGGGGGCGATGCGCCGATGTGGCTTGCGCGCCACGCCGCGAGACGGCCTCGCGACGTGTCACGCTGAAGCACGCGGCAGCAGGGTACAGTGCGGCGCGGCGACGCGTGCCGGGGCTTGCTGAAGCCTTACGCCACGGCCTCGCGAGGCCGTATCGCAATTTGCGGCGAAAGGTTGTGCCTGAAACATAGGATGGTGTAGTGTCGTGCCGTCCAAAACGAGAAAAGCCCGCCAGCCCTCGGGCGGCGCCCGCGGCGACAGGAGTTCGGCGTGATGGTTGTGGTCGTGGGCGACGCGTTCACGAACCAGTCCATTGCCGGACCATGTGTCTCCAACGCTAACGATTTACCACGCACGCGCGTTTTGCCATGCCTGATTTCCGCTTTCCGGACCGACCCATAGACCGCCGCGGAGCAGCCGCGGCCTCCTTCGAGCGTTCGAATGCCTGTTTGAAGAGGGAGGGCATCTGATGGATTTCAGCTTCAACCTGAACCGCACCGCCAATGCGTCGGCATGGCGCGTGTTGCCCAACCGCTGGGACTTCGTCGCGTTCCCGCTGATCATCTGCCTGATCGCGATGGCGTCGATCGGCTTTCACGAGACGCTCGCGCCGATGTCGACGCTAAAGACGCAGGCGATCTCGCTCGATCCGGCCAACCTGCCCGAGTACGCGATGCGCACCACGCTGCGCATGCTCGCGGCGATGGTCGCGTCGCTGATCTTCACGCTGGTCTACGGGACGCTGGCCGCCAAGAGCCGCCGCGCCGGTCTCGTGCTGGTGCCGATCCTCGACATCCTGCAGTCCGTGCCGGTGCTCGGCTACATCTCGTTCACGGTCACGTTCTTCCTCGCGATGTTCCCGGGGCGCGTGCTCGGCGCCGAACTCGCCGCGATCTTCGCGATCTTCACGAGCCAGGCGTGGAACATGACGTTCAGCTTCTATCAGTCGCTGCGCACGGTGCCGCGCGATCTCGACGAAGTCTCGCGCGGCTTTCATCTGACTTCATGGCAGCGCTTCTGGAAACTCGAAGTGCCGTTCTCGATGCCCGGCCTGATCTGGAACATGATGATGTCGATGTCGGGCGGCTGGTTCTTCGTCGTGGCTTCCGAAGCGATCACGGTCGGCAATCATACGATTACGCTGCCGGGCATCGGCGCCTACCTGGCGCAGGCGATCAGCGACAAGAACCTGCACGCGATCGGCTGGGTCATCCTCGCGATGACGGTCGTGATTCTCGCCTACGACCAGTTGCTGTTCCGGCCGCTCGTCGCGTGGGCGGACAAGTTCCGCATGGAGTTCACGAGTTCGGGCGATGCGCCGGAATCGTGGCTGCTCGACCTGATCCGCCGCACGCGGCTGATTCACCGGTTGCTCGTGCCGCTCGGCTGGATGTTCGCGCGCGCGGCTCGGGTGCGCTTCCAACTGCCGGCGTTCAGCGCGCCGCGCTTTCACATCCCGCAGCGCGAGAAGAACTCGAAGCTCGGCGACTTCATCTGGGCGGCGATCGTGCTGCTCGCCACGGTGTATGTGGTGTACCGCGTGTTCCTGTATGTGCGTACCGGCGTGACGCTCGACGAGATCGGCCACGTGTTCGTGCTGGGCCTGATCACGCTCCTGCGCGTGGTCGTGCTGATCGCGATCGCTTCCGTGATCTGGGTGCCCGTCGGCGTGCTGATTGGCCTGCGCCCCGCGCTCGCGGAAAAGATGCAGCCACTCGCGCAGTTCCTCGCGGCGTTCCCGGCGAATTTGCTGTTCCCGGTTTTCGTGATCGCGATCGTGCGCTTTCACCTGAATCCGGACATTTGGCTATCGCCGCTGATCGTGCTCGGCACGCAGTGGTATATCCTGTTCAACGTGATTGCAGGTGCAAGCTCGTATCCGAACGACTACCGCGAGGCGGCCAAGAATTTCCACATTCGCGGCTGGCAGTGGTGGCGTCAGGCGATGCTGCCGGGCATTTTTCCGTACTACGTGACCGGTGCGATCACCGCGTCGGGCGGCGCGTGGAACGCGAGCATCGTTGCCGAGTTCGTGCAGTGGGGCGATACCAAGGTCGCCGCGCATGGCCTCGGCGCCTATATCGCGCAGACTACCGCGGCGGGCGACTATCCGAAGATCATCGTGGGCATCGCCGTGATGTCCCTGTTCGTGACCCTGTTCAACCGTCTGCTGTGGCGTCCGATGTACGCCTACGCCGAGGGCAAGCTCCGTCTAGATTGAGAAATGAAGGCTTAACGCGATGCAAAATCCTAAAGCTGCTATGACCGCCGCGCCGATCCAGACGCCGCCGAAGCCCCCGCGCCTCGGCGAGGAAATCCTGCGCGTGAAGGACGTGTGCCGCGGCTTCAACAAGACGCAGGGCGAACTGCTCGTCCTCGACGACGCGAATCTGTCGCTGCGCGAGGGCGAGATCGTCGGCCTGCTTGGCCGTTCGGGCTCGGGCAAGTCGACGCTGTTGCGCATCATCGCCGGTCTGATCGAGCCGACCGACGGCGAAGTCACGTACATGGGCAAGCCGCTCGCAGGCCCGGCCAAGGGTGTCGCGATGGTGTTCCAGACCTTCGCGCTGTTTCCGTGGCTGACCGTGCTGCAGAACGTGGAAGCGGGTCTCGAGGCGCAAGGCGTCGGTGCGTCGGAGCGGCGCACGCGCGCGCTCGCCGCGATCGACCTGATCGGCCTCGACGGCTTCGAAAACGCGTATCCGCGCGAGTTGTCGGGCGGCATGCGCCAGCGCGTCGGCTTTGCGCGCGCGCTCGTCGTCGATCCGACGCTGCTGCTGATGGACGAGCCGTTCTCCGCGCTCGACGTGCTGACCGCCGAAACGCTGCGTACCGACCTGCTCGATCTGTGGACGCAGGGGCGCATGCCGATCAAGGCGGTGCTGATCGTGACGCACAACATCGAGGAAGCGGTGTTCATGTGCGACCGCATTCTGGTGCTGTCGTCGAACCCGGGCCGCGTGATCGCTGAGATCAAGGTGCCGTTCAAGCATCCGCGCAACCGTCTGGACCCGGCATTTCGCCGCCTCGTCGACGAGATCTACGCGAAGATGACCGCGCGTCAGACCGACGAAAAGACCAAGAAGGGGCTGGAGCTCGGTAGCTGGCTGCCGCACGTGTCGACCAACCTGATGGCCGGTCTGATCGAAACGCTCGCCGCCGCGCCGTATCACGGCCGCGCGGACATGCCGGAAATCGCGCGCTCGCTGCATCTGGAGGTCGACGATCTGTTCCCGATCGCCGAAGTGCTGCAGCACCTCGGTTTCGCCGACGTGCGCGAGGGCGACATTTTCCTGACGCCGCCGGCGCGCGTGTTCTCCGAGTTCGGCACGCAGGAACGGAAGATGATGTTCGCCGAGCATCTGCTGCGGCACGTGCCGCTCGCGGCGCGGATCAAGAAGGTGTTGAACGAGCGGCCCGGACATCGCGCGCCGCGCGTGCGTTTCGAGCAGGAGCTCGAGGACTTCCTGTCGGACAGCGCGGCGGAAGAGACGCTCGACGCGGTCATCAACTGGGGCCGTTACGGCGAGATCTTTTCGTATAACGACCAGACCGAAATCTTCAGTCTGGAAGACGTGGAGTCTTAAGCCTGGGTTGCCGCGGAAACGACTGCGGTTCAGACAAAAAAGCGGCGAGGAAAACCTCGCCGCTTTTTTATTGCAGATTGCCCCAGCGTGCAACCGCCGGCTCGGCCGTCGCCCACTTCCAACCCTTGTCCTGCTGGCACGCGCTCGCCGTGAACCACCTCTCGGGCGCGTTCGGGCCGTCGCCGTCCTGCACCGAGAACACGAAATCCTTGCACAGCGCGAGCGCCGAGCTGAACGCGCGGGTCACGCGTACCTCGCCATGGCCGTTTTCGATCGGCAAGGTGTGCTTGACCGACCACGGTTTCGTTTCGCCGACCGGCATCGTGCCGACCAGCGCCGCCATCAGATCCTGCTGATCCTTGTGCATGCTGCGCATGTAGCGCGCGACCGCTTCGTCGGTCGCGGCCTGCACGGCCACGCCGACGCCGAGCGCGACGGCCGGATTGCTGGTCACGAGGCCCGACGCGACACCCGCCGCCGCGCCGCTCGCGGCGCCGATCGACGCGCAGCCGCTCGCCAGCAGGCTCGCGCCGACGCATAGCGCGCCAGCCGCGATGAGCCGCATCCGATCACCCATCGGACCGCCAAGCGAACGCAATTTCATTGCAGCGCACCCCAGCGCTCGGTGGCGGGTTCGGCCGATGCCCAACGCCAGTCCTGACCATCACGGCAAACCGATGCGATGTAGAACGCGCTGCTCGCGGGCTTGTCGCGCGTTGCGTTTTGATCGACGGAAAAGACGATTTCCTTGCAGTCGAGCGGGCCGGTGCTGATCAGACGGCTGACGGTCACGCGGCCGTGTTCGTCGTCTTCGATTGGGAAAGAGTGGGTGATGCTCCACGGGGCGACCGCGCCGACCTCGAGCGGACCGGCCGCCTGCGCGATGCTGTTCTGCGTATTCGTGTGAACTACGCGCTCCGAGTACTGCACACCGGCGCGCGCGGCGGCGACCGCGCCAAGACCGATACCGGTCGCGACCGCCGCATTGCTGGTGACCTTGTTGGCGACCGCGGCGCCCGCGACACCGGCGCCCGCGACCGCGCCTTCCGTGTACAACGAACTGCAGCCGCTCAATGCCGACGAAACCGCCAGCGCCAGCGCGATCAGCGCTGTTACGTGGGGGCGTTTGCCAGCGACAACGGACTTCGCGTTGACAGCCCACACCATGTTCTTTTGCATTTCTCCCGTCCCTGCCCGTACAGGTGCCTGCGTTCACGCTTCGCGCGTGTAAACGAAGGACACGTCGTTCATTACGCAGCGGCATTGTGCAGGATGCGTTTTGTAATTGGCAGCGAAAAAATGCAAGAAATTGCAAAACATCGTGCGCTGCGATGTTTTCTGTCGCATGGGCGGGCTTACCTGGCTCTGCCAGGTATTGGGGACATCAGGTGAATTTGCCGTCGGCGTGAGACGTTGAGCAGGTGAATTCGGTGCCGCGAAACGCGCGGCGAAAGGATCATGACGAACAGCGCAACAGCTGGCCGCCGCCATCGGCGGACGGCTCGGGTTGCACCGTGCCTATGAGTCGGCTTCGTCTTCCCCGCTTTCGTCGCCGTATGCGCTCAGCCGGTTGTACAGCGTTTTGAGGCTCACGCCGAGCGCTTTGGCAGCGCGTCGCTTGTCGCCGCCGCAGTACTTGAGGGTGCCGAGAATGATCTGCTTCTGCGCGTCGGCGAGCGGCGTGCCGATCCACACGCTCATCGCGTCGCCTTGCGTGACCGCTTTCTTGACTCGCGACGCAAGATGCGGATGCGGCAATTCAACCGTCTTTTCCGCGAGAATGAACGCGCGATATACGGCGTTCTTCAACTCGCGCACGTTGCCCGGCCACGACCATGAACGCAGCGTTTCGATCGAGCGTTTGCTGAAGCTCTTGTTGGTGCCTTCCTGCTGATTCAATTGCGCGAGGAAGTGTTGCGCGAGCAGTTCGCGATCGTTTTCGCGCTCGCGCAGCGGCGGCGCGCGCAGCGGAAACACCGCGAGCCGGTACATCAGATCCTCGCGCAAGCCGTTTTCCTTGACGGCTACGGCGGGGTCGCGATTGGTCGCGGCGATCACGCGCACGTTGCCGCTGATCAACTCGTTGCCGCCGACGCGATAGAACGTGCCGGTTTCGAGCGCGCGCAGCAGCTTGACCTGGCGCACCGGCGCCATTTCGGTGATTTCGTCCAGAAACAGCGTGCCGCCGTTCGCATGTTCGAAGTAGCCGACGCGGCCCTGGACCGCACCGGTGAAGCTGCCTTTTTCGTGGCCGAACAGTTCGGCTTCGATCAGCTCGTCGGGAATCGCGCCGCAGTTCACGGCGACGAACGCGCCGTCCTTGCGGCCGCTGCGCTCGTGAATGGTGCGGGCGATCAGCTCCTTGCCGGTGCCCGATTCGCCGATGATCAGCGCGGTCGCGTCGGTATCGGCGACGCGTTCGATCTGCTCGTACAGATCGAGCATTACCGGCGACGAGCCGTACAGCAGCCCGTACGATTTCAGTCCCGCGACGGCGTCCGCGACGCGCTGCTTCGCTTGTGGCGAAGCATTGCCACCGGCGGACACGGTGGGCGAGTCCAGATCGATTGACGCCATAAAAAGGGAAGTCCTGTGCAAATGGAGTTCGTGTTGCGGCGCGCAGGCCTTGAATGCGATAGACCGTACAGCCACTATCTCATAAAAGACGATTTAACCACTTCGACACTGATTCCGGCAATCGAACTGGCAGCCGCTGAAATAGCCGTGCGAGCAATCGGTCGAAAGTGCGCGAAATTGGCTTTATCAGCGCGCTGGAGCGGTAAATATACCGGGCACATGCATTGCATCATTGACCGTTTGATCGAGTCGTGCGAGGTTTGACGGCTACGTCGCGGCGCCGCCGGCCAGCGCAAACCGGCAACCCGCATCGTGCGCCCGAAGCCCGAACTGTTGCACCGTCGACGCACCGATTCCGCGGCAACGCACGAACGCCGACTCAGACGAGGAGTGAACGATGACTGACACCACACAACAACTTGCACTCGGCGGACAGAAGATCGTCGAGGATCTTCGGGTGCTGCTGAGGGACTCGGAGGAAATGCTGCGACTCGCCGCCAACGTGCCGGGCGAAGGCGTCGACGCCTTGCGCGACCGGCTCGGCACGCACGTGGAAACGCTGCAATCGGCGCTCGGCGATGCGCAACGCAACGTGCATCGCCGGTATCGCGGGGCGGCGGTCAGCACCGAGCACTATGTGCGCCATAACCCGTGGCGCTCGCTCGCGCTCGCGGCGGGCACCGGTTTTCTGCTCGGCGTGCTGGTCGCGCGTTAGACGCGGCGCAGAGAGCGGCGCTCGCATCGGCCCGCCGGAAGGCGTGGCGCACGCTTGGCGCGGCTGCATTCATCCGCATCACGATCCAAGGAGTTCATGATGACACGACCCACAATTGGTTTTTTTGGCGCATTGATGGCAATCGGCGGCTTCCTGGCGGTTCGCTACGTGCAACACAAGCGCACGGGCCAGGTCTCACCGGCGCGCGAGCTGAGCCGCTGGGAAAACGAGGGCGGCGCGGTGGCGGCGCCGGCGACTTTGTCGACCGAGCTGGCGCCCGCCTCGCACAGCGGCAACGGCTCAGGGCAGGTCAACGGCGAACACCGCGCATGGCCGTTTCCGCGCGGCTGACGCGGTTCGCTCGAATGCAACGGGGCCTGCTGCCGGCGCTTGGAACGGGATTGTTAAATGAATCTTATAAAGCCGTATAATAGGTAAATAGGCAACAATGACGCGGAAGTTGGCGCGAATTTGGTCGTCATTGTTGCAATTTTTCATCAAATGGTCGGCGGAACGGAACCCAGTCGATTCCGCGTCATGCAGCCGACCGGACCCAGCCGCATGCCCATTGGCATGTTCCGCATATTTTCTGACCCACGCTTGCAGGCTTTCGAAACGCGATGCCACATGTACTCATTGTCGATGACGACGCAGGTACCCGCGAGGCACTTTCCGCCGTCATCGGGGAAGACGGGCTGACCACCGCCACCGCGGGCGATCTGCGCGAAGCGCGTATTCAACTGATCCGGCAGATGCCGGACGTCGTTTTCACCGACCTGAAGCTGCCCGACGGCAGCGGGGTCGATCTGTTCGAAGATCTCGATCCGCGCTCCGGCGTCGAAGTGATCGTGATCACCGGCCACGCGACGGTCGAGTCGGCGGTCAGCGCACTGAAAATGGGCGCGGCCGACTACCTCGTGAAGCCGATCAACATGCAGCGCGTGAAGTCGATCCTGTCGCGCCTGCCGCGCGCCGGCGACCTGAAGGCGGAAATCGGCACGCTGCGCGGCGAGTTGCGCCGCATGGGCCGCTTCGGTCTGATGCTCGGCAATTCACCGGCGATGCAGGAGGTCTACGACCAGATCAGCCGCGTCGCGCCGACGGCGGCCTCGGTGATGCTCGTCGGCGAATCGGGCACCGGCAAGGAAGTTGCCGCGCAGACGCTGCACGAGCTGAGCCTGCGCCGCAAGCACGCGTTCCTCGCGGTCAACTGCGGCGCGATTTCGCCGAATCTGATCGAATCGGAAATGTTCGGCCACGAGCGCGGTTCGTTCACCGGCGCGGACCGGCAGCACAAGGGCTATTTCGAGCGCGCGAACGGCGGCACGCTGTTCCTCGACGAAATCACCGAGATGCCGATCGAGCTGCAGGTAAAGCTGCTGCGCGTGCTCGAGACGGGCATGTTCATGCGCGTCGGCACGACCAAGGAAATCGAAACCGACGTCCGTCTGATCGCGGCCACCAATCGCGATCCCGAACAGGCGGTGCTCGAAGGCAAGCTGCGGCTCGATCTGTACCACCGGCTGAACGTGTTTCCGATCAGCCTGCCGCCGCTGCGCGAGCGCGGCAAGGACGTCGAGCTGCTCGCGCAATCGTTCCTCGATGAGCTCAACGAGCGTCACGGCACGAAGAAGCATTTCCCTGTCGCGGTGAAGGACATGCTGCTGTCGTATCCGTGGCCGGGCAATGTGCGCGAGCTGAAGAACTACGTGCAGCGCGCGCACATCATGTCGAGCGCGGATTCGGATAGCACGGCGACGGTGCCGTTGCAAATCACGCTGTCGAAGCCCGCGGCCGGTACCGCGATCACGATCCCGTTCGGCACCTCGCTCGCGGAAGCCGACCGTCAGCTGATTCTTGCGACGCTCGAGCAATGCGGCGGCGTGAAGACGCGCGCCGCGGAAATTCTCGGCATCAGCCTGAAGACGCTGTACAACCGGCTCGTCGAGTACGGCAACGATGCGCGCGACGACGGCGATCCCACCGACGAATCACGCGCACTCGGCGGCGCGGACGCCTGATCCGCGCCGCGTTCGCACGTCGTCCGCGTCCCCCGTATCCGGCCGCCCGGGCTTCCGGGCGGGCACCCGAACGGCACAAGCCTTGCTGCGCTCCGGTGGAACGCAAAACGAGGTCACCGACATGCCGCACCTGCCGCCGCAACTGTCGTATTACGCCGCCATTTCCGCGCCGTCCAGGCGGTTGCACGCTCATCGGCCCGAACCGGTCGAGCCGCCCACTGCACCTCCCATCGCGCCGCCGGACCCGGCCGAACCCGACACGATCCCCGGCCCGACACCCGATCCGATCGAACCCGTCGAACCGGTCACGCCGCCGATCGGCGATCCGCCGCCGCAGCCAACGCAAACGCCTCAGGCCGCCGACCGTCCGTCGCGACCGCGGCAATGTTGATACGACCGTCGATGTCGGCGCCCTGTCGCGCACTCGATGGAACCACATCCCGCACTGCAAGGCGTCATGCCTTGGGTCGGTGCAGAGCATTGCTGTATTTGTTACAAAGCCGGCGCATGTTTTACCGGCAATTTACGGTTTCGCCCCCTAGACTGTAGGGATGCCGCGACAAGCGGCAGGCTTCCCCCGGAGGCACGATCATGAGACACCCCGCATTGCGACGTTCCGCGCGGCACTCCAAGCGCGGGCCACGGCCGGCCGAGGTCGAGACTGAGCCGGTGGTGTCGCCGGACCCGGCCGCGCAGAATCGGATCGCCCCGCATACGCCGCCGGACGGCGAGCACAACCAGGGCGGGGTGCGTCAGGAAGGCCTCGAATACCAGCGCGATCTGGGCTCGGAGCAGGATGCCTGAGGCAGCGTAGCACCCGGGCGGGGGTATCCCGGCGACCGGGATACCGGTAAGAAAGACCTCCGCATTCGTCGGATTTAACAGAAAAATTTTCTTCGCCATCTGTGATGATTGCGGGGATTTGCTCGTTTGTCACATTTTCATACAACTTTATTTCCGATATCTCATATATCGGCACGATGATTGCATGCACCGTTTTGGCGCAATTCCGCATACAACGAAACAATGGAGCACTAATGAGCAGATTGATCGTGGTATCGAATCGTGTCGCACCGATTCAGGAAGCGCGTCCGGCAGCGGGCGGGCTCGCGATCGGCGTGCTGGACGCACTGAAGGAGACCGGCGGCGTCTGGTTCGGCTGGAGCGGCGAAACGGTCAGCGAGCCATCCGCGCCCGTGATCGAGAAGCAGGGCAACGTCACCTACGCGACCGTGGGCCTCACCAAGCGCGATTACGACGAGTACTACCGCGGTTTTTCGAACACCACGTTGTGGCCGACCTTCCACTATCGCAACGACCTGTCCCGCTACGACCGCGAGGACTACGCGGGCTACCAGCGCGTCAACGCGACGCTCGCCAAGCAGCTCAAGGAACTGCTCAAGCCCAGCGACATCATCTGGGTGCACGACTACCATCTGCTGCCGTTCGCGCGCTGCCTGCGCGAGCTCGGCGTGAAGAACCCGATCGGCTTCTTCCTGCACATTCCGTTTCCGGTGCCCGAAGTGTTGCGCACGATTCCGCCGCATGAAGAACTCGTCAAGGCGATGTGCAGCTACGACGTGATCGGCTTTCAGACCGAGGCGGATCGCCAGTCGTTCGTCGACTATATCGAGCGCGGTCACCATGGCACGTCGAGCGAAGACGGCATGGTGCACGCGTACAACCGCTTCCTGAAGGTCGGCGCGTACCCGATCGGCATCTACCCCGACGCGATCGCGAAGGCCGCCGAGCAGTTCACCGACCGCAAGGCGGTGCGCAGCCTGCGCGACGGCATGCGCGGGCGCAAGCTGATCATGAGCGTCGACCGGCTCGATTATTCGAAGGGGCTGGTCGAGCGCTTCCAGGCATTCGAGCGGCTGTTGCAGAACGCGCCCGGCTGGCACGGCCGCGTGTCGCTCGTGCAGATCGCGCCGCCGACCCGCGCCGACGTGCAGACCTATCAGCGCATCCGGCAAACGCTCGAAGGCGAGGCGGGCCGCATCAACGGCCGGTTCGCGCAGCTCGACTGGACGCCGATCCAGTATCTGAACCGCAAGTACGAGCGCAATCTGCTGATGGCGCTCTTCCGCCAGTCGCAGGTCGGCTATGTGACGCCGCTGCGCGACGGCATGAATCTGGTGGCCAAGGAGTACGTCGCGTCGCAGGATCCGGCCGATCCGGGCGTGCTCGTGCTGTCGCAATTCGCGGGCGCGGCTGAGCAGCTGCCGGGCGCGCTGGTCGTCAATCCGTTCGATCTGTCGCAGATGGCCGAAGCGCTCGAGCGCGCATTAGCGATGCCGCTCGCCGAACGTCAGGCGCGTCATGCGGACATGATGGAGCCGATGCGCGAGAGCAACCTGTCGGTGTGGCGCGATACGTTGCTCGATGATCTGCGCCACGTCGCGACCGCGTCTTCGGTGACGGCCAAAGCGGTAAAGCTCGCTGACGTGACGGCATCGCCCTGAGCCGACGGGCGCGGCCCGTGCAGGCGGGCGGCGCCTGTGCCGCTCACGTCGTGCATGGAGTGACAGGGAAGATCAAGGCAAAAAGGCGTGCATCGCCTCGTGCGATGCGCGCCTTTTATCGTGCATGTCTTGCGCGCGTAGCGGCCACAGCCCTCAGGCCGGCTGCGCCGCCTTCTGCATGACCCGCATCGTGCTGACGACCGCCGCGACCGCCGAGAACCCCGCGGCCACGTACAGCGCGATGATCGTCCCGCTCTGCGGCGCGACGCCGAAGATCAGCGCGACCAGCGCCGCGCCGAGCGTTTGCCCGGTCAGGCGCGCGGTGCCGAGCATGCCGCTCGCGCCGCCGCTGCGTTCGCGCGGCGCGGACGATAGCATCGTGCGATTGTTCGGCGACTGGAAGATGCCGAAGCCCGCGCCGCACAGCGCCATGCGCCACGAAATCTGCAGCGCGTCCGGGTGAGGCCCGAGCGTCGCGAGCAGCAGCAGGCCGACCGTCATCGCGGCGAGCCCGACGCCGCCGAGCCAGCCGGCCGATATCCTGTCCGACAGCACGCCGGCAATGGGCGCCGCGATGATGATGATCGCGGGCCACGGCGTCATCAAAAGACCCGTTTCGACCTGCGACATGCCGAGCGTTTCCTGCAGCAGGAACGGCAGCGACACGAACGCGAGCATCTGCGCGCAGAACGAGCAGACCGACGTGCCGACCGACAGCGCGAACACCGGAATACGCAGCAGGTCGATCGGCAGCAGCGGGGCGGGCCGCGTCAGCTGGCGACGCACGAAGAAGTAGCCGATGACCAGCGCTCCGAGCGCCTCGAGCGTCACGTAGCCGAAATGCTCGCCGTGGCCGAGGCCATCGACCGCGAAAATCAGCAGGCCGAACACGAACGCGTTCATCACCGCGCTCAGATAGTCATACGGGGATTCGTGGCCGGGGTTCATCGGCAGCGCCTTGAAGCCGCCGACGATCGCCGTGATGCCGATCGGCACGTTGATCGCGAACAGCCACGGCCAGCTCGCGATCGCGAGCACGCCCGAGGCGACCGTCGGCCCGACCGCCGACGACACCGCCACCACCATCGCGTTGATCGAGACGCCGCGCCCGAGCTGGTTAGGCGGATAGATCATGCGCACGATCGCGGTGTTCACGCTCATGATGCCGGCCGCGCCGAAGCCCTGAACCACTCGCGCGAGCGCGAGCGTCGCCAGCGAGTTCGACAGCGCGCAACCGAACGACGCGACCGTGAACAGGATCAGGCCCGACAGATAAATGCGCCGGTAGCCGATGCGGTCGCCGAGCGACGCGAGCGGCAGCAGCGAGATCGTGATCGCGAGCTGATACGCGTTGACGACCCAGATCGACGCGGCGGCGCTCGCATTGAGGTTGCGCGCGATCGTCGGCAGCGCGACGTTGGCGATCGCGCTGTCGAGCACCGCGAGCGTCAGCGAGAGCGCGATGACGAGCATCGCCCAGTAGCGTTGTGGGACCGGTAGGCCCAGTTCCTTGCCTTCGAAGCGGGAAGTGGAGGGCGTCGAGCCGTCCGTGCGCGGGGAGGGTGCGTGCATCGATTGTTTGATTTGTCGGAGATGTTGGCGCGCCTGTGCGCGGCTCACGCGCTGGCCGCTGCGGGCGTATCGGTCGGCGCGGCGCCGGCGTTACCGGGCGCCGGCGCCGCGCGTGCGTTATTTGAGTTCGTAGAGGCCCGTGTGGGTCGTCGAATCGATTTCGTTCAGGTGCGTCATGAAGCGCGCGACCGCGTTGGTGGTTTCCGCGCTGACCGGCAGATGCGGCACTTTCAGCGCATGCAGCCGGAAGATATAGCGATGCGTGCGATCGCCGCGCGGCGGCGCGGCGCCGCCGAAGCCGACCGTCCCGTAGTCGTTGCGCACCTGCATCGCGCCCTGCGGCAGCAGCGAGCCGTCGGCCTTGCCGGCGTTGCGCGGCAGCGAGCGCGCGTCGGCCGGAATGTTCACGACGACCCAATGCCAGAAGCCGCTGCCGGTCGGCGCGTCGGGATCGTGAACGGTGAGCGCGAAGCTTTGCGTGTCCGCGGGCGGCGCTTCCCATTGCAGCGACGGCGAGATGTTTTCGCCGTCGCCGCCGAACGCCTTGTCGTTGTACTCGTGGGCTCTCGGCATGAAGCCGTTGGTGGGAAAATCGTCGGACCAGAGACGGAAGTCAGCCATGATGTGCCTCCCTTGTTGATTGGTTCTGGGATCGTCGGAGTTCGCGATGTCGCGGCGGGCGCGGCGCATCTCGCGGCATGCCGAAGCGCGTGAGGACGTGCGGCGAAAGCGCCTGGAAGCACCCGGAAAACGCCGCCGAAGCGTGCCTCGAAGGCATCTCGAAAGCGCGCCGGGTGAGCCTTTCGAGTGTAGCACCAGCGGCGCGAGACTCGCGCGAGCCGGGCAGGTCGCGCGCGGTTTTCAGCCGCGTTCCTCCAACTCCGGCGCGTCGCTTCCGATCCACGCGACGAGCCGCTCGATCACGCCCGCGATATCGCGATTCCCGCCTCGCAAAGCGCATTCCCACACGACCGCGACGCGCCAGCCGCTCGCGAGCAGCGCGGCGCGCACCTTGTCGTCGTTGCTGCGATTGCGGCCGATCTTGTCGCGCCAGAAGTCGGGCCTCGTCTGGGGCCATTTGAACAGATGACAGTCGTGGCCATGCCAGAAGCAGCCATGCACGAGCACCACCGCGCGATAGCGCGGCAGCACGATGTCGGGGCGGCCGGGCAGATCGCGCGCGTCGAGCCGGAAGCGCAGGCCCCGCCGATGCAGCAGGCTGCGGATCAGGATCTCCGGCTTGGTGTTGCGGCCGCGAATGCCGGACATCATCCGGCTGCGCGTCGCGCTATCGACGATATCGACCATCGTCAGCGGGCCAACGGGTCGCGCGGCCGCTCACGCGTAGAGCGGCAGGGAGTGTTTCGACGCATCGCGGGTCGGGTGGGCAAGCAGGGTTTGCACATGCGGCAGCATGATACGCGCCACTTCGCGCATCACCGGCATCACGACGCTATTGCCGAACTGCCGGTAGGCCTGCGTATCGCTGACCGGAATCCTGAAGGTGTCGGGAAAGCCCATCAGTCGAGCGCATTCGCGCGGCGTCAGGCGACGCGGGCGCAGCGCCTCGCCCTGATAGACGAGAATTTCGGAGCCGTCCTTGTGATAGCGCGCCGACAGCGTGCGCGTCACGCTGTCCGGATAGGCCATGCCGAAACCGAAGCCGTTGCCCGCCGCACGATGCTTGGCCGCGTAGTTTTGCAGATACGCCCACAGCTTCGGGGTGAGCGTGTACTTCGGCTGCACGCGGCGCGCGGCGTGGTCGAAGAAGCGCTCGTGGTCCCACGGCAGCACCGGTTCCGTGCCGTCCGTGCGATGCAGGATCGCGCCGAGCCGCGGACCCTGTTCGGGCAGGCGCAGGTCGTCCCATGTGAACCCGGTCTTGCCGCGAAAGCCCACCACGATGATGCGCTCGCGATGCTGAGGCGTGAAATGCTGGCCATCGATCACGCGGTAGTGCACCTCGTAGCCGAGCTCGTCGCGCAGCGTTTGCAGGATCACGTCGAAGGTGCGGCCCTTGTCGTGCGACAGCAGGTTCTTTACGTTTTCGAGCAGGAACGCGGCGGGGCGCTTCGCGGCGATGATGCGCGCGACGTCGAAAAACAGCGTGCCCTGGGTCGTGCATTCGAAGCCGTGCGGCCGGCCAAGCGCGTTTTTCTTGCTGACGCCGGCGATCGAAAACGGCTGGCACGGAAAGCCGCCGAGCAGCACGTCGTGGCTCGGCACGTCCTCGGCGGGAAACGTGACGATGTCGCCGATCAGCGCGTGCGCGCCGCCGCTCGCGGAGTTGTCGCCGTGGTTCTCGCGATAAGTCCGCGTCGAGAACTCGTTCCACTCGCTGGTGAACACGCATTCGCCGCCGTGCGCCTCGAAGCCCATGCGAATGCCGCCGATACCCGCGAACAGATCGATGAAGCGGAAGCGCGCCGCGTCGCCCGCGTGTTGCGCCTCACGCGCGCCTTGCCGCAGTAGATCGCGCAACGCGGCTTCCAGCATCGCGGGACAAGGCGTTTCACCTTTTTCCCAGCGACGCACCGTCTTGATGTCCTTGCCGACATGGGCTGCGATTTCGCGTTGGGTGAAACGGGCGCGCGCCTGCTTGAGCAGGTCGAAGGGGGCGGCGAGGGTCACGTGGCGTCCTTGCTGGGAATTTTTGCGGACATTATGACCTAAGGTCGTCCCATTTCCCTATTGTCGGCGTCGATTGATCAGGAATTTTTCGCGATACGTCGCGCCGCTGCGTTTGTCTGCGGCGAAACATGCCTGTGACGAATGCGGATATACGCTCGTCCCGTGACGCTGGTTTCCGGCGTTGCGACGTGTGTTGGCGGCCGCGACCTCGTGCCCGGCCGCTTTTTTTTGCGGCGCGCAAGACGAGCGGCGTGCCGGCTTGGCGCCACGCGTGCGGGTGCAGCGGGTGGGGCGGACGCGGTCAGGCCGACTTCACCTTCTTCACCGGGGCAGCCCGCTCGAATCGCGAGGTCGGCGCGGGCGCGAAGCGTTCCCATTCGGGCAGCGGCGTCGAGGCCAGCCGATCGAGTTGCAGCAGCAGGCTGTCGACTTTGTCCAATTGGGCGGTAGAAAGCTGGCCGCTGTCGACCAGCGCGGTCAGTCGTTTGCGCCAATAGGTGGCTGGCAGGATCGGACCGCCGAAATCGCCGCGCAGCGATACGTGCATCACCCGCGCGATGTGCGCGATGTCGTGGTCGATCAACGCAGCTTGCGATGATCCCGAAATCGTAGTCTCCGTGCGGTCCATGACTCCTCCCTGAGCGCATTTACGGCGCTGCGCGGCGAGACTTTAGGCCTTTTGATAAAAAATTTGCCCGATCGCGCGTCGGCGTTCGTCGGTGCCGCGGCCCGGCGCGCGGAGCAGCTCCCGGGAACGGCCGTTGCTGCTTCCCACACACCGGCGGAATACCGCGCCGGCATTTCCGTCGACTACGCATATGGGAGCCGAGCATGAACAAGGATCAAGTGAAGGGCGTTGGCCAGCAGGTCAAGGGCAAGGTCAACGAGGCCGTCGGCAAGGCCACGAACGACCCTGCGAAGGAACTCAAGGGCGACCTGCAGCAGGGCGCCGGCAAGGTGCAGAAGGCCTATGGCGATGCGAAGGAAAACGCCAAGGACGATGCAAAGCGCGGTCGTCACTGAACCCGTTTGGTGCAGGTTGCCGTAACGGCGGAGGCGTCGCGATCGTCGCGGCGCCTTTGTTTTTTGTACGGCGCAGGTCGGACACGACGCGTCCGATTTCACCAGTTGGGTCACGGCTGACGTTGGCGCGGCGGCCGGCCTGGGAGTAACCCGTGATCGCGATGATCGGCATTCCGCACGCGCTGCGAGCCCTTTAGACTTGGCGCAATCCCATCAGGAGGTCGCGCCGATGACACCCGAAAAGATACTTTCGATGTTCGAACGGCAGTATTTGGAAGGCAAGGCGCCCCCCGATCTCGAAGCGACCTGCGCGAACTTCGCGACGTGGCTCGCGGCCGCGTGGGAACTGCTCGACAGCACCGAAAAGACGCTGCTGCTGACGGTCGGCGCGGCGCTGTGGCGCGAGGGCTTCAATGTGCGCGCGGGTACGGCGACGAAGGACTTGTGGTGAACCGCCGATCGCGAACGGCGCTGTTGCCGCAGCGTTTGTAGGGTCTTCACGCGGCCTTGCACGCGTTGTGTCGAGGCGGTTTATATTGGGCGGTCTTGCAATTTCTGTCCCATAGGGCGACCCGAACCCATGACCGATTTATCCGCTTTCGCGATCACGAAGAAATGGCCGGCCGAGCATTCGGACCGGATTCAGCTCTATTCGCTGCCGACGCCCAATGGCGTAAAAATCTCGATCATGCTCGAGGAAACCGGCTTGCCGTACGAGCCACATCTGGTGCGCTTCGATACCAACGATCAGATGACGCCGGCGTTTCTGTCGTTGAACCCGAACAACAAGATTCCGGCGATTCTCGATCCGAACGGTCCCGACGGCAAACCGCTGCCGCTGTTCGAATCGGGCGCGATCCTGATTTATCTCGCCGACAAAAGCGGCCGGCTGATCCCGCAGGACGCCGCCGGGCGCTACGAGACGATCCAGTGGGTGATGTTCCAGATGGGCGGCATCGGTCCGATGTTCGGCCAGGTCGGCTTCTTCCACAAATTCGCCGGCAGGGAGTACGAGGACAAGCGTCCGCGCGATCGCTACATCGCCGAATCGAAGCGGCTGCTCGGCGTGCTGGAGCAGCGCCTGGAAGGACGCACATGGGTGATGGGCGATCAGTATTCGATCGCCGATATCGCGATCTTCCCGTGGGTGCGCAATCTGGTCGGCTTCTATGAGGCGGGAGAACTGGTCGGCATTCAGGACTTCCCGAACGTGCGGCGCGTGCTGGCGGCGTTCGTCGAGCGTCCGGCGGTGGTGCGCGGCCTGAATATTCCGCAGCGGCCGGCTTGATGGCCTGTTGCGCGCGCCCGCCGCGCTGGGCGTCGTCGCGTTTCATACCGACGGCATCGTTGCCGCGCATGGCTGGCTCGTCCATGTTTTTCCGCGCGTGTCGCGCTATGGCGAAATCGGCGTCGACGTCTTCTTCGTGATCTCCGGCTTCGTGATGGCGCTGGTGACTCTGGGTTTGCCCCCGGGGATCCAGTCGGCGCGCTCGTTCATATGCGCCCGCATCGCGCGGGTCGTGCCGCTCTACTGGATTCTCACCGCGTTGTTTATCGCGCTCGTCGCGTTCGTGCCGGGCGTTCCCGAAGCGTTCGGTCATGCGCGCGTGAGCGCCTGGCATGCGCTGTCGTCGTTTCTGGTGCTGCGACGGTTTTTCGTGTCCTTGAAATTAATACCGCTGAGCGCGTATAACCTTTGAGGTGAGTAAAGTTCTTACCGGCTTATCGGGCGAGAATCGCGCGACAGCGCTGTGACGCGACCGGACGAAAAGGTGAAGCAATGAGCGCCGTTACATTGTTCGCGTGGTCCGTTCCGGCGTATTTCCAGGATTCCGTGGTCGACCATACATGGGTGACGACCTACGACAGCCGCGTGAAGATTTACCCAGCGCTGGCGGACGTCCTGATCGCGGGCGAGCACTATTGGTACAGCTGGGGCAGCTTCCACGCCCGAGGTGGGACGCCGGTCAGTGCGGATGGTTTTTTGGCTTCCGGCGCGGCAAATCTGCTTTATGCTAGTTGTCTATGTAAGCCCGATGTGGACTCGAACATCGATCCGGCCGCTCGTGGAACGATATTCAGCTATGGTCGCGATGGTGTATGCCATCAGCTGTCAAACCAGATTCTTTGGGCGACCGGCAGCGGTGGAGCGGCTCCAGCTACCGTCCGCATGTCCAGGGGCTACTGGTTGAGCATCGCGATCTTCGGACCATACGGCAAGCAGCATGCTGCATGGGCGAGCAAGAAGATTCAGTGTTCGACACCAAGCGGGAGTGACGTCATGAAGCCAGGAGATCAGGAATCCGATGTCGACGATTTTCAGGAGCATCTTCAGGCGACTTTGAAGGGTCCCGACGCGGATGCGAAAATCAAGTCGTTGATGAATCATCGACGCGCATTTATGGTGCGGGTCGAGCGTTTGCAACATGCCCCGCAGGGCGGCGATGTTCCGTCCGCCTCGGAGCTGAACCAGGCCTATTCGTCTTTTCTCCACGACGCTGCTGACATTCTGGGTCCCGAGGACTTCGAGCGAGTTTTTGGTGAACGCCCAAAGGATCAGATGAACGTCGTCGATCCTTCGATATACGAGCAAAGTGTCCGTCGGCCGATGCAAAAATAATGGAGCCGCTGGACTGGCGTCGTCTCAAACGCGTTTCGCGATCACCGTCGTCGAACTCGCAATGTCGAGATTCTTTTTTGCGCTTAGCTGCTTCACAAACGATCGATCCAGCAACGTCGGCGGTCCTTGCAGAATTTCTTCGACCGTGAGCGCCTTGAATTCCTTCAGCGCATTCTCGTCGAGACCATCGGCCCATTCGCTCATGATCCAGTAAATCGACCAGATGGCCGATGTCGATTCCGGTACGTACACACGTTCGACATTGATCGCAGATCCGAACAGGTTGAGAATCCCCTCGGCTGTCATGTTGTAGTAGTGATGCGGGTAGCCGTGAGTAGGTTGAGTGAGCGGAACCACCACGACCAGATCGCCTCCTGGCTTCAACACGCGAAGAATCTCTTTGGCGGCAGTGAATGGGTCCTTCACATGTTCGAGGACATTCAACGACAGAAGGCCATCGAACGATGCATCTTTGAATGGCAGAACTTCGCCGACACCTCGCACATCGGTGGATGGATAGTTGGTGATGTCGAAATTGATCACGTTTTCGTAGATCGCGGGACGGCTGCCGGCCCCACAATCCAGAATGATCCCCGACGGATGGCGCTCGATCATACTCAGTGCATCCTGATCGTACAGATTGCTTCCGGCCAGTTCCGAGTCGTAAATGTCGAACTGGGAGCGCAGATCGGGCGACAAAAAATCGAAAAATTTTCCGTCGTCACTAAATGGCATATCAGTGCGAAGGACAGACGCTATTATTTTTCTTCGTTCCTGCCTGGATTGGGCCGCCACCTGTGCATCTTGCCTGCGATGACTTTCGGCGCTTCCGAAAACTTCGAAATGCGATCTTCCCGATCGTAATGCACCGAGCCTGACAGCCTCAGCGACGTCCGGATTTGCGGCGAGATAGGCCTGCTCACAAAAATTCAACGCGGTAACGCATTCAAGCGCTTGATCCATGTCGGTCCTCGGAAACGTTTCGAAGTCGGCTCGCAGATTATAGCGATCTGAGATTTCCGGGAGCGCCTGATTTTCCGGGGTTGTCGAACGGGTGGTTCGCGTGAAGTGTAGGGATCGCTCTGATCCCGCGCGGAAGGCGGATCGGCAACAAAAAGCCCCACAGCGCAAGGCGTGCGGGGCTTTTAAGAGCGGACCTGGCAGCCGGTTGGGCGCTTGGTCCCCTTGGCCTACTACAAATTCGCTCACTATCTTTCTGTTGCTTTGACGCATGCACTGCCGTGCGTGGTGCCGCGTGGCAGGCCGCCGCGCGAATGAATGTCATCGATTGTGTCGGATCTGTCGCTCCGTTCACGGCTTTGTGCTACGTATAACCCCTTCAAATCGATCTGGAGGGGGCGCATGTTGATGGGGCTACAGACAGATGGCGATTGACTTCGAAGTCGGAACGCATCGGTGCTGCACGCTCTACACGCGACAGGAGTATCGCGGTAGTGCGTTGAGCAACGAGGCGCGTGCCGGCCGTCAGCTCATTACCTCGGCAGGATCGCGGGAACTCACGCGCGATGCGCGCCAGTTAGCGGGGCTCGTCGAATTCATCCGCAACACGCGCAGCGGCGCATATGCGAATGGCGCTGCCCCAGAGCAGATTGCCCGGGCGCTACAGACCGCCGTCGAGCGTGGCGATGTGATCGCAGTCGTGTCCACGCCGCGTACCTCGCGCGGAGGTGCTGCGCCTATCGAGCAGAATATCCGACCGTACTACGAGACCGTCACGCCGTCGCAGCTATTCAGGCGTGCGCTGCCTGTCGTGAGTGCCGGGCGTTCTTTCCAGCGTCCAGTGCTGCCGCGACTGCCCGCCGAAGATGGGCTCGCGATCTGGTTCGCCCGCCCGGGCGACGTGTTGCCCGATGGAACGATTGCCATGCCGGTATCAACGCCGTTGGGCGATGCGCACGCGTTCGAATACAGCGAGGCTATGTCAGGCGTTGATGCGGTGGAGTTGGCGGGCGCGGAGGGCACGCCGCGTAATAATCAGGCGCAAAACAAGCAGTTCAAGGCCGTCGTAAAGGCGTTGCGACTCAATCAGGATCAGGCGAGGCAACTTCACGACGACATAAGTAAGCAGGGCCTCGGCTATCACGAGATGCTGGAACGTGGGCAGGATTTGTTTGGAGGCGGTGATGACTGATACCAAGACAGAAATAACAACGCGTCTTTCCGCACTCATCGGGCTCGATGTGAGCTGGGTCAGTCACGCGGGAGACATGCTCACCATGCAGTTTGGCCCGCAAAGGCGGTACACGCTTAGAGGCAGGGATCGTGAGGACGGGGCGTGGGCGCTTCACGTGCAATGCGCGTGGAAGCTAGAGCGCGAGGGCAAAACTATTGCGACCCGCGATGATCTGCGTGGCGTCGATGAAAAGGCGCACGACTCAGCCAAGCGCTTGCATGAAACGCTCGTAGGACAAGGGCCTATCGAGGTCGAGGCCGTATCGGCAGACGATGCGGGCGGCGTGGACGTGTCGTTATCCCGAGGATACAGCCTTGTTGTGATCCCTGACGGCGTTGAAGATGATGAGGACTGGCGCTTCTTCGCGCCGGGCGTTGATGCCGCACACCTCGTGATTGAAGGCGGCAAGATTGCACCCGAGTCGTTTTCGTGAATGCCGATCGAAAGCGTGCCCGCTTGACTGGCGAGCTTGGTTGCTTCGTGCAGAAGTACGCGCGCAAGGCGCACGCTGGCCACGATCCCGATGATCGACGCTACGACAAGAAGATTGAGACGGCGATGCGGCGCCTACGCGCCAAAGATCTCTCGGAATTGCTTTCAGGCGATGGCGAGCCAGTCTTGACGGACTGAACGAAGCGAGTTTTTCCTTTCCGTCAAACCGACACTTCATCCTCCGGTAGCGCGAACTGTTCGGCATCACCTGAAGATAGAGCCCTTTGCCATCGGCAAGACGGTAGGGCTGTTCAGTCAGCTTGGCCTAGCGACCTTGGAGTTCGGTAGGCGGTGCAATCTGATTGCGCAGGGCGTGGCGGTATCGATTTTTGGGATATTCGGCGATATCCCCACCAATACCCCAAAAAAATCTGGTTTGTCTTGGGCTATCGTGGGCAAGATGGCAGCAAAAAGCCCCACAGCGCAAGGCATACGGGGCTTTTCTGGACATTCTCAGGAGATACTGCGGCCAATCTGGTCCCCCTGACAGGAATCGAACCTGTATCTAGCGCTTAGGAGGCACTTGTTCTATCCATTGAACTACAGGGAGAGGACCGGGCCGGACAGATCGGCGAGGACTTGGTGAGTCCAGACTGACCAGCGAGCGCAGAGTATATCAAACCGGCGCGGGCAAGAGGAGAGCCAAGCCGGCAGCCGCCCGCGCCTCGCACAAATCCCGCAAAAACAAACGGCCCCGCAGACATCGCCTGCCGGGGCCGCGCAAACCACCTGAGCATCTGGCGAAGCGCACGCAACCGCGCCTTTCGCCCCAAGCTTATCTCACTGTCAAAACTCCACCACCGCGAACTCCGCCTTGCCCACGTCGCACAGCGGGCAGCGCCAGTCTTCCGGAATGTCGGCGAAACGCGTGCCCGGTGCGATGCCTTCTTCGGGCAGACCGTCTTCCTCGTTGTAGATCCAACCGCAAATCAGGCAGACCCAGCTCTTGAATTCCGTCACTTCGATTACTTCGCTCACGACACGCTCTCTCGTTCAATGCAATGGCCGGCTTGCTCTGCCCCTTTATGGGGCGGCGCGGCGACCCGCAATATTACCGGAATTTGTCAAATCAGCCGCAGACGACCGATGCGGCGCCGCCCCAACGCCTCTGCGGCGAGCCCGGGTTCGCGCGACGGGCCTCGTCACACAAGCCGTGTACGCTTTGACCTGCAAGCTATCTGATTGGACAGATGTGGCGCGCGCTTCGCACGTATTGCGACGATCGGTCTCGGGCGAGGCCGCTGGCGGCGCCGCATCGCATGGTTGGTCGGCGCCGCGGCGGCTGGGCTACTCGCCGGGTCAGGTGTGGCGCAGGCGGAGCGGCACCGGGCATCATCACCTGCTGATCGACGGCAAGCCGCTGCCGAAGGGCGAGGTCGTCCCCGCGACCGACAAGTCGCTGCACTTCGGCAAAGGCCAGACTGAAACCGATCTGACGCTGCCGCCGGGCGACCATACGCTGACGCTGCAATTCGGCGACGGCGCGCATCGCTCGTATGGGCCGGAGATGAGCAAGACGATCACGGTGCACGTCAAGTAAGCAACTGCTTGAAAGGCCGGGCCGGCGCGCGCGTCGCCGGCCCGCGCCGATCGCGTTGCACGCTGCGTTGCGCGCTTCATCGCACGGATGTTCCCGCCCGGCATACCTGCGACCGGCCCTGCGCCCGGTACAATGAGCAGTTCCGACTCATCGCTGTCTTCTCCCATTCCCATGTCGCTTTACACCATTACCGGAGCGCAGCTCGCGTTCGGTCACGTCGCGCTGCTCGACCGCGCGGATTTCTCGCTCGAAGCGGGCGAGCACGTCGGGCTGATCGGGCGCAACGGCGCGGGCAAGTCGTCGCTGTTGAAAATCGTCGCCGATCTGGCCAAACCCGACGACGGCCTCGTCACGCGTCAGCAGCATCTGAGCACGGTCTACGTGCCGCAGGAGCCCGAGTTCAACGCCGACGACACCGTGTTCGACGCGGTCGCCGCCGGACTGACCGAGGCGCGCGCGCTGCTCGACGAATACGACGCGGTCGCGCATCAGCTCGCCGACACGCCTGAGGGCGCCGAACACGACGCGCTGCTCGCGCGCATGAACACGCTGCAATCGGCGTTGGACGCCGCGGACGCATGGAATTGGAGCACGCGCGTCGCGACCACGCTGCAGCAGATCGGCCTGAACGGCGAAGCCCGTGTCGGCTCGCTGTCGGGCGGCATGCAGAAGCGCGCCGCGCTCGCGCGCGCGCTCGTCGTGCAGCCCGACGTGCTGCTGCTCGACGAGCCGACCAACCATCTCGACTTCGACGGCATCCGCTGGCTCGAAGATCTGCTGGTGTCGCTGCGCGCCGGGCTGCTGTTCATCACACACGATCGCGCGTTTCTCGACCGCGTCGCGACGCGCATCGTCGAGCTCGATCGCGGGCGGCTGCTGTCGTATCCGGGCAATTTCTCCGCGTACCAGACGCGCAAGGCGCAGCAGCTCGAAGTCGAGCGCATCGAGAGCGAGAAGTTCGACAAACTGCTCGCGCAGGAAGAAGTGTGGATTCGCAAGGGCGTCGAGGCACGCCGCACGCGCAGCGTCGGCCGCATCGCACGCCTCGTGCAGATGCGCAACGAGCGCGCCGAGCGCCGCAACGTGCAGGGCAACGTGAAGCTCGACGTCGGTCAGGGCGAGAAGTCCGGCAAGATCGTGGCGGAACTGACGGACGTGACGAAGCGCTATGGCGAGCGCGCAGTGGTGGACCGCTTCACGGCCACGGTGATGCGCGGCGACAAGATCGGCTTCGTCGGTCCGAACGGCGCGGGCAAGACCACGCTGCTGAAGCTGATCCTCGGTGAACTCGCGCCGGACGAGGGCAACGTGCGCGTCGGCACGAATCCGCAGGTCGCGTATTTCGATCAGATGCGCGCGGCGCTCGATCTGGAAAAGAGTCTCGCGGACACGATCAGCCCCGGCAGCGAGTGGGTCGAAATCAACGGCCAGAAGAAGCATGTGATGAGCTATCTCGGCGACTTCCTGTTCGCGCCGGAGCGCGCGCGTTCGCCGGTCAAGTCGCTGTCGGGCGGCGAGCGCAACCGGCTGTTGCTCGCGCGCCTGTTCGCGCGCCCGGCCAACGTGCTGGTGCTCGATGAACCGACCAACGACCTCGACATTCCGACGCTCGAACTGCTCGAAGAACTGCTGATCGACTACGACGGCACGGTGCTGCTCGTCAGCCACGACCGCGCCTTTCTCGATAACGTCGTGACGTCGGTGATCGCATCGGAAGGCGGCGGCAAGTGGCGCGAATACGTCGGCGGCTTCACGGACTGGCAGACGCAGCGCGATCGCTCGGAGCAACTCGCGCTCGAAGCGCAGAAAGAATCGAGCAAGGAAGCGCCGAAAGAAGCGGCGCCGAAGGACAGCGCGTCGGGCCGCAATGCGCAGCGCAGCGCGAAGCTGTCGTTCAAGGAGCAGCGCGAACTGGAGGCGCTACCGAAAATGATTGCCGACCTCGAGGCCGAACAGAAGGCAATCGGCGCGCAGCTCGAAGACGGCTCGGTGTTCGCGAAAGATGCACGCGAAGGCGCGCGTCTGACCGAGCGCTATGCCGAGATCGACGAGGAGTTGATGCTCGCGCTCGAACGTTGGGACGAGCTGGAAAACCGCGTCAAGTAACGCGGCGTGCGCGGCCGGCACAAAAACAACAGAAAGCGCCGCCGCGCACGGCACCGAAATTCAGCCGGCGCGCGCCCGTGCATTTTCCGCCGATACCTATCGCGCCGCCGTCCTGCGAGCCGTCCATCCTCCATTGCATGTCCCCCAACGCCCGCCGTGCCTTATCCGGTCGGCCAATTCAGCGCGGGGTCAATTGCCGCCGTGATCGAAATCAGTACAATACCCCGCGAACAGGCTTCCCCGGCGGGCTGTGCGTCCATGTCCGGCATTCGAGCGCGCCAACGGAAGCCGCGCGACAAAACAGCTTGCCCGCATCGCGGGCGCTCCACCTAACCCCGTTGTTTCGTTTCGCTTTTTTTGAATACTCAACGCATTGTCCAGGCCCTGTCCACAGGACCTGTGGACAACGATGAACCGACGCACCGAGTCAATCATGTCTACGAAAAAGCCAAACGCCGCGTATAGCGAAGCGTCGATCAAGGTGTTGAAGGGTCTGGAGCCGGTCAAGCAACGACCCGGCATGTACACCCGCACCGAGAATCCGCTGCACATCATTCAGGAAGTCATCGACAACGCATCGGACGAGGCCCTCGGCGGCTACGGCCGGCAAATCACGGTCACGCTGCACGCGGACCATTCGGTCTCGGTCGACGACGACGGCCGCGGCATTCCATTCGGCCTGCACCCCGACGAAGGCGTACCGGTCGTCGAAATCGTTTTCACGCGCTTGCACGCGGGCGGCAAGTTCGACAAGGCCGCCGGCGGCGCCTATACGTTCTCGGGCGGTCTGCACGGCGTCGGCGTGTCGGTCACCAACGCGCTGTCCACGCGGCTCGACGTCACCGTGTGGCGCGACGGCAAGGTCGCCGAACTGAGCTTCGCGCACGGCGACGTCGCGAAGCCGCTCGAAGTGCGTGCCGCCACCAAGGCCGACAAGAAATCCGGCACGCGCGTGACCGCGTGGGCCGATCCGAAGTACTTCGATTCACCGAACCTGCCGCTCGGCGAATTGCAGCGTCTGTTGCGCTCAAAAGCGGTGCTGCTGCCGGGCGTCGAGGTCACGCTCGTCAACGAGAAAACCGGCGAGCGGCAAAGCTGGAAATACGAAGACGGCCTGCGCGGCTATCTGCTCGAAGGCATGAACGGCAGCGATCTGCTGATTCCGCTGTTCGAGGGCGAGCGCTACGCGGAAAGCTCGCGTTCGAGCGAAGAGACGTTCGCCGAAGGCGAGGGCGCGGCGTGGGTCGTCGCGTGGAGCGAGGAAGGGCCGCTCACGCGCGAGTCGTACGTGAACCTGATTCCTACGCCCGCGGGCGGCACGCATGAGTCGGGCTTGCGCGACGGTCTTTATCAGGCGGTCAAGAGCTTCGTCGAGTTGCACAACCTGCAGCCGAAGGGCGTGAAACTGCTCGCCGAAGACGTGTTCGCGCGGGTGTCGTTCGTGCTGTCGGCGAAGGTGCTCGATCCGCAGTTTCAAGGGCAGATCAAGGAGCGCCTGAATAGCCGCGATGCGGTCAAGCTCGTGTCGTCGTTCGCTCGGCCGGCGCTCGAACTGTGGTTGAACCAGCACGTCGAGCATGGCAAGAAACTCGCGGACCTCGTGATCAAGCAGGCGCAGGCGCGCACGCGTGCGGGGCAGAAGGTCGAGAAGCGCAAGAGCTCGGGCGTCGCCGTGCTGCCCGGCAAGCTGACCGATTGCGAATCGACGGAAATCGGCCGCAACGAACTGTTCCTCGTCGAGGGCGACTCGGCGGGCGGCTCCGCGAAGATGGGCCGCGACAAGGAATACCAGGCGATCCTGCCGCTGCGCGGCAAGGTGCTGAACACATGGGAAACCGAACGTGATCGCCTGTTCGCGAACAACGAGGTGCACGACATTTCAGTGGCGATCGGCGTCGATCCGCATAATCCGGACGACAAGATCGATCTGTCGAATCTGCGCTACGGCAAGATCTGCATTCTGTCGGATGCGGACGTCGACGGCTCGCATATCCAGGTGCTGCTGCTCACGCTGTTCTTCAAGCATTTCCCGCAACTGATCGAGCGCGGTCATGTGTGCGTCGCGCGTCCGCCGTTGTTTCGCGTCGATGCGCCCGCGCGCGGCAAGAAGCCCGCGCAGAAGCTCTATGCGCTCGACGAAGGCGAGCTCGAGGCGATTCTCGACAAGCTGCGCAAGGACGGCGTGCGCGACAACCAGTGGTCGATCAGCCGCTTCAAGGGTCTCGGTGAAATGAGCGCCGAGCAGCTGTGGGACACGACGATGAATCCCGACACGCGCCGCCTGCAGCCGGTCGCGCTCGGCGAACTCGACTACGATGCGACCGTCGCGCGCATGACGATGCTGATGGGCAAGGGCGAAGCGGCGTCGCGCCGCAGCTGGCTCGAAGAGAAGGGCAACGAAGTGGAAGCGGACATCTGAGCGCATTGCGCCTCAATGCGGCATACGACACTGCAAGCCAAACACGGACACGGAATCTAGATGGACGACGATAACACTCTCGACCTTTTCAACGAGCCACCGTCGGACAGCGACGTGCTGACGCTCGGCAACTACGCGGAGCGCGCGTACCTCGAGTATGCGGTCAGCGTGGTCAAGGGCCGCGCGCTGCCCGATGTTTGCGATGGGCAGAAGCCGGTGCAGCGCCGCATCCTGTTCGCGATGAACGAGATGGGCCTTGGCGACAACGCGAAGCCGGTCAAATCGGCGCGCGTGGTCGGCGACGTGCTCGGTAAGTATCACCCGCACGGCGACCAGTCCGCGTACGACGCACTCGTGCGTCTCGCGCAAGACTTTTCGATGCGCTATCCGCTAATCGACGGCCAGGGCAACTTCGGCTCGCGCGACGGCGACGGCGCGGCGGCGATGCGTTACACCGAAGCGCGCCTGACGCCGATCGCAAAGCTGCTGCTCGCCGAAATCGATCAGGGCACGGTCGACTTCATGCCGAACTACGACGGCTCGTTCGAAGAGCCGAAGGTGCTGCCGGCGCGTCTGCCGTTCGTGCTGCTCAATGGCGCATCGGGCATCGCCGTCGGCCTCGCGACGGAAATTCCGTCGCACAACCTGCGCGAAGTCGCAGGAGCGGCGGTTGCGCTGATCCGCAATCCGAAGCTCTCGCATGCGGAGCTGATGCAGCACGTGCCCGGTCCGGACTTCCCCGGCGGCGGCCAGATCATTTCGAGCGAGGCGGAAATCGCCACCGCGTACGAAACCGGCCGCGGCAGCCTGAAGGTGCGCGCGCGCTGGAAGATCGAGGATCTCGCGCGCGGCCAGTGGCAACTCGTGATCACCGAACTGCCGCCGAATACGGCCGCGCAGAAGGTGCTCGAGGAAATCGAAGAACAGACCAACCCGAAAATCAAGCTCGGCAAGAAGACGCTGACGCCCGAGCAGTTGCAGACGCGGCAGACGCTGCTCGGGCTCGTCGACGCGGTGCGCGACGAATCGGGCAAGGACGCGCCGGTGCGTCTCGTGTTCGAGCCGAAGTCGAGCCGCATCGATCAGACCGACTTCGTCAACACGCTGCTCGCGCATACGAGCCTCGAATCGAACGCACCGCTGAACATGGTGATGGTCGGCGGCGATGGCCGGCCGCGTCAGAAGGGCTTGAGCGAAATCCTGCACGAGTGGATCGCGTTCCGTTTCGCGACGGTGACGCGCCGCACGCGGCATCGTCTGTCGAAGGTCGACGACCGCATCCATATTCTCGAAGGCCGGATGATCGTCTTCCTGAATATCGACGAAGTCATCCGCATCATTCGCGAATCGGACGAGCCGAAGGTCGCGCTGATGGCCGCGTTCGGTCTCACGGATCGCCAGGCCGAGGACATCCTCGAAATCCGGCTGCGTCAGTTGGCGCGCCTCGAGAAGATCAAGATCGAGAAGGAACTGGCCGAGCTGCGCGACGAGAAGGCCAAGCTCGAAGAGCTGCTCGGCAGCGAACCGGCGATGAAGCGCCTGCTGATCAAGGAAATCGAAGCCGACGCGAAACAGTATGGCGACGAGCGCCGCACGCTGATCCAGCAGGAAAAGCGCGCGACGTTCGAAGCGCGCGTGGTCGATGAGCCGGTCACCGTCGTGGTGTCGCAGAAGGGCTGGGTGCGCGCGCTGAAGGGCCACGGGCTCGATACGGCCGGCTTCAGCTTCAAGGCCGGCGACGGCCTTTACGCGGCGTTCCAATGCCGCACGCCCGATACGCTGATCGCGTGGGGTAGCAACGGGCGCGTCTATTCGGTCGCGGTGGCTCAGCTGCCGGGCGGACGGGGCGACGGCGTGCCGGTCACGTCGCTGATCGAGCTCGAATCGGGCAGTCATTTGATGCACTACTACGCGGCGTCGGCGGAACAGGCGCTGCTGCTCGCGTCGAGCAACGGCTTCGGCTTCATCGCGAAGGTCGGCGATATGGTGAGCCGCGTGAAGGCCGGCAAGTCGTTCATGACGATCGACGCCGGCGCCGCGCCGCTCGCGCCGATGCCGATGCTGCCGGACGCGGCGCAGGTCGCGTGTCTGTCGTCGGGCGGGCGTCTGCTCGTGTTCGGCCTCGACGAGATGAAGACGCTGTCGGGCGGCGGCCGTGGCGTCACGCTGATGGCGCTCGACGACAACGAAACGCTCGTGCAGGCGCTCGCGATCAATCAAGCAGGCGTGATGCTGATCGGCACGCGTCGTGGCGGCCGCGTCGACGAGGAGAAGCTGGCCGGCGCCGAGCTTGCGGCGCATGTCGGCAAGCGTGCGCGCAAGGGACGCGCGCCCGCCAGCAAGCTGAAGCTCGACGGCATGCGTCCAGTGCTGCCGGCCTAGTGGAGTCGATTTAACGAAGTTTGACGCTGTAAAACCGTGAGCGCCTGCTAGCATGCGGGGCGCTCGCGGTCTGTCGCAGCAAAGTCCGTCGCGCAAAGGGCGTGGAAGCAAACGGGGCGCGGCCGCGTCGCGGCCAGATGAACGGGCCGCGATCACAACGACAAAACACGACGCAATAGACGTCGATACCCGGAACTGCCTGCATCACGTATGGTCGAACGCGCTCAGTTGGTGCTGAGCGGGATCGCGTGTCCTAAACGGTGTGGCGTCGTCGGGAGAGGAAAACTACATGAACAAGGCTATCGAAGTCGCGCTTTTTCTGCATCTGCTCGGGGTGGCGGTGTGGGTCGGCGGTATGGTGTTCGCGCATTTCTGCCTGCGTCCTGCGCTCGGCGATCTGTCGCCGCAACTGCGCCTGCCGCTGTGGGAGTCGGTATTTGGCCGCTTCTTCAACTGGGTCGGGGTGTCGGTTCTCGTGATCCTGATCAGCGGCGGCTTCCTGCTGATGCAATTCGGCGGCGCTCATGCTAGCTGGCCGCTGCATGCGATGGCCGGTCTCGGCATCGTGATGATGCTGATCTTCGGGCATATCCGCTTCGCCGTGTATCCGCGCATTCGCCGCGCGGTGCAGGCGCAGAAGTGGCCCGATGGCGCGCAGGCGGTCGGCACGGTCCGCCGTCTCGTGCTGATCAATCTCGTGCTGGGCGTCGTGACGATCGGCTTCGCTGTGCTGTCGCGCGGGTTCTGATCGCCGGATCGCCGGATCGCCAACGGCGCAGCAGGCTTCGTGCGGCCCGCGACGCATCACGTCGTGGCGCCGTACGCGAGCCACAAACCGCACGCCACCGCCACCGTTCCATACACGGCATACACCGGCACCTTCAGCTTCGCGAAGCACATCGCGGAGAACGTCGCGGTCAGCAGATAGATCGGCTCCAGCGGTACGTGCACGGCAATGCGCAGTACCGCGACCGCGAGAAACGCGGTCGTGACCGCGCGCAGAATCCTCATGCCGTGCTCGAAGCGTGGGTTCACCTTCAACTGATGCAGATGCCGCTGCGCGAGCACGACGAGGCAGCCTGACGGCACGAATAGCGCGAGCGTCGCGATCAGCGCGCCGAGCCAGCCATCGACGAGATAACCGAAGAACGGGACCACGTTCAGCAGGGGTCCCGGGGACAACGGCGACAGCGTAAACGCGAGCGTGAAGTCGTTATCGGATACGCCGACCACCGGCGTGACGAACAGCGTCTTCAGCACCGGCAGCGCCGAGAAGCCGCCGCCGAACAGCGTCATGCCGGCGCCCGCGAGGCGCGGCCACAGCAGCGCGAGGTCATAGCGATGCGGCAGCGGCAGCGCAAACAGCACGAGCAGCACGCCGAGCGCGGCCAGCAGCCGATAGTCGCCGCGCTGCAGCGACACGGCGAGTCGCGAGTCGCGCTCCCGACTCGCGAACCAGCCGGCGCCGAAGGCCGCGCCGAGCATCACCACATACGCCGCGGCGCTGTGCGCATAGAGCAGCGCGATGCTGCCGAGCAGCGCCGCCGTCCATTCGAGCTTGCCGCGCACGAGCGCGCGGGTTTGCTTGTACCAGGTGACCGCGATCAGCGTCGCGAGCACGACGCTGAAGTGATGCAGCAGGGTTTGCGACGCGATCGTGTGCGCGATGGGCGTGCGATAGAAGATCGCGAACAGCGTCATCAGCGTGAAGAAGGGCAGTACGCTCGCCACCCCGGCGACCCATGCGCCCGCGCGTCCGCGCAGCGCGTGCCCGAGCTGCACGGCGACGTTGCAGCCGACGGGTCCCGGCACCATCCACGCGAGCGCGATCAGGTCCGAGAACGCCACGCGCGAGAGCCGCCCCTCGCGTTCCACGTAATGATGCTCGAGCTGCGCCATCAACGCGAGACCGCCCCACGACAGCGCCGACAGGCCGCACACGACCCGGAACAGCGTCCATAGCGGTTCCCGTTGCCCGCGGCGGGCAGCCTCATCGCTCGTGATGGTCTGCATCGGCGCTGCGCGGGCCCCGCCGTGCGGGCGCCCGTCCTTTAATTGTTGCTGGATAGGCTGCTTGCGCTGTGGGCTTCGTGCGCGACGCGGCGGCCGCCGACGCTGTTCATGCCGCATACCCCGAAGCGCTCGAGCAGTGCCGGGATCGCCTCCACTGGCACCGGCCGCGAGAACAGAAAGCCCTGTGCCTCGATATGGCCGAGCGCGGCCAGCCACGCAATCTGCTCTTCGGTCTCCGTGCCTTCGACCACCACCGTGAGCCCGAGCGAGCGCGCGAGGTTGACGATCGCGGTGACCATTACGCAGACGCTGCGGTCGCCCGGAATCGCCTGGACGAACGAGCGGTCCACCTTCAGCGTATCGACGGCAAAGCGGTTGAGATAGGACAGCGAAGAGTAGCCGGTGCCGAAATCGTCGAGCGCGATGCGTACGCCGAGACGCTTCAGGGCGAAGATTTTTTCGGAGACCACTTCCGGAAATTCCATCATCGTCGTTTCGGTGATTTCGAGTTCGAGGCGACGCGCGGAGATGCCGGTTTCCTCGATCGCGCGCGAGACCGTTTCGAGCAGGTCGCCGCGCCAGAACTGCACCGCCGAAATGTTCACCGCGAGCGATAGCGTGTCGTAGCCCTGCTGCTGCCATTGCGCGAGCTGACGGCATGCGGTCTCGATCACGAAGTCGCCGATCGGCACGATCAGGCCGGTCGACTCGGCCACGGGGATGAACTCGTTGGCCGGGATCAGTCCGTGCTGCGGATGGTTCCAGCGCACGAGCGCTTCGAAGCCGGTGATGCAGCGGCGCTTCAGATCGATCTTCGGCTGATAGGCGAGGAACAGTTGCCCCTCGGCCAGCGCGACGTGCAACTGCTGTTCCCACTTCATCAGATGGTCCGCGCGATGCGACAGATGCGGCGAATAGAACTGGTAGCAGTTCTTGCCGGCGTCCTTCGCGCTGTACATCGCGAGGTCGGCTTTCTTCAGCAGGTCGATCTCGCTTTCGTTGGCGACCGAGTACAGCGCGATGCCGATGCTCGCATGCAGCACGAACGCGCTGCCGCGCACCTCGAACGGCTTCGAGAACGCTTCGCCGGCGGCCTCGGCGAGCGCAACCGCGCGCTTTTCGACATCGTCGCCCTTGATCACGACGACGAACTCGTCCCCGCCGATGCGGCTCAGCGCGCCGTCGTCGCCGACCGCGGCGGCGAGGCGCGAGGCTGTCATCTGCAGCACGATGTCGCCGGCGTTGTGGCCGAGCGTGTCGTTGACGGTCTTGAAGTTGTCGAGGTCGATAAAAAGAATCGCGAGGCGACCCAGGTTGAACGGCTGCGCGACGTCATGGCGCAGCGCCTGCAGCGTCGCGTAGCGATTGCGCAGGCCGGTCAACAGATCGTATTCGACGAGTTCCGTCATCTCGCGCTCGCGGCCGAGCAGTTTGCCTATCAGGCCGGTCGCGACCGCGAAGAAGCTGAGCATCGCGAGCGAGATGAAGCCCGCCATCAACAGATAGACGTTGCGCGTGTGGTTGTAATCGGCGAATTCTTCGCCCTGCGAAAGACCGACGAGCACGCCGAGCGGATAGCCGTCGATGTGCCGGTACGACACGATGCGCGTGACGTTGTCGATCGAATCGACGTAGGTGCCCGACACATGCTCCGAGGTCGGATACGTGCCGCTCGCGGTGAACGTGCTGCTCGTCCTGCTGGCGTTGCCGGTGCGGCGCGCGAGCACGGTGCCGCTGTCCGAGATCACCGCGATCACGCCTTCGCGGCCGATCGCCGCGTTGTTGTAGAAGTCCGAGGTAAAGTAGCTCGGGTCTTCGGAGACCACGATGACGCCCGCGAACGAGCCGTCCGGATGATTGAGACGCCGCGTCATCTGCAGCGTCCAGTGACCCGACACGCGGCCGAGCACGGGCTTGCTGATGTACAGCTGGTCGTCGTTTTCGTGCTCGTGGACCTTGAAGTGCTCGCGGTCAGACAAGTCGATGTGAGCGGGGTTGAGTTCGGCCGTATTGGCGATCAGTCTGCCGTGCTCGTCGATTATCGACACCTGCACGAGCGTTTCGCTTTGCACGACACCTTTTTCGACCGTGCTCGCGAGATCGAAATGATTGGGCGTCTTTTCGAACTCGTACTTGACGAAGCGCGTGATCTGATCGACCTGGTGAATCGCCTTGATGGTGTGCTGCTCGAGCGCCGCGGAAAGTATGGCGGAAGACGCCATCGCTTCGCGGTACGTCGCGTCCCTTTCTACCGACAGCCGCGCGAAGATCACGGTCCACAGCAGGATCAGTACGAGTACCCCGAGGGCGGGAATGACGAGCAATGCGCGCCGGCGCGTGGCCAATGGATCGCGTCGCGGCCTGGCTTCGCGCGGCTCGGAGAAGCGGGACTGAGTCATCGCGCGGGCCTTGGCTGGGTGCGGGCCGCTTGCAAACGCATGGGCATCGACTGCGCGAAATAGATGGATGGCTGCATGGGGACCAAGATGCCAAAGCTGCTGCGCAGGAGGAGAGGGCGTGGCGCCGCGCCGGACCGTCCACAGGTCATCGGATACGGTTCGATATTACTGAATGCCACTGGATTAAGGAAGCTTCCGGGCATGGGGTATACGCTCGCGCGGCGGGCGCCCACGTGCGGCTGTTCACGTTGCCTGCATCGCCGGTCTTATGACGCGGCCGGTCCGTGGTTTGTCGAAGACTTCATCGGCAACGGTGCCTGCCACTGGGCAGTTTCTGGCAGGGCTTTTGCAATCCGGCCGCGATGAATTCGGAGAACCAGGTATGGCGACGCCATCGCGCTGCGGCTTTTTGTGGTCTGAAGCGGCGGCATGTGGCGTGTCGCCGTGGCGTGCGCGCGAAGCCGCAGCTCGCTTACGCAAGCCGGCACGTGCCGTCGACGATCGTCACCGAAGGCCCGCCGATCCAGATCTTGCCGCGCGCATCGTCGTAGTGGACCGACACGTGGCCCGCGCGCCCGAGCGCGGTGCCCTGACGCGCCGTGTAGCGCGCGGCGGGACGACGGTGCTGCAGGTTCAGCAGACCCGCGAGCGCGGCATTGGCGCTGCCCGTCACCGGGTCTTCGCCGACACCGAAGCCGCCGCCCGCCATCAGGCAACGGACCTCGAACGTCGCGGGGCCGTCGGCGTCGTGCGGTCCATACACGGCGACGCCGTGCGTGTCGACCGAATGCACGAGCTCGGCGAGCGCCGCCGCGTCGGGTTCGAGCGCGAGGCAGGCGCGTGCCGAATCGACCCGCACGACGAGCCACGGCGCACCGTTGTCGACCGCGCATGGCGGCGCGCTGAAGTCGATCGCCCGACTACGTAAAGCCGTAGACAGCGCTTCGTAACGATGCTCGGCGAGTGGTGTCACGCGCGCGGGCGGCGCGGCGAACGCCCATGCGCCGTGCATGTTGTCGCCGCCGTCGAGCGCTTCGAGTTCGACGAGACCCACGCCGCATTGCTGGATCAGCTTGCCGGCCTGCTTCGGCTGGTAGCCGCTTTCGCGCAAAGCATGCGCGGTGCCCAAGGTCGGATGACCCGCGAACGGCAACTCGCCCCCCGGCGTGAAGATGCGCACGCGATAGTCGGCGGCCGCGTCGGTCGGCTTTAGCAGAAACGTGGTTTCGGACAGATTGGTCCAGCGCGCAATGGCCTGCATTTGCGCGGTATCGAGCGCGTCGGCATCGAACACGACGGCAAGCGGATTGCCCTTGAACGGTGTCGACGTAAACACGTCGACCTGTTTGAAACGAACGGTGTGAGCGGACATCGACAGGCCCCGGCGCAATGGACGTTGAGGGAGTTCGCGGATTCTATCCGCCTGCGCGGCGGCGATCCACCGTCGCCATAAAACAAAAACGCGCCGCCGGTGCGTAACACCGGTCGGCGCGTTTGAATCGCAATGCGGCGTGAATCAGGTGCCGATCTCGCGCGACACCGCACGCATTGTCACATCGCGTCGATGCTATTGGACCTCGGCGATCAGCTCGATCTCCACGCACGCGCCGAGCGGAATCTGCGCGACGCCGAACGCCGAGCGCGCGTGCTTGCCGCGTTCGCCGAACACGTCGGCGATCAGCTCGGACGCACCGTTGGTGACCAGATGCTGCTCGGTGAACTCGAGCGTCGAGTTGACGAGGCTCATCAGCTTGACGACGCGCGTGACGCGGTTCAGGTCGCCGACGTGCGCATGCAAGGTGGCGAGCAGATCGATCGCGATCGAGCGCGCGGCGGCCTTGCCTTCCTCGGTGGAGAGCGTCGCGCCGAGCTTGCCGACCCACACCTTGCCGTCCTTCTTGGCGATGTGGCCCGACAGGTACACCGTGTTGCTGCTTTGCGCGCTCATCACATAGGCCGCCGCCGGCGCACCCGCCGCCGGCAATTCGATGCCGAGTTCCTTGAGCTTGTCGTACACATTCGATTGAGCCATGTCGTGTCCTCGTTTCGGTGAGATTGCATGAATGCAGGCGGGGCGAAGTCCGCACGCAACGCGCGTGCAAGCTTCACCCCGATGGCAGTGCGGCTAACGCCGTTCAGATTTTCGCGCGCACGAGTGCGGCGAGACGCGCCACGCCTTCGTCGATTTTAGCCGGTGGCACCGTGACGAACGACAGACGCAGCGTGTTGTGCTGGGCTTCGCTCGCGAAGAACGGAGCGCCCGGCACGAACGCGACATTCTGCGCGACCGCTTCCTCGAGCAGCTTCATGGTGTCGATGCCCGCCGGCAGATTGACCCAGATGAACATGCCGCCTTCCGGACGGTTCCAGCTGACGCCTTCGGGCATATAGCGCTCGAGCGCGGTGAGCATCGCGTCGCACTGGTTGCGGTATAGCTCGCGGATCGTCGGCACGTGCGTGTCGAGAAAGCCGTCCTTGACCACCTCGTGCACCATGCGCTGCGTGAAGCTCGGCGTGTGCAGGTCGGTGGCCTGCTTGGCCTGCACGAGTTTGAAGATCAGTTCCTCGGGCGCGATGATGAAACCGACCCGCAGACCCGGCGCGAGCACCTTCGAGAACGAGCCGAGATAGACGATGTGATCGGGCGCCATCGACAACATCGTCGGCAGCGGTTCGCCCGCGTAGTCGAGCGCGCCATAGGGATCGTCCTCGATCACCGGGAACGGCGCGGTCTTCGCGAACCCGGCGAGCGCGCGGCGGCGTTCGACCGGCAGACGGCGGCCCGTCGGATTCTGGAAATTCGGCTGCGCGTACAGCAGACGCGCGCCATTGGTCAGTTCCGGCTTCAGGCCCTCGGGGATCAGGCCCTGCTCGTCGGTTGGCACCTGCACGTAGTGCGGCTCGTACATCGAGAACGATTGCAGCGCGCCGAGGTAGGTCGGCGTTTCGACCAGCACCGGGCTATCGACGCAGATCAGCACCTTGCCGAGCAGGTCGAGCGCCTGTTGCGAGCCGGTCGTGATCAGCACCTGCGACGCACGGATCTGCGCGCCGTTGATCGAGTAGCGCTGCGCGACCCATTCGCGCAGCGGCAGATAACCTTCGGTCGCACTGTACTGCAGCGCCGCGGCGGGCGTGTCGCGCAGGATGCGGTCGGACGCCTCGCGCATGCGCTCGGCCGGGAAGGTGGCAGGCGAGGGGAGGCCGCCGGCGAAGGAGATGACTTCGGGCCGTTCCGTGACCTTCAGGATCTCGCGGATCGCGGAGCTCGTGAGCTTGCGCGCGCGTTCGGACAATTGCCACGTCGGGGCTTTCAGGTCGCTTTGGTCCATGATCTCCTCTGCTGGTATTTCTGGAACCGGTCAAAATTTCAATTATCGCGCGACTGGCCAACCATTGCCGCTGGGGTGCCACCGGGGTTGCCACGGGGGTTTGCCCAATCACGCGCTGTTTATCCGAGGGTTCGAGAACCCTCGGGTGTTTCGAATTCGGCGACGAGCGCCGCCGCGCCGTCGGTCGGCTGTACGTCGAGCAGGTGCGCGGCGCCGAGCCAGCGCAGTTGCTCGCCAATCAGCTCTGGCCGCGGATGCACGGCTTTCAACGCTTTCAGCGCGAGGTTGGTCGGCGCCAGCGACTGCGACGGATGCCGCGTCGAGTCCCACTGGATCAGCGAGGGCAGCACGCCGTCGCCGGCGCCTTGCCACGCGGGGAACGACCCGTCGTCGGGCACAGTCAGGCCCCACGTGAAATCGCCGCGCGTCATCGGCACGACCGGCGCGATGCGCTGCGGATACTGCGCTTGCCACGTCGCCAGATGCTTCGGCCGCTCGACGCGCGCGACCCAATGCGACAGATACGGCCCGTTTTCCAGTCGCGCCTGCGTCGCCGGGTCGTCGAGCGCGAACAGGCGCGGGCGCGGCGCGGTGCCATCGGTTGCGTCGGCCGCGGCGTGCGGATCGATGGCGATCACTTCCAGGTAGACCCCGCCCCACAGGCCGAGCAGGCGATTGTGGGTCCGCATCAGCGGATGCGCGCCACCGCCGGCCGGCGCGACGCCGAGCGTATCGGCGACGTACTGGACGCCTTCGTCCAGGGTGCGCGCGGAGACGACGAGGTGATCGAGACTGAGCGATTGGGCTGTCAGGGTGGTCATGGCGGATCGACGGAAAACGCTGTTCTTCGCAAGGGCCAGTTGCGCGCCACGCTTGAAGGCTGCGCTGCCGGGGCCGTAAGCATAACCGTTTGCCGGATCGGCGGGCCATGCGGATGGATTTACATGGTGTCACCAGCCTCGCTGGATTCAAATGTAACGGCCGTGACCTGCACAGTAACGGTACAATCGGCGCGATACTGTTCGGTACAGTTGGAGTCCGTCATGTCCGTCCCGCTTACCCAGATTCCTGCCCCGCACGACACCGCGTCGTTGACGCTGGTCGAACAGCTGGTCCAATGGGCGCGGCGCCGCATCGAGGAGCGCGTGTTCCGCCCCGGCATGCGCATGCCGTCGATCCGCAAGCTCGCGCTCGACAAGGGCGTGTCGCGCTTCACGGTGGTCGAAGCGTACGAGCGGCTCGTCGCGCAGGGTTTTCTGGAGTCGCGGCGCGGCTCCGGCTTCTATGTGCGCGAACGCCAGGGCGGCGCGGCGAGCGTCACCGAGCTGCACCCGCGCGCCGAGACGCTGCCCGCGCCGGCCAATATCGACGTCGTCTGGCTGCTGCGCAACATGCTGCACACCGGCGCGCGGCCCGAGCGCAGCCCGGGCCTCGGCTATCTGCCGGCCCGCTGGCTCGACGGCGACCTGATCACCAACGCGCTGCGCACGCTCGGCCGGCAAAGCGGCATGCAGATGCTCGGCATCGGCACCGCGCAGGGTTTCCTGCCGCTGCGTCAGCAGTTGCAGACGCGGCTCGAGGAGCTGGAGATCGGCGCGTCGCCCGAGCAGATCGTGATGGTGTCGGGCATCACCCAGGCGATCGACCTCATTTCGCGCATCTACGTGAAGCCGGGCGATGCGGTGATCGTCGGCGATCCGGCGTGGTTCCAGATGTTCGGCTGCTTCGCGTCGCAGGGCGCGCGGCTCGTCGGCATGCCGTACACGCCGGGCGGCCCCGATCTCGACGCGCTCGAAGCGCTGGTCCAGGAATGGCGCCCCAAAATGCTGGTGATCAACTCGGTGCTGCAGAACCCGACCGGCACCTCGCTGAGCGCCGCGCAGGCGTTCCGCATCCTGCGGCTTGCCGAGGCGTACGACTTCATCGTCGTCGAGGACGACATCTACGGCGACCTGTGCCCGCCCAGCTACGCGGGTACGCGCCTCGCGAGCCTCGATCAGCTAAAGCGCGTGATCTACCTCGGCAGTTTCTCGAAGACGCTTGCGCCGAATCTGCGCGTCGGTTTCATCGCATGCGCGGCAGAGGTCGCGACGGTGGTCGCCAATCAGAAGATGCTGGTCGGCATGACGAGCCCGGAGTTGAACGAGCGCGTGATCTACAAGATCCTGACCGAGGGCCACTACCGGCGGCACGTCGAGCGCATTCGCGCACGGCTCGACGGCGTGCGCGAGAAGGCCGTGCGGATGATCGAGAAGACCGGCATGACGCTGTTTCTGACGCCGACGGCCGGGATGTTCCTGTGGGCCGACACCGGCGTCGACGCAGGCGCGCTCGCCGCGGCCGGGCACGAAGCCGGCTATCTGCTGACGCCGGGCGGGCTGTTTTCGCCGCAGCAGTCGCCGAGCACGTGGATGCGCTTCAACATCGCCAATTGCGGCGATCCTGAATTACCGGCGTTCCTAAGCCGTTATCTCGACGGCGTCGCGCGCCGCGCCTCTTGAAACCGCGCCGGAGCGTCCCCATTTGCGCGGACGATCCGGCGGTCCGGCGCTCCGGCACGGCGGGCCCGAACCGCGGTTGGAATCCGCTTCGGCCGCCGCTCATCCCCCATTCGCAACCGAGAGGAAGTCCGACCATGGCACAAGAAACCATGAGCTTTCAGGCAGAAGTGAAGCAACTTCTGCAACTGATGATCCATTCGCTGTACAGCAACAAGGAAATCTTTCTGCGCGAGCTGATTTCGAACGCGTCCGACGCGGCCGACAAGCTGCGCTTCGAGGCGATCGAAAACAGCGCGCTGTACGAGAACGATCCGAACCTGCGGATTCGGGTGTCGTTCGACAAGGCCGCGCGCACCGTCACGATCGACGACAACGGCATCGGCATGAGCCGCGACGAGACGATCGCGCACCTCGGCACGATCGCGCGTTCGGGCACCAGGGAATTCTTCGGCAAGCTGTCGGGCGACCAGCAGAAGGACGCGGCGCTGATCGGCCAGTTTGGCGTGGGCTTCTACTCGGGCTTCATCGTCGCGGACAAGATCACCGTCGAGACGCGCCGCGCCGGTTTGCCGGCCTCGGACGGCGTGCGCTGGGAAAGCGCGGGCGAAGGCGATTTCGCGGTCGAGACGATCGAGCGCGCCGCGCGCGGCACGACCATCACGCTGCATCTGCGTGCCGATGAGGACGAACTGCTGTCGTCGTATCGGCTGAAGTCGATCATCCAGAAGTACTCGGACCACGTCGCGCTGCCGATCCTGATGAAGAAGGAAGAGTGGGACGCGGAAAAGAGCGAGATGGTCACGAAGGACGAGGACGAGACCGTCAACCAGGCGAGCGCGCTGTGGACCCGTCCGAAGAACGACATCACCGACGACCAATACAAGCAGTTCTACCAGCACATCTCGCACGATCATCAAGATCCGCTGACGTGGACGCATAACCGCGTCGAAGGCCGCAGCGAGTACACGCAACTGCTGTACGTGCCGGCGCACGCGCCGTTCGATCTGTGGAACCGCGAGCAGCGCGGCGGCCTGAAGCTGTACGTGAAGCGCGTGTTCATCATGGACGACGCCGAGCAACTGCTGCCCACGTACCTGCGCTTCGTGAAGGGCGTGGTCGATTCGGCCGATCTGCCGCTCAACGTGTCGCGCGAAATCCTGCAGGAAAGCCGCGACGTGAAGGCGATCCGCGAAGGCGTGACGAAGCGCGCGCTGTCGATGCTGGAAGAACTGGCCAACGCGGACAACGACGCCGATAAGGAAAAGTACGCCGGCTTCTGGAAGGAATTCGGCCAGGTGCTGAAGGAAGGCATCGGCGAGGACTTCGCCAATCGCGAGCGCGTCGCGAAGCTCGTGCGCTTTGCGACGACGCATACGGGCACGGCCGAGCAGACCGTGTCGCTGGCCGACTACGTCGCTCGCATGAAGCCCGAGCAGACGAAGATCTACTACGTGACCGCCGACACGTGGCAGGCCGCGTCGAACAGCCCGCATCTCGAAGTATTCCGCAAGAAGGGCGTCGAAGTGCTGTTGCTGACCGATCGCGTCGATGAATGGATGCTGTCGTTCCTCAACGAATTCGACGGCAAGCCGCTGCAAAGCGTCGCGCGCGGCGACCTCGATCTCGGCGCGCTGAACGACGAGGAAAAAGAGGCGCAGGAGAAGATCGGCGAAGCGTTCAAGCCGCTCGTCGAGAAGATGAAGGAAGCGCTGAAGGACAAGGCGAAGGACGTGCGTCTGACGTTCCGCCTGACCGACTCGCCGTCGTGCCTCGTTGCCGACGACGGCGAAATGAGCGGCTACCTGCAGCGCATGCTGAAGGCCGCGGGCCAGCAGGCGCCTGAGTTCCATCCAATTCTCGAAGTGAATCCGGAGCACGCCCTCGTGAAGGGTCTGCATGCCGATAGCGCGAATTTCGACGACTGGTGCCATCTGCTGTTCGATCAGGCACTGCTCGCCGAAGGCGGCGCGCTGGAAGATCCGGCGAGCTTCGTGAAGCGGACCAATGCGTTGCTGCTGTCGCGCGCGGGTTGAGCGTGAGCCGAAAGCGTTGATGTCGTTGCTGGATTGACGCCCGGTAGTTGAGAAATGCGCTGCTTCGGCAGCGCATTTTTTTGCCTTCTGGTTTGCGTCGGCTCCCCTGGCTGAAGGAGCGCGCACGATCGCCGCGGTCGTTGCCGCGAAAAATTACCGTCGGAGCACGCCGCTATAATCCGACACCATGCCTATCCGTTTCGATCCCGCCGACGCCCACTGGCGCGTCGCGCCTTTGGCCACTTTCAGCGCCGCCCAGAAAGACTGGCTGACCCGCGGCGGTTCACTGACCGCGCACCTGCGCGCGCTCGGCGCGGTCGCGGTGCGCGTGACTCGCGAAGCCATCGCGCTGCCGTGGCCCGACGAAGCCGCCGCGCTCGGACTCGCGCCGCGCGCGCCGGTGTGGGTGCGCGAAGTGGTGCTGTCGGTCGATGGCGTGCCGTTCGTCGCCGCGCATAGCGTGACGCCGCGTGCCGCGAGCGTCGGCATCTGGCAGGCGACGCGCCGGCTGCGCACCCGGCCGCTCGCGGAGTTGCTGTATAGCGATAGCAGTGTCGCGCGTTCGTCACTGGCGAGCCGCAGGGTGGGGCAGCGGCATCCGTTGTATCGGTTGGCCGCGCATGAAATCGACGGCGGCGATCGGCATGCGCGGCATGCGCTGGTGGCGCGTCGCTCGGTGTTCGAGCGGCATGGCGCGCCTTTGATGGTGACCGAATGCATGTTGCCGGCACTGTGGGAGCATTTGCGTGCGTTGGACGCGGCCGCTCGCGCGCACGCTGCCGCGTCAGGCACCGGCGCGGCGCATATCGCGCACGCGCGGGTGCGCGAGCACGGTCGTCCGCTCGATCACACCGCGTCGCGTGCGCACAGCGTGCCGCGCAGCGCCGACGAGCGGAGCCGCTGATGTCGTTCAAGCGTTGCTTTGCGCCTGTCGTCGATGCCGATACGCGGGTCTTGATCCTCGGTAGCTTGCCGGGCGAGGTGTCGTTGGCTCACGGCCAATATTACGCACACCCGCAGAACAAATTCTGGTTACTGGTCGGTGAAGCGATAGAACGGGATCTGGTTGGTATGGCCTATTCGACGCGTCTCGAGACGTTGCTCGAACACCATATCGGCCTGTGGGATGTCGTTGCCGAGGCTCGTCGAGCAGGAAGCCTGGATAGCCGGATTCGCGACCATGCCAGCAACGATCTGATTGCTCTGATCGATACGCTGCCGAAACTGGCTACCATCGCCTTCAACGGGGGGACGGCGGCCAAAATCGGGATGAAAGCGTTGGGCGAGCGGGGAGTGCAATATCGGCTTGTCCGTTTGCCATCGAGCAGTCCCGCCCATGCCTCGGTTTCATACGCTCAAAAGCTCGACATATGGCGACGGCTAACCTGCGTCTGATCGACCGACAGGATGCCATTCGCGGTCATAGATCGAGCGCAAGAAACCGTGTGCCTTCGACTGGATTCTCGTAGTAGGGCGCGGTTTCGACGAACCCTAACCGCTCGTAGATGCGCTGTGCAAAACGGGTTTGCGGAACCGAGTCGAGAACCAGCGTCGAGAATCCCAATGTCTTCGCTTGCCCGATCACCGATGTGACCAGCGTTTCGCCAAGCGACAACCCTCTGAATGCTTCACGAACATAGAGCCGTTTGATTTCCGCAGTCTCTGCCGTATGGCGCAGCAGCCCCGCGCAACCGGCGAGCTCGCCGCCGGCGTCGGCGACGAAGAACATGCCGGATGGCAGCGTATAAACGTGTTCGAACGCGTCCATTTCTGCATCGAATCCGCGGTACGACAGATCCATATCCAGCCAGCGGACATACTCGTGGATCACGGCGACGAGGTTGTGCGTGTCGGCGGGGAAAACGGCTTCGCGGACGATCGGCCGCGGCGTCTGCATGGCGGCTCTCAGATCCATACGTCGTTTTCGGCCGTTCTTTCGTTGCTCGTATCGCCGGTATTGACGACGCCGCGCGGTTCGATGAGCAGCAGCTTCACCTCGGACCCGGCATACGGCTTGTGCTCGACTCCCTTTGGTACCACCGCCATTTCTCCGGGAAACAGTTCGATCGAGCGGTCGCGGAAGTCGATGCGCAACCGGCCTGCGAGGACGATGAAGGTCTCGTCGGTATCGGCATGCCGATGCCAGACGAAATCGCCGACTATCTTTACGACCTTGAACTGATAGTCATTCATTTCAGCCACGACGCGCGGCTGCCAGTGGTCGTCGATCTGACTGATCTTGTCGAGCAGGTTGATGGTCTTGTATTGGCCGCGTTGCTCGGGTGTCGGCTGGGAATCGCTTTGCATGGTGGCTCCATTCGGGTGATACCTGGAACAGAGCATAGTCCCGCCGCCGGCGAGTGTCTTGAACGATCGTGCAAGCTTGCGTTAGCCGGCGCGCCGATCGCTCGTCATCGCGAGCCAACGTGCGGGCGGGATCCCGTATGCGTGGCGAAAATGTCGGGTCATGTGGCTCTGGTCGGCGAAGCCGGCTGCGGCCGCCGCGTCCACGAGGGAAACGCTGCGCAGCATCATCGCGCGCGCGGCTTCGAGCCGGCGCATGACCAGGTAGTGATAGGGGCTGGTGCCGTAAAAAGTTCGGAAATCGCGCGACAGGTTCCAGCGGTCCTGCCCGCTGACGACGGCAAGTTCATCGAGCGTGACGGTGTGCGTGCACGATGCGTGCAGATATTCGCGTGCTCGCTGCGCTGCCGCGAAATCCGCGGACTTGCGCGTCTGCCGCGCGCCCGAGGCGTTATCCAGCGCGAGCGCGAGACCGGCGAGCGCGTCGTCACGTTCGAGCGGCTCCGCGTCGCCACGCATCTGGCGCAGCGCTGTCTGCGTGGCTTCGAACAGGCGCGGATCGGTCGTGACGCCGCCTTCGACGAAGGGCAGGGGGCGGCCGCCTAGGACTTCCTGGATCGCGGCGGGCTGCACGTAAATCATCTGATAACGAAATCCCTCGTTCGTGCCGGCCTGACCGTCGTGCACTTCGTCGGGATGCAGGACCATGGTCTGTCCGGGTAGGCTGGTGCGCAAACCGCGCCGGTAATGGAAGCATTGGACGCCGGCGAGGGTCAGGCCGATCGCGTAGGTGTCATGCCGATGCATGGAGTACGCGTTGCCGTGGAAAAACGCTTCGATGCGTTCGACTCCGTGGGTGGATTCCGAACGGGAAATCCAGTCGGATTGGGCTTTGCTGGTATCGCCGTCCATCACACGCTCCGGCTTGGTTTGGCAGATCTGCGGGAACATCGATATCGGAGGATTGTACCGGTGCGAATGTTCGCACGCTTGGCATGCGTGATAGTGCGACTGACGTCAGTGTCTCGTCGCGGGTCGTTGTTGCCGGCCGGTCCTTTAACCGTGCCACGAGGTTTGACTTGTCTGCGCCGGGCCGCCCACGGCACGCTCCGTCCTCGGTCATACGAATGATCCATCGCCCATAATTCCGATTGCGCGCTGGACAGCTTGCGGCGCGCATCGGCCAGACGTTTCTGGGCGGCCAATTTGGCGGCGCTTAGAACGGCAATAGTTTCGGGTGAGATGGGGGATCGCGTTTGCTCGGGACAAGCGAGGATATGGCACATGGTGCGGCCTCCTCTCTTTGGCGTTAAAGTCCGCCTCCCGGTTCCATACGGGTGGGCGAAGCACTTGGGCGGCTGTTGACGGTCGTATACGCGAAAAAACCCGCGACAATGGCGGGCCTTCTTTTTAACCGTCCTGAGCAATTGCCTACTTACTCAGTAGCCGTTTTACTTCATCAAGGAAGGAAGCCGTCGTGTAGCCCCACAAAACAGGATCGAACTGGCGGCCGAACCGCTTCTTAAACTCTGACTCCAGCGTGTCTGGATAGTGGGCTTTGAATGAATCGACGTCAGATATGAGCGCGTCAATGTCACTCCTTGGCATGTTCTCGGTGTAGGAAGAAACGAGTTCTTCTACTGAGTTTCCGAAAAGGTCAAAATCTTCGTGGAAACGAGAGCGGATCAACCCCGTCAGATCGCGATATTCCTCATTGTCAACCATACGATAAGCCCTCACTCCAAGTACGATGTCACGATATAGTACGGCATCCCGTTGTATGTCTGATATCGGAGGACGACTACAACCTTCTGGGCCTTAACTCTTTTGCCCGTACTCCGGGCAATCGCAAAACCAACATTTTTCCCGACGTTCTTTGCCAAGTCCAAGTCTCGTACCGGCGCTTTTGCCCATGCGCTTATCCTCAGCGCGTTTTCCCTCATCGTTTCGGATATTGCCCATTCGGCGGCGTTCAGATTGTAGAAGGTGGACACCGTCATCCGTCTTGGCTCGTCGATCAGACGCTGCCGTAACTGTGCCTCCGTCCGTCCAACATGCTTCAGGAGAGTGTGCCCGCCAATCCCGCGAGGCGTCTTCGCTTCATGCATGTTCAGCTTGATCTCGCCCATCGTGATGCGTGCAGCCCGCACCGCCTTGATTGACCCGGCAAAGCCGAACGGCACGACCATATCAAGTGACAGGCCGATATTGTTCGCCATGTCAGGACTAGCCTTCATCGCCTCGGCCAGCTTCGTCGTACCCTGCTGGGTCAGTGTGGCCGTATCCTGGCCCGTCCAGACCTGACGCAAACCTGCCGCCGCCGTATCGGAACCATGTACGCCAAACACAACACACCCTGCCTTGCTTAACATGGTCGGTTCCGGGATCACACACAACGCACTTGCGCCGACCATTTCCAGCACGCCACCGACGATTTGCAACCCGCCCCATAGCCGGTTGGAAAGCATTTCGGTCTGGGTGATTGACTGCCTTGCCAGTACCGCCGCCAATTGCGGCGCACTGAGCACCACGCGCACGCCGTCCGCATCCTGTTGATACGACATTCCGAACTTCTCCGTAGTTGTTGGGACTGCCACGCTAGCAGGCGACAACAGGGAGAGGAATGGGCGACGGATGAAAATTTGGGATCTGATTTATTCAGGCGTACTGTTATATTGCTCGTACTTCAGACATGGGGCGGGCTGCGGTCGCGGCGAATCTGTGCATCCCGTTGCGGAGAGACGCGTATGAGCGTTGTACCCGTCATTCTCAAATACGAAACGTACAACGAGACGCCATGCTATGTTCTGAGGGCGTATCTATACTGAGTTCGAGCAATGAGAAAATCTGAATACCCTGAGCTAAGTCAACTATTTGGTGTTTACCTGAACCAGGATTTCGACATATGGGGTGAGACCATTTCCGCTATTGTCGCCTGCTACAAAAGAGATAGCCCGGTGGCTGACCATAAATCAATGCTCGCAGAGATAGAGAGGTTCGAGAGAAAGCACCAGCATGATCTGGATGTCGCGTTCGATCAGGTGTACGGGCTCGAGTTTTCTCCCGTTCCATGGGGCACACGACCGCATCATTTTTTGACGAGTTGAGGCGGCTGCTGAACGAGTAGCCACCTCCCGACCGAGTCGCCTCACGGCTCTTTTATTGCGATTGCGGCGCGAACTGAAACATCGGGCCATCAGTGCCCCAGATCGCTCAGCCCATCCTTTTGTTCAGCGAACGCAGCACATCGAGCGCGCGACCCATTAGACCCAGACCTATGCGTGGATCGACCGCACATTCGCGTGGATTGATCCGCACGACGCGCGGTCCAAATCGTTCGCTCTGGTCACGAACGGTCGGTATCGCGCGGCCCGCGCCGATTTCGATGACGACAGCTTGCTCGACGCTCAACAGCCACGCCTCGTACCGCATCCGTTGATGCCTCGTGCGAGTTTCAACCCAATGCCAGTCGTCAAACATCAGAATTGCCGGTCGTGCGACGCAGCCGCAGTTCGGGCACTTCGGCAACGGCGATAGCAGTGCACAGCGATTCACGTCCACCTCTGGCTGGAAACCATCAGCCGACCACATCTGATGCGTGCAGGACTGTCCGCATTGCAGGAAGTGGATCGATCCGTGACATTCGAACAGGCGATCGTCGGCGAAGCCGGCCTTCTGGAACTGGCCATCCACATTGCTGGTGAACACGAACCCGCCGCTTCTTTTCGCTGATGCCCAGCGGCGCAAGATCTCGAAACCCGCGTGCGGGACGGTGCGCCGGTACAGGTTGAGCCGATGGCCGTAGAAACCCCATGCGCGGACCGGATCACGCAGGAAGGCCGTTCCATTGGCAATGTCATGGAAATTGATTCCGCCGGTCTTCAACGCCGGATAAGCCGCCCAGAATCCGTGATCGCCTCGAAAGTCGGGTAGCCCGGAATCGACGCCCATGCCTGCGCCCGCCGTGATCAGAATGCCGTCGGCTTCGCGTATCCAGTCAGCCGCGATCGTCATTTGCTCTGCCGTGTCCATGCGTGCTCCCGTTGTTCACATTCCGAATTCTCCTCGCAGCCCAAAAATGAGGCAGAATCCAACCGTGCGACCCGCTGCGCGACGCAGTCCGCCGTGTTCGCTTAATCGTTCCGCTTTGGCGTTCCAGGGCCCCGCGTCGCCATCCGCCACGCACAGCGTTTGTGTCCTAGCGTTGTCGTTTTCCTGATCGACGTTTGCGCATCCTGCCCGTATCACGTGCGAGATGCCTCTCAACCGCCCGCCCAGAGCCTAGCAATGACGACCCAGCAACCGACCATCATCTACACCCTTACCGACGAGGCCCCGCTGCTTGCGACGGCCGCGTTCCTGCCGATCATCCGGACCTTCACCAGGCCGGCCGGCATCGAGGTCGAGACCAGCGACATCTCGGTCGCGGGCCGCATCCTCGGTGAGTTCCCCGAGTTTCTGACCGAAGCGCAGCGGGTGCCCGACAACCTCGCGGAACTCGGTCGCCTGACCTCGTTACCCGATACCAACATCATCAAGCTGCCCAACATCAGCGCATCGGTGCCGCAACTGACGAGCGCGATCAGGGAACTGCAGGCGAAGGGCTACAAGGTGCCCGACTACCCGGAAGATCCGAAGACCGACGAACAGAAGGCGATCCGTCAGCGCTACTCGAAGTGTCTCGGCAGCGCGGTGAATCCGGTGCTGCGCGAGGGCAACTCGGACCGTCGCGCGCCGGCCGCGGTCAAGAACTACGCCCGCAAGCACCCGCACAGCATGGCCGAATGGAGCATGGCGTCGCGCACGCACGTCGCGCACATGCGGCACGGCGACTTCTATCACGGCGAAAAATCGATGACGCTCGATCGCGCGCGCGACGTAAAGATGGAACTCGTCACGAAGAACGGCAAGACGATCGTGCTGAAGCCGAAGGTCGCGCTGCAGGACGGCGAGATCATCGACAGCATGTTCATGAGCAGGCAGGCGCTGCTAGCGTTCTATGAAGACCAGATGGAAGATGCGCGCAAGACCGGCATGATGCTGTCGCTGCACGTGAAGGCGACGATGATGAAGATCTCGCACCCGATCGTCTTCGGCCACGCGGTGAAGGTGTTCTACAAGGACGCGTTCGCGAAGCACGGCAAGCTGTTCGAGGAACTTGGCGTGAACGTCAACAACGGCCTCGTCAATCTGTACGAGAAGCTCGAGACGCTGCCGGAATCGCAGCGCGAGGAGGTGATCCGCGACCTGCACGCATGCCACGAACATCGTCCGGAACTGGCGATGGTCGATTCGGCGAAGGGCATCTCGAACCTGCATGCGCCGAACGACGTGATCGTCGATGCGTCGATGCCGGCGATGATTCGCCTCGGCGGTAAGATGTGGGGCGCCGACGGTCGTCCGAAAGACACCAAGGCGGTGATCCCGGAGAGCACGTTCGCGCGCATCTACCAGGAGATTATCAACTTCTGCAAGACCAACGGCGCGTTCGATCCGGTCACGATGGGCACCGTGCCGAACGTCGGCCTGATGGCGCAGAAGGCGGAAGAATACGGCTCGCACGACAAGACCTTCGAAGTGCCGGAAGACGGCGAGGCGCGCATCGTCGATCTAGCCAGCGGCGAGGTGCTGCTCACGCAGAACGTCGAGCAGGGCGACATCTGGCGCATGTGCGAGGTGAAGGACGCGGCGATCCGCGATTGGGTCAAGCTCGCGGTCACGCGCGTGCGCAATTCGGGCATGCCCGCGGTGTTCTGGCTCGACCCGTATCGCCCGCACGAAGCGGAGCTGATCAGGAAGGTCGAGGCCTACCTGAAGGATTACGACACCACGGGCCTCGACATCCAGATCATGTCGCAGGTGCGCGCGATGCGTTACACGCTCGAGCGCGTCGTGCGCGGGCTCGATACGATCTCGGTCACCGGTAACATCCTGCGCGATTATCTGACCGACCTGTTCCCGATCATGGAGCTGGGCACGAGCGCGAAGATGCTGTCGATCGTGCCGTTGATGGCGGGCGGCGGCATGTACGAGACCGGCGCGGGTGGTTCGGCGCCGAAGCACGTGAAGCAGCTCGTCGAAGAGAACCATCTGCGTTGGGACTCGCTCGGCGAGTTCCTCGCGCTCGCGGCGTCGCTCGAAGAACTGGGCATCAAGACCGGCAACAACCGGGCGAAGATCCTCGCGAAGACGCTCGACACCGCAACCGGCAAGCTGCTCGACAACAATCGCAGCCCGAGCCCGAAGACGGGCGAGCTCGACAATCGCGGCAGCCAGTTCTATCTGGCGATGTACTGGGCGCAGGAGCTGGCCGCGCAAACGGACGACGCCGCGCTCGCCGCGCAGTTCGCGCCGCTCGCGACGCAGCTGACCGCCAACGAGCAGGTGATCGTGGCGGAGCTCGCGTCGGTGCAGGGCGCGCCGGCGGACATCGGCGGCTATTACAAGCCGGACTTCAACAAGCTCGAAGAGGTGATGCGGCCGAGCCGCACGCTGAACGAGGCGCTCGGGGCGGTACGCGTCGAATGACGTGATGCGTGAAGTGAGGTGATGTGAAGACGAGCCGCCGGCGGGCGGCTCGTAGCAGGGAAGGGCGGCCAATGCTACCGGCGAACGCGTTCAATACTGCACGACGATCGCGACCCGCCGGTTGGCCGCTCTTTTGCCGCCGCGTCATTGCCGGCGACCAGCGGAAAATTGTCCGCCCGTCCGATCGCGGCCAGCCGATGCGGCTCGATCCCGCGCTCGACCAGATACCTGACCACGGCCCCTGCGCGAGCCGACGACCGCTCCCAGTTGGACGCATACTTCGCGGTCGAAATCGGCACACTGTCGGTATGCCCCTCGACGAGCACATTCCCCGTCGCATCCTTTGGCAGTCCCTGCGCGATCTGATTGAGTATATCGAACGAATCGACGACCTTCTTGTCATCGTTTGCGCGTGGCGTAATGGCGCAGGTTGGTCGCGACCCAGCGGCCGCAAAAATTTATGGTTCTTCGAGGATACCGAACTAAATTCGGCTTCGTCGTGGGCGTGTTGAGAGTTCGTTGAAAGCAGTTTGTGAGCGGTCGATTTGAATGAGCGAGTCGCAGCGAATGCTATGCTCTCGTTCGACCAAAAATATTGCGCCTGTCGCGCGACATCCCTACATGACGAATCTGATCAAGCGCGCTTCGGCCGAGGCGCGCGCTTTCCGCAACCGCGACGCCCAAGCCATCGGCGGTAAACAGAAAATGGCCCACAAAAAGGCGCCCAAATCCACGCGCAACGCGAACGGCACCGTCGAGCACGACGCACACGACGCGCCGCAAATCGAAGCGCCGCGCAAGCCGCGCTTCGCACCGGTGACGTTCTCCGAAGAGGGCGGCGTGCGCTACCTGCATTTCGGCACGGAATGGGTGCAAGGCGCGATGCGTCTGCGCAAGCCCAATCACATCGAACTCGAATACGCGCAGCAGATGATGGCCTGGCTGCTATTCCTCGAAACGCCGAAGCGCATCGTGCAGCTCGGGCTCGGCGCCGCGTCGCTGACCAAGTTCGCGCACCGCTTCCTGAAGAGCGCGAAGGTCGAGGCCGTCGAACTGAATCCGGCGGTCGTCGTGGCCGCGCGCACGATGTTCGAACTGCCGCCCGACGACGCGCGTCTGAGCGTGCATGAAAGCGACGCGTGGGACTTCGTCAACGAGAGCGCGAACCACGGCACCATCGGCGCGCTGCAGATCGACGTCTACGACGCGACCGCGCGCGGCCCAGTACTCGACAGCGTCGGCTTTTACCGTGCGGCACGTGCGTGTCTGACCGACGCGGGCATCGTCACGGTGAATCTGTTCGGCGATCATCCTAGCTTCGTGCGCAACATGAAGCGTCTGAACGAAGCCTTCGACGGTCGCGTCGTCGCGCTGCCCGAAGTGCACGACGGCAACCGTATCGCGATCGCCTTCTCGGGCCCCGCGCTCGACGTGCCGTTCACCGCGCTAGAGGCGCGCGCGAAGCTGATCGAAGCCGAGCTCGGCTTGCCGGCGCGCAAATGGATCAAGGGCCTGCGCGAATCGACGGGGCAGACGGGCGCATCGTTTGCGATCTGATCAGCGCACGGAGAATGAAGCGGCCGTACCGGCGTATCGGTCGGCACGGCCGCTTTGCTTCCGGTATTTTTTTCACGTCTACGCCGCAACGTCATCCAGCCTGCATCGTTGGCGCTTCCGTCGCGTTGTTGGACGCCGACGCGCCTCGGGTCGTCCCTGCTTGACCGGGAGTTCGCCACTCCTATACTCTTTCGAAGCTTTCGGGGAGCCCGTGGCTGACCGCGGGACGACCACCCGCTGAGTTCCACCTCCCGTCGACCGCGGGCAGATAAATTCTAAATAGGAAACAGGAGACGTCATGGCTCACGACGCCGACGTGAAGAAAGCCAGCAAGCACTGGCTCTGGCTATTGCTGCTACCGTGGATCGCGATGATCTGGGTGCCGTCCTACAACCGGATCGAGCCGCAGCTGTTCGATTTCCCGTTCTTCTACTGGTATCAGCTGCTGTGGGTGCTGATCAGCGCGGTCATCACCGCGTTCGTCTATTCGAAGACCAGGTCCCGCTATACGGGTCGCACGAACGGGGGCGCGCAACGATGAACCCCATTGCAACTTTCGTCTTCGTTCTGTTTTTCATCGGCGTCACGATTCTCGGCTTCGTCGCGGCCCACTGGCGGCGCGGCGATCTCGCGCATATCGAAGAGTGGGGTCTCGGCGGCCGGCGCTTCGGCACGATCGTCACGTGGTTCCTGCTCGGCGGCGACCTGTACACCGCCTACACGTTCATCGCGGTGCCGGCGCTCGTGTTCGGTGCGGGCGCAACGGGCTTCTTCGCGCTGCCGTACACGATCCTGATCTATCCGTTCGCGTTCGTCGTGTTCCCGAAGCTGTGGAGCGTCGCGAAGCGGCACGGCTACGTGACCTCGGCGGACTTCGTGTCGGCCCGCTACGGCAGCCGCATGCTCGCGCTCGCCGTCGCGGTGACCGGCATCGTCGCGACGATGCCGTACATCGCGCTGCAACTGGTCGGTATCGAAGTGGTGATCGGTGCGCTCGGTTTCGACACGACCGGCTTCGTCGGCGATCTGCCGCTGATCATCGCATTCGCGATCCTCGCGGCCTACACGTACACGTCGGGCCTGCGCGCGCCGGCCATGATCGCGGTCGTCAAGGACATCCTGATCTACGTGACGATCTTCGCCGCGATCATCGTGATTCCGCCGCAGCTGGGCGGCTTCGGCCATATCTTCGGCGCGGTCCCGCCGGCCAAGCTGCTGCTGAAGTCGCCGGACGTGTCGAGCCTGAACGGCTATAGCGCGTACGCGACGCTCGCGGTGGGTTCGGCGCTCGCGCTGTTCCTGTATCCGCACTCGATCACCGCGGTGCTGTCGTCGAAGTCGAGCAACACGATCCGCCGCAACATGGCGTTGCTGCCGGCGTATTCGCTGGTGCTCGGCCTGCTCGCGCTGCTCGGCTTCATGGCGCTCGCGGCCGGCGTGAAGGACATGCCGGAGTTCGCGCCGTACTTCAAGGCCTTCGGCCCGAACTTCGCAGTGCCGGCGCTGTTCCTGCACTTCTTCCCGTCGTGGTTCGTCGGCGTCGCGTTCGCGGCGATCGGTATCGGCGCGCTGGTGCCGGCGGCGATCATGTCGATCGCGGCGGCGAATCTGTACACGCGCAACGTGCACAAGGAGTTCGTCAACCGCAACATGACGCACGAGCAGGAGACCAACGTTGCGAAGCTGGTGTCGCTGATCGTCAAGGTCGGCGCGGTGGCGTTCATTCTCGGTCTGCCGCTCACGTACGCGATCCAGTTGCAACTGCTCGGCGGGATCTGGATCATCCAGACGCTGCCGGCGATCGTGCTGGGTCTCTACACGCGCGTGCTCGACTACCGGGGTCTGTTGCTCGGCTGGGCGGCAGGTATCGCGACCGGCACGTGGATGGCGATTTCGTTGAACCTCGCGAGCTCGATCTTCACGATCCATCTGTTCGGCATGGCGATTCCGGGCTATGCGGCCGTGTGGTCGCTGGTCGTGAACCTCGTGGTGTCGGTCGTCGTGAGCCTGGTCGTGCGCGCGGTGGGCATGCAGCGCGCCGAGGACCGTACGCGTCCGGAGGACTACCTGGACATCGTCGAAGGCTGATTCCAGCTGCAAATCACGTTCTGAAACACGCAACGCCCGCCGAAGGAAGTTGGCGGGCGTTTGTGTTTGCGGGGCACTCCAGGGCAGGATAGCGGAACCGTCCTTTCACGCGTTCGCCGCGCGCCGCCATGGCTGCTGCAGATACTCCCACCGTGATCTCCCGCCGCGCGGCACTCAGCCGGATGGTGCGCGCGGTCACGTCGCCGTATTACCGCTACCGGCACGCGAAGGTACTGCATAGCCTGCGCGTCGGCCTCGCGATGCTGGTGTCGATTCTCGCGACGACCGGCATCGATATTCCGCACGGCATCTGGTCGTCGGTGACGTTGCTGATCGTGATCGGCGGCTTGCAGCATCACGGCAATATCCGCAAGAAAGCGGCCGAACGCGCGGCCGGCACGCTGCTCGGCGCATCGATCGGGCTCGTGCTGATCGTGCAGCAAAACTTCATCGGCTCGCTGCCGCTCACCTATGTGCTGATGGCGATCGTCGCGTCGATCTGCGCGTGGTTCGCGATTGGCTCGTCCGGCTATATCGGGCTGTTGACCGCCATCACGATGTGCATCGTCGCGGGCCACGGCGACAATCTGATCGACGTCGGCCTGTGGCGCACGCTGAACGTGCTGATCGGTATCGTCATCGCGCTGGCGTTTTCGTTCGCGTTTCCGCTGCACGCTACGTATTCGTGGCGCTACGGCCTCGCCGCCAATCTGCGCGAATGCGCGGGCATCTACGCGCGGCTGCTCGACGGCGAAACGATCACCGAGGAGGAGCAGATCAAGCGCTTCCTGCGGATCAACAAGCGGCTCGTGCAACTGCGCTCGCTGATGCCGTCGGTCGCGAAGGAAATCGACGTGCCGCAGTCGAGGCTCGAGGAGATCCAGCGGCTGCATCGCTCGGTGCTCAGCTCGCTGGAACTGCTTGCCACGGGGCCGCTGATGAACGCCGATGCCGCCGCGCGCACCGCCTATGCAGCGCATTGCGGCGCCGAGGTGCGCGCCGTGCGGGCGATCCTGTTGTCCACCGCGCGCGGGCTGCGTTTTGGCCGTCCGTCGCGCTTTGGCATTCCGGCTGCGGCGCCGCCCGCGAAGGGGCACGGCGACGTGGCCACCGCGTTGCCGCCCGACTGGCAAGGGCCGTACTGGCTCGGTCAGCGGCTCGCGGAGCAGGTAGACCGGTTGCGCGCGCTATTGCTGGAGACCGAGCCGAACTGGAACATCGAGCGGCACGAGCGGGCGACGCGTGGTAGGTAGGTGCTAGGGTCTGTTTACATATGGAACGCACGTGCGTTGCCGCGAGAAGGGCCGCTCGCAAGGACTGCGACGCCGCGAATACTCGACGTATTCGCAAGGAGCATGACGCAGCGAGCGGCCCTTCTCGCGGCAACCCCATTGCCTGGATTTCATTCCAGGGGAATGCCCGCTATCGGCCGCATGGCGGCGTCGCGCGTCGCTCACGTGGCGCGGCCACGCAGCGCTCCTTACTCCTTGCCCTGCGGCCGATAGCGGGCATTCGCACGTGCGTTCCATATGTAAACAGACCCTAGCGCTGGCCTGCCCTAAGCCTCAAACCTGCGGCGGCAGCGTGACCATCCACATCATGCCGAAGCGGTCCACTACCATTCCGAAGCCCTTGCTCCAGAACGTTTGCTGGAACGGCATCACGACCTGGCCGCCATCGGCGAGCGCGTTGAAGCATTTTTCCGCCGACGCGCCGTCATCGACGGTCAGCGACAGACTGAAGCCGTTGAACGGGCCGGCCGCCGGATCGCAGTTGCCGTCGGAAGCCATCCACGTGCTGGAGCCCAGCTGCACGCTCGCGTGCATGATCTTGTCGGCGAGTTCGGGGCGTGGCGGATTGTGCGCGTCCGGCGGCGCTTCCTTGAACAGCATCTTGAAGGTCACCTGGGCGCCGAGCTTGTCGGTGTAGTAATCGAGCGCTTCCTGGCAGCGGCCGTTGAAGAACACATAGGGCTGAACGTACATGATCGTCTCCATGGTCAGGCGTTGGGCGGGCGCCGTCGTTCCTCGCCAGCGGCGGTGGGCAGAGGCGTGGAGTCGATTGTAGTCGGTGGCGGCGCGTCGATTGTGACGCTATGTCGCCGGTGGCGACGCAGCGTAAACGAAAAGCGGCGCTGAACCGTGAGGTCCAGCGCCGCCTGTCAACGATTGCATTCGCGCGGAGCCGCGCGGCGAGCGTGAGCGTCACTCAGCCAGCCAGGCCCGCCGCCTCCGGCGCCTCAGCGCAGCGTGTCGATCAGCTTTTCCAGCTTCACCGCGTCCGCGGCGAACGTGCGGATGCCTTCGGAGAGCTTCTCGGTCGCCATCGCTTCGTCGTTGAGGAGGAAGCGGAACGACTTCTCGTCGACCGGCACGCGCTCGATGTCCGCGTCGTGCGATGTCTCCGGCGACAGCTTGCGTTCGACCTTGTCGGTGCTCTCGTGCAGTTTCTGCAGCAGGTCGGGGCTGATCGTCAACAGATCGCAGCCGGCCAGTTCCAGAATCTGCGAGGTGGTGCGGAAGCTCGCGCCCATCACCTCGGTCTTGTAGCCGAACTTCTTGTAGTACGCGTAGATGCGGCGTACCGACTTGACGCCCGGATCGTTGGCGCCGCCGTCTTTCGCTTCGTCCCACGCGCTGCCGGCGTTCTTCTTGTACCAGTCGTAGATGCGGCCGACGAACGGCGAGACCAGCTGCGCGCCGGCTTCCGCGGCGGCGGCGGCCTGCACGAGCGAAAACAGCAGCGTCATGTTGCAGTGGATGCCTTCCTTCTGCAGCGCCTCGGCCGCGCGCACGCCTTCCCACGTCGACGCGAGCTTGATCAGCACGCGGTCGCGCTCGATGCCGTGTTCCTTGTACAGCGCGATCAGCTCGCGGCCTTTCGCGATCGAGCCTTCGACGTCGAACGACAGGCGCGCGTCGACTTCGGTCGACACCCGCCCCGGGATGATCTTCAGGATTTCGGTGCCGAAGGCGATCAGCAACTGGTCGATGATCGCGCCGGGCGGCTTCGACGCATGCGCCTTCACGGTCTTTTCGAGCAGCGGCCGGTAGTCGTCTTTCTGCACGGCCTTCAGAATCAGCGACGGATTGGTGGTCGCATCGCGCGGCTTGTACTGCGCAAGCTGCTGGAAGTCGCCGGTGTCGGCCACCACGGTGGTGTATTGCTTGAGTTGGTCGAGTGCGGTTGTCATGTTCGGGCCTTCAGGGCGCGTGTGCGCCATGGTTCAGGAGAAATGAGGACGCCGCCGCGCCGGCAGGAGGAATCAGCCGGCGCCGGCGGCCGCGGGTCAAGCCGCAGCGCGTCCCACGATGGCTTGGGAAACGCTGCCGGATACATCTATTCTATGGCGGATCGCCGAGGACGGTATGAACACCGCGTATGGACAGCCGGGCGGGGATATCCGTTCACGCGCGCCGCGCGTTCAGCACGACTTGCGTCACCACGCCGGCGACGAGCCCCCAGAACGCCGAGCCGATCGACAGCAGCGTGAGTCCCGAGGCGGTCACCATGAACGTGACGAGCGCCGCCTCGCGCTGCCTCGTGTCCTGCATCGCGTTGGCGAGCCCGCTCATGATCGAGCCGAACAGCGCGAGCGCCGCGACCGACACGACCAACTCCTTCGGGAACGCCGCGAACAGCGCGGCGATCGTCGCGCCAAACACGCCCGCGAGCAGATAGAAAATGCCGCCCCATACGGCCGCTGTGTAGCGCCTGGCGGGGTTTTCGTGCGCTTCGGGGCCGGTGCAGATCGCCGCCGTGATCGCGGCAAGATTGATGCCGTGCGAGCCAAACGGCGCGAGTAGCAGCGACGCGACGCCGGTCGTCGCGGTGGATTCTGGAACGGCGGGCGTTACTTGCTCAGCACCCGCATGGCCGTCTCGAGGCCCGCGAGCGTCAGCGGATACATGCGGTGGCCCAGCACTTCGCGGATCGCGCTGACCGACTGCCGGTACGGCCACAGCGCTTCCGGCTCCGGGTTCAGCCACGCGAAGTGCGGGAAGTGATCGGCGAGCCGGCGCAACCACACCGCGCCGGCCTCGGCGTTGTTGTACTCGACCGAGCCGCCGGGCTGCAACACTTCGTACGGGCTCATCGTCGCGTCGCCGACGAAGATCAGCTTGTAGTCGGGCGTGAACTTGTGCAGCACGTCCCACGTCGGTGTGCGCTCGGCGTGGCGGCGGCGGTTGTGCTTCCACAGGAAGTCGTACACGCAGTTGTGGAAGTAGTAGAACTCGAGGTGCTTGAACTCGGCCTTCGCGGCGGAGAACAGCTCCTCGGTGCGCTTCACGTGATCGTCCATCGAGCCGCCGACGTCGAGCAGCATCAGCACCTTCACGTTGTTGTGCCGCTCGGGCACCATCTTCAGATCGAGCCAGCCGGCGTTCGCGGCGGTGCTGCGGATCGTGTCGGGCAGGTCGAGTTCTTCCGCCGCGCCTTCGCGGGCGAACCGGCGCAACCGTCGCAGCGCGACCTTGATGTTGCGCGTGCCGATTTCGACCTGGTCGTCGTAGTCGCGATACGCGCGCGCTTCCCATACCTTGACGGCCGTGCGATTGCCGGCCGCGTCGCCGCCGATGCGCACGCCTTCGGGGTTATAGCCGCCGTGACCGAACGGCGACGTGCCGCCCGTCCCGATCCACTTGTTGCCGCCCTCGTGGCGCTCCTTCTGCTCGTCGAACAGTTCCTTCAGGCGCTCCATCAACTTGTCGATGCCGCCCATGGCCTCGATCTGCGCCTTTTCCTCGGGCGACAGATCGCGTTGCAGCTTCTTCTTCAGCCAGTCGGGCGGAATGTCGAACGCGAGCTCGGAGGTCGCCGCGACACCGTTGAAAAAGGCGCCGAACGCCTGGTCGAACTTGTCGAAGTACTGCTCGTCCTTCACGAGCGTGATGCGCGAGAGGTAGTAGAACTCGTCGAGCGACGGCGCGATCACGTTGGCCTTCAGCGCTTCGAGCAGTGTCAGGTATTCCTTCACCGAGACCGGCAGGCGGGCGGCGCGCAGCGAGTAGAAAAAGTCGATCAGCATGCTGGATGTCCTGCGGCGCGGCGCCCGCTCAACGGTTGTTGCGGTTCATGAACAGCAGCCGCTCGAACAGGCTCACGTCCTGTTCGTTCTTCAGCAGCGCGCCGTGCAGGGGCGGCACGATCTGCTTCTGATCGGCCGAGCGCAGTGCTTCGGGCGGAATGTCTTCGGCGAGCAGCAGCTTGAGCCAGTCGAGCAGTTCGGAGGTGGACGGCTTCTTCTTCAGCCCCGCGACGTTGCGCAGCTCGAAGAAGCTCTGCAGCGCCGCGGCGAGCAGATCCTTCCTGATGCCGGGGTAATGCACGTCGACGATCTGCTGCATTGTCGTCGCATCCGGAAACCTGATGTAGTGGAAGAAGCAGCGGCGCAGGAACGCGTCGGGCAACTCCTTCTCGTTGTTCGACGTGATGATCACGAGCGGGCGATGTCTGGCGCGCACCAGCTCGCGCGTCTCGTACACGTAGAACTCCATGCGGTCGAGTTCGCGCAGCAGGTCGTTCGGGAATTCGATGTCGGCTTTGTCGATCTCGTCGATCAGCAGCACGCTCTGCTCGTCCGATTCGAACGCCTGCCACAGCACGCCCTTGACGATGTAGTTGCGGATGTCCTTCACGCGCTCGTCGCCGAGCTGCGAATCGCGCAGACGCGACACCGCGTCGTATTCGTACAGCCCCTGCTGTGCCTTGGTGGTCGACTTGATGTGCCATTGCAAGAGCGGCATGCCGAGCGCGGCGGCGACTTCCTCGGCGAGCATGGTCTTGCCGGTGCCGGGTTCGCCCTTGATCAGCAGCGGACGCTTGAGCGTCATCGCGGCGTTGACCGCGAGCTTGAGGTCGTCGGTGGCGACGTACTGCGATGAGCCTTCGAAACGCATGACGAGATGCTCTTGTGCGGGAAAAAACCCAGTATAAGTCAGAAGGCCTGTTGGCCTGAAACCGGCTGACGTATGGTGTCAGCCGCGCAGTGACGCGGCGGCGGTGCCGCTGTGGCGTCGTTGCGAAGCCGCCGTGGGCATGGCGTGGGGCCCGTCCCGGCGGGCGTTGCGCGGCCCCCGTGTCTGGTGGACGTTCGGCGCGGCGTCGCGGTACAATGAGCCCGATTTTTTTGGCCTGCGCGGCTACCCTACAAGAAGAACGGCGCGGACCGCTGCCTTTGTAGGCACCCGTTTCCCCTCAAGCCAGGTTACATCTATGAATAAATTCGTCGGCAAACACGTCGTGATCGTAGCGCTGTCGGTGCTCGCGGGGTATGCGGCCAATGCGCAGGCAGCGGATGTCGTAGGCAACGCCAAGGCGGGCCAGGACAAGGTCGCGATGTGTATCGGCTGCCACGGCATCCCTGAGTACCGCACGGCTTATCCAGAGGTTTTCCGCGTGCCGAAGCTCGGTGGCCAGAATCAGGCGTACCTCGAAAACGCGCTGCGCGCCTACAAGAAGGGCGACCGCCATTTCGCCACGATGCACGCGATCGCGGTGACGCTGTCGGATCAGGACATTGCCGATGTCGCCGCGTACTACGCAGCGCAAACTGCCGCTTCGAAAAACAATCCCGACAAGTGATCGGCGTCGGTCACCAGCACATCCAATTCGCGGGATAGGAGATTTCATGATCAAGCCCCAACAGGCACTCCACACGGTATTCAAGGCGGTCGGCGCGGCGGCGGTCATCGGTCTGGCCGCGGCGAACGCAGCCCACGCGGCCGACGCCGGCAAGGGTAAGGTGCTCGCCGACAGCCACAACTGCGCGGCCTGCCACGGCCCCAACCTGAACAAGCCGGTGAGCCCGGAGTATCCGAAGCTGGCCGGTCAGTACGCCGACTATGTCTACTGGGCGCTGCGTCAGTACCAGATGGGTACTGGCAATCCAAACCTCGGCCGCAACAACGCGATCATGCAGGCACAGGTGCAGAGCCTGTCGCTAGGCGACATGAAGGACATCGCCGCTTACATCGAATCGCTGCCAGGCGACCTCGTGCAGAAGAAGTAAGCGTCGGGCGCCGGTTTCGCGCCGAAGCTTCAAAAGCAAAACACCCCGCCTTGGCGGGGTGTTTTGCTTTGAGGGCGTCGTACCTCGGCGTGCTGGCGTCGTGCCGCGCCGGAGTTTCCAGTCGCCTCAGTCGCGCGTCGCGCGCCGTTCGATGCGCTGCAGATACGCGTCCGTGTCCGGCGGCGTGCCGGTGCGCTGCGCTTCCCAGATGGTTTCGCCGAGGCAGTCCATGATCGCGTGCTGCGCCTCGTGCGTCGAGCCGAGGCGCGCGGCGAGCCGCTCATGCGCGGCTCGAATGCCGGGCGGCTGATCGATCGACAACTGCTCGGAGATCGCCAGGTGCATCGACAGGTGCAGGAACGGATTGGTCTGGCCGCGCTCCGGCGAATAGTCCTGCGCCTGGGCGGCGAGACCGTCGGCGAGATCGGCGTGATATTCGGGATGCTCGACGATCCAGTCGGCGGCGATCGCCTCGAGCGGCGTCAAAATCTCGCCCTGGCGCTGTTTGCGCCAGGTGTCGGTGAAAAAGAGGCGAACTTCGTCGCGGCTGGGATTGAACATCGTGGAACCGGTGCGTGGGAGTGGAGGCGCGGAGCGCGACGGTGCGGGTCCGCAGTGCGCGCTGCACCGTAAGACACTATTTTACGCGGCCGCCGCGTGGGCTGCAGGCGCGCTGCACGGCCTCGGGTCTCGAACTGGGCCGGCCTTATAGATCGGGTGGCGGGGTCTTCGGCCGGAACTCGCACAGCGGCTCGATCGCGCAATGCCAGCATTCGGGGCGGCGCGCCTTGCACACGTAGCGTCCATGCAGGATCAGCCAGTGGTGCGCATCCTGCCTGAATTCGGCGGGCGTGAATTTTTCGAGTGCCGCTTCGACCGCGCGCACGTCCTTGCCGGGCGCGAGGCCGGTGCGGTTGGCGACGCGGAAAATGTGCGTGTCGACCGCGATGGTCGGATGGCCGAATGCGGTGTTCAGGATCACGTTGGCCGTTTTGCGGCCGACACCGGGCAGCCCCTCGAGTGCCTCGCGATCCTCGGGCACCTCGCCGCCATACCGGTCGAGCAGAATGCGGCAGGTCGCGATCACGTTCTTCGCCTTCGTGCGATATAGACCGATCGTCCTGATATAGCTCGCGACACCTTCCTCGCCGAGGTCGAACACCTTCTGCGGCGTGTTCGCGACCGGAAACATCCTGCGCATCGCCTTGTTGACCGACACGTCGGTCGCCTGCGCCGACAACAGCACCGCGATCAGCAATTCGAACGGCGTCGTGTACTCGAGCTCGGTGGTGGGATGCGGATTGAGGCTCTGAAGCGTTTCGTAGATCGCGCGGCGTTTGTTCGCGTTCATGCGGAGCGGGTCCGTGTGAGTGGGCCGGGTTGCGTCGGCATGGTCAGCGCGTGGTTGGCGGCGAGTTGGACGGCGGATTGGACTCGTTTGACTCGTCGGACTGCTGCTCCGAGCCGGGCGTGTCGCCACCGCTGGCAAGACCGAGACGGCGGCGGCGCGCTTCGGCGGCGTCGATCTGTGCCTGCACGTCGGCGCTGACGTTCTCGGTGTTCAGCGGTCCCTCGCCTTTCGCGGCCAAGTCTTCCTTCTTCTTGCGCGCGCGTTCGAGCGCGGCCTGGATGATCGCGCGTTTCTTCGCTTCCGCGTCGTCCGCAATCGGGGCGGCGGGAGCCTCGGACGGCACTGTCGCGCCGCTTGCCGCAACCGCGTCCGGCGCAGCCGGCGGCGCGCTTGCGGCTCGCCGCGCCGCAGCGCGCGCTTCGGCGGCGTCGCGCTCGCGCGCGAGACGGGTCTCGTGGCGGTTATGACGCGCCCGCGCCGCGTCCGCGTGGCTTTGGCTCCATGCATCCCAGCCGGTGGCCTCGCCGGTCACGGGGAGCATCGTGATGCAGTCGACCGGGCAGGGCGGCACGCACAGGTCGCAGCCGCTGCATAGCTCGGCGACCACGGTGTGCATCTGTTTCGGTGCGCCAACTATCGCGTCGACCGGACAGGCCTGCATGCACAGCGTGCAGCCGATGCACACCTGTTCGTCGATAACCGCCAACGGACGCGGACGTTCGACGCCATTGGCCGAATTGAGCGGAAGCACCGGTTTGCCGAGCAGCGCGGCGAGGCGCGCGATGCCCTCGGCGCCGCCGGGCGGGCACTGGTTATAGTTCGCCTCGCCATTGGCGACGGCTTCGGCATACGGACGGCATGCGGGATAACCGCACTTCGTGCATTGCGTTTGGGGCAGCAGATCTTCGATGCGATCCGCGAGTGTTTTGACGTCTGTCACGGTTGCGGCGCGGGGGTTTGCCGTGCGATCACACGACCTGAACTAAATAGCACATTATCGCCGATTTCCCGGATTGCCATTCGCAATCCATGTGCCATAATCGAAGCGCTTCATTCGAAAGACCGCAGAAAAGGGTGTGTTTCCCAACCACGACGCGCCCGCTAAACGCCGCCACAAAAAGGCTCGAGGAGAGGCCGGCGGCGCGATCCGGAGAACGCGGCTCACGAAGACGATGCCACCATGAATCAGCCGAAAATCAAAAGAGATCCTGAAGGCACGAGGCGCCGCATCTTGCTCGCGGCGGCGGAAGAGTTTGCAAATGGAGGGCTGTTCGGCGCGCGAGTCGATCAGATCGCTCGCCGCGCGGAAACCAATGAACGAATGCTCTACTACTACTTCGGTAGCAAGGAGCAGCTATTCACTGCGGTACTCGAGCACGCGTTCAGCGCGCTCAACGAAGCGGAACGCACGCTCGAACTCAACGGAATCGCGCCGGTCGAGGCGGTTACGCGTCTCGCGCATTTCGTGTGGGACTACTACCGCGATCATCCCGAGTTGTTGAGGCTCATCAACAACGAGAATCTGCATGAAGCACGCTATATGCAGAAGTCCACGCGCATACGCGAAATGATTTCGCCGATCGTCGCCACGCTCGGCGGCATTCTCGAACGTGGGCAGCGCGCGGGGCTGTTTCGCACGAACATCGACCCGCTGCGCTTTTACGTGACGCTCTCGGGCATGGGCTACTACATCGTGTCGAACCGTTTCACGCTCGAGGCGACGCTCGGCCGCGATTTCAGCAGCGCCGCCGAACGCAGCGAGGTGATTCAGATGAATACCGAACTGCTGCTCGCGTATTTGTTGAGAAAGTAACGGGCAGTGCCGCGGTGATCATGGCCGCGGCAAAAAATCAGTATGACGAACAAAGCGCGATAAAAAAGCCAACGGCCTCGAACGGGACCGTTGGCTTTTTATATGCTAGTGCAAGTTTGATGCTCAGGCTTCGACTTTTTCTTTCGCCGTTTTTGCTGCCTTGTTGTGCTCGAGAATGAAGTCGCGCAATTGCGGGTAAATGATCGTGCGCCAGCGGCGGCCCGAGAAAATGCCGTAGTGGCCGCATTTCTCCGCAGTGAAGTGACGCTTGTTCTTCGCCGGAATGCCGCTGCACAAGTCGTGCGCCGCGTAAGTCTGGCCGTCGCCCGAAATGTCGTCGAGTTCACCTTCGATCGTAAACAGCGCGGTCGTCGTGATGTCCTGCGGCCGCACCGGTTCGCCGTTGACGACCCACGTGCCCTCGGCAAGACGGAACTCCTGGAACACGACGCGGATCGTGTCGAGGTAATAATCGGCATCCATGTCGAGCACCGCGTTGTACTCGTCGTAGAACCGGCGGTGCGCTTCGGCGTCGTCCTCGTCGCCGCGCAGCAGGCTCTGGTAGAAATCCCAGTGCGACGCCGCGTGACGCTCCGGATTCATCGCGACGAAACCGGTGTGCTGCAGGAAGCCGGGATAGACCTTGCGGCCCGCGCCGGGATAGTTCGGCGGCACCGTGAAGATCACGTTGTTCTCGAACCACTCGTACGAGTGCTGCGTGGCCAGCGAATTGACCGAGGTCGGGCTCTTTCGTGCGTCGATCGGGCCGCCCATCATCGTCATCGTGCGCGGCGTGTCCTCGCCGCGGCTCGCCATCAGCGAAATGGCGGCGAGCACCGGCACGGTCGGCTGGCACACCGAGATCACGTGCAGATTCTTCGCGCCGATATGGCGAATGAATTCCTGGATATACGCGATGTAGTCGTTCAGACCGAACCAGCCGGCTTCTAGCGGCACCATGCGCGCGTCGAGCCAGTCGGTGATGTAGACCTTGTGGTCTTGCAGCAACGTGCGCACGGTATCGCGTAGCAGTGTGGCGTGGTGTCCTGACAACGGTGCGCAGACGAGCACGACCGGTTCGTCTTTCAGTTGGCTGACAGCCTCGCTGTCGTCCGCGAAGCGCTTGAAGCGCATCAGACGGCAGAACGGTTTTTCGATGAACGTCTGCTCGACGATCGGAATGTTATGGCCGTCTTTGACAATCTGGTGAATATTGAACTCGGGCTTTTCGTAGTCCTTGCCGAGCCGGTAAAGCAGTTCGTAGCCGGCGGAAAGGCGCGTGGCGCCCGGCACATAGGCTAGCGGACTGGCCGGATTCGCAAATGATTTCGATGCGGCCTGAGCCCAGGCGGTGAGGGGGCTCAACATCGCCCGCTGGAATTCATGAAATTGATAGAGCATGTTTGCTCCGTTTTAAGCGGTTCGCATGGGGCTTCGCAAACACGCGTGAGGCGTTGCGGCGGGCCATTGTGGTTGTAGGCACATTATTGTCGGCCGACAGTCAGATCGATAATATCGAACAAGGCAAATTTGTGCAATGCAACAATATTCGCATTCAGTGTACGCAAATTGTCACTGCGTCATGCTAATGGCGATGCTGCTCCGCCGCTATCAGGGCTTGCCTGATCCTCAAGCACCATCGCGCGGATGCCGTTATGCGCCGGATGGCCGGTCGCCTGCGCCATCTCCTGCTCGTGCTTCATCAGGTTCAGTCCGGTGTGCACGAGCGCCACGTGGGAGAACGCCTGCGGAAAATTGCCGACGAGACGTTTATCGACCGGGTCGTACTCCTCGGACAGCAGGCCGACGTCGTTGCACAGCGCGAGCAGCCGCTCGTACATCTCGATGGCTTCCTGCACGCGTCCCTGCAGCGCAAGGTTATCCACCATCCAGAACGAACACGCAAGAAAGGTGCCTTCCCCCGGTGGCAAGCCGTCGTCGTATTCCGTGGTGCGGTAGCGCAGCACGAAGCCGCCGTGCATCAGGTCCCGCTCGATCGCCTCGACCGTGCCCTTGATGCGCGGATCGTGCGGCGGCAGGAAGGCGACCAGCGGCATCAGAAGCACGCTCGCGTCGAGCCGATCGCTGCCGTAGTACTGCGAGAACGCGTTGAGCTGCGGATTCCACGCCTTCTCGCAGACCTCGGCGTGGATCGTGTCACGCATCGCGCGCCATTCGTCGAGGGGGCCGTCGAGCTTGAACATTTCGGCCGAGCGGATCGCGCGGTCGAACGCGACCCACGCCATCACCTTCGAGAACGTGAAATGCTCGGGGCCGCCGCGCGTCTCCCAGATGCCTTCGTCGGGTTCGCGCCAGATCGTGCTCAGGTGCTCGAGCATCGCGCGCTGCACGCTCCACGCGGTGACGTCCGCCTGCAGGCCGCCGACGCGCGCCAGATGCAGCGCGTTCATCACCTCGCCGTAGACGTCGAGCTGACGCTGCCCGACCGCATTGTTGCCGATGCGCACCGGTTTCGCGCCCTCGTAGCCGGGCAGCCAGTCGATTTCGGATTCGGGCAGGCGCCGCTCGCCGCCGATGCCGTACATGATCTGCAACTGGTCCGGCGCGCCCGCCATCACGCGGCCGAGCCAGCTGCGCCAGGCGCGCGCTTCGTCGTAGTAGCCGCCGCGCATCATCGCGAGCAGCGTGATGGTCGCGTCGCGCAGCCAGCAGTAGCGGTAGTCCCAGTTGCGCGTGCCGCCGAGCCGCTCGGGCAGCGACGTGGTGGGCGCCGCGACGATGCCGCCGGTCGGCTCGTAGGCGAGCGCGCGCAGCGTGATCAGCGAGCGGCGGATCGGCCCGGCCCAGCGTCCTTCGACGGTGCCGCGCGCCGCCCATTCGAGCCAGTGGTTCTCGGTGCGCGCGAGCGACGTGTGCGGATCGCGCGCGGGCGGAATGCGCAGATGCGACGCCGCGTACGCGAGCGAGAACGGCACGCGCTCGCCCTCGGTTACCGTGAATTCCGCGACGGTCTTCATGTCTTCGCCATGCAGTTCGACCGGCGTGCGCAGCACCGCGTTGTCGGGGCCGACGATCGCCTTGATGCCGCTGTCGTGCTTGAGCTTGTCGACCCACGGAATCGAGAAGCCGTAGTCGAAGCGCAGCACGAGTTCCATCTTCATGCGCACGGTGCCGCGCTTGCCGACGACGATGCGGATCAGCTCCGACCAGCCGTTGCCGGGCGGCATGAAATCGATCAGCGTGACGGCGCCGTCGGGCGTTTCGAAGTCGGTTTCGAGGATCAGCGTTTCGCCGCGATAGCGCCGCGTGATGGTCGGCGCGCCGTGCTCGCCCCCGGTAGCGGGGGCGAGCAGCCAACGGCCGTTGTCGGGCGAGCCGAGCAGCGCGGCGAAGCAGGCGCCCGAGTCGAAGCGCGGCCAGCAGAGCCAGTCGACGGAACCCTCGCGGGAGATGAGCGCGGCGGTATGGCCATCGCCGATGAGTGCGTAGTCTTCGATGTGTGCAGGCATGGAAAGCGTGTCGGAAAACGAGTCGTTATTACGGACGGCGACAGCAGCCGCGCTTCGAGTGGGTGTTATTACCGGACCACGATCGGCAGTGTTTGGTTCACCGCACAGTGCGGCAAAACGCGGGTTGGAAAATTGTCAAATCCACGCATACAATCAAATTTCATGCCGATGTCCGGCGACCTGCCGGACTGCGAATCGGCCTTGCTCATGGCGGTTGCAGACGCCGTTTCCGAGGACGAAAGCCATGCTGAACCCTTCGAAATCCGATTGCATCACGATTCTCTCGGCCGCCAGCCAGCTTGCCGGCGACTCCATGTTGCCACTCGATCATGGCCGGCTCGGCCTGAGCCGCAACGGCATGCTGGCTGCCGCCTCCTTCCTGGTCGAGCGGGCCTGCTTCCGGCGCTATCAGCAGGATGCCGATCATTATGCGGTCGGCGCGCTGTCGTTGCAGGGGCGCCTGCGGCTCGAACAGCTGGCGAACGGTTGAGCGGTAGGGCCGAGCGTTCGTAGCGCCGGTTCCTGGCGTATCCGCGCCGGCCATTCGCCGCATCCCTCCGTACCGCGCCTTCGCATTTCCTATCCGTATCTTCACGCCGCGTCGCGTCAGGTCGATCGTTCGCGTGGCGCGGGCGGTCGCGCGCGTCCATCTTGCGCGCGATGCCCGCTTCCCGCATAGGTCACGGCGTGACATATGCCGCGCTCTCACATGGGCGAGTGGCGCTGGCACCCAGCGAACCTTCCCTTCGTGCGAAACCACCTCGATACCGGACGCAAATCTCACGCCCGGCGTCGCGGCGCCTGTCGCTCACAGATGCGACGAGCCCACCCCGAAGATCCCGATGATGCCGATGATGATCAGGTAAAGCGCGACGATGTAGTTCAACAGGCGCGGCATGATCAGGATCAGGATGCCTGCGATCAACGAAACGAGCGGGCCCAGGCTGAGAGTGACGTTCATGGAGACTCCGTGGTTGAGACGCGTGATGCGCGATTGAGAAAACGATTGAAAAACGTCCCGCCGCGCGGGACCCAAGCCGCTGGCGCAGACCGTGCCGCAGCGGTGGATTCACTGCATGATCCGACCTGACGCTCTTATACTGACTTCGACAACAACAACGTGGAACGACGCTCGATTCGCGGCGCGGCAGACCAGACACCGTTACAACCGCTCGTACCCCGGCTCATACGCGAGCCCGTACCAGACAACCGATGTCGAGGAGGTCTCATGCTTCACAGTCGCCGTGCCGTCGGGCGTGTTGCCGTGCGCCCAGTTCCGACTTCCGTTTTTACTTCTGTTCTTGCCAGTGTTGCATTTCAGGGTTCCCGTCCGCGTGGCGCAGACCGCGCCGCTCCATCTGCCGCGGATTGCACGGCGGAAAGCACCGCCCGGCGCGCAACGCGGCCAGTGCCGTTGCGGGCCGCCCGTTCGATAATAAGAGGTTTCGCGCTCATGGTTTCGATTGTTGCTTCGCACGCGTATGCGCAAGATTCTGGCCCGGTCCCCGCGGACGGCGTCTATACGATGCTGGTCGGTACTTACACCAGCGGCAAGAGCGAGGGCATCTACGTCTTTCGCTTCGATACGAAGACGGGCGCGGCGACCGAGGTGTCGGTCGCGCAGACGGTCAATCCGTCGTTTCTGGTCGTGAGCCGCGACCGCCGCTTCGTCTATTCGGTCAACGAACTGCCCGGTGACAACGGCCCGGCCACGCAGCGCGGCGGCATCAGCGCGTTCGGCTTCGATGCCGCGCGCGGGCAGCTGACGTTTCTGAACAAGGTGTCGTCGGACGGCAATGATCCGTGCTATCTGAGCATCTCGGCGGACGGCAAGTATCTGCTGAGCGCGAACTATTCGGTCGCGCCCGATCCGGGCGGCAGTTTCGCGGTGTTTCCGCTGCAGGCGAACGGCCGGGTCGGCACCTCGGTGCAGACCGTGCATCACGAGGGCGGCGGTCCGGTGAAAGGGCGGCAGGACAACTCGCACGTGCATTCGACCGTGTTCTCGCCTGACGGCCGCTATCTGTTCGCGCAGGACCTCGGCGCCGACAAGCTGTACTCGTACCGCTACGCGCCGCAGAGCAGCGCCGGCGCGGGTCCATTCATCGCGACGGACTGGGGCTACACGCAGCAGAAGGCCGGCACGGGTCCGCGCCATCTGATCTTTGGCGCGGACGGCAAGCACGCGTATCTGACGAGCGAACTCGCGGCGACCGTCAGCACGTTCGACTACCACGACGGCAGGCTGAAGCTCGTGCAGACGCTGCCATTGAGCGAGCCTGACTTCAAGGGGAAGGTGGGCGCGGCGGCGATCCATATGTCGCCGGACGGACGCTTCGTGTATGCGTCCAATCGCGGCGACGCGAACGAGATCGTGATCTTCTCGGTCGATCCCGCCACTGGACACCTGAAGCAGATCGGCCGGCAGTCGAGCCTCGGCAAATCGCCGCGCGAGTTCACCATCGATCCGACCGGCAACTGGCTGATCGTCGGCAATCAGCTGAGCGACACGGTCTATGTGTTCAAGCGCGATCCGCAGACGGGGCTGCTCGATCCGAATCCGAAGCAGCATTTCGACCTCGGCTCGCCGGTCGACTTCAAGCTGGTATCACCGTCGTGATGCGCGGCACGCGCGGGTAAATGAAAAACGGACAGCTCACATCGTGAGGCTGTCCGTTTTTTCTTCCGGATCATCGCCGACCCGGTTAGCGATTCACCGGGCGCTCATTCCGCCGGCCCCGGCGCCAGCACTTCGCGGCTGCCGTTGATGCTCATCGCCGACACGAGGCCGGCCGTCTCCATCTGCTCGACGAGCCGCGCCGCGCGGTTATAGCCGATGCGCAACTGCCGCTGCACTGACGAGATCGACGCGCGCCGCGTGCGTACGACGAACGCGACCGCTTCGTCGTACAGCGGATCGGCTTCCGCATCCGGCGCTTCGCCGAACAGGTCCTGGGCCGCGCCGCCATCGCCGGCCGGGCCGTCGAGAATGCCTTCCTCGTATTGTGGCTCGCCGAACTGCTTCAGATATTCGACGATCGCATGCACTTCCTCGTCGGCGACGAACGCGCCGTGCACGCGCTGCGGGTAGCCGGTGCCCGGCGGCAGAAACAGCATGTCGCCCTGGCCGAGCAGCGACTCGGCGCCCATCTGGTCGAGAATCGTGCGCGAGTCGATCTTCGACGACACCTGGAACGCGACGCGCGTCGGAATGTTCGCCTTGATGAGGCCGGTGATGACGTCGACGGACGGCCGCTGCGTCGCGAGGATCAGGTGGATGCCGGCCGCCCGCGCCTTCTGCGCGAGCCGCGCGATCAGCTCCTCGATCTTCTTGCCGGCGACCATCATCAGGTCGGCGAGCTCGTCGATGACGACGACGATCAGCGGCAGCGGCGCCAGCGGCTCGGGCGCATCGGGCGTCAGCGAGAACGGGTTGCCGAGCTTCTTGCCCTTCGCCTCGGTGTCGCGGATCTTCTGGTTGAAGCCGGCGAGATTGCGCACGCCGACGGCCGACATCAGCCGGTAGCGCTTTTCCATTTCGCCGACGCACCAGTTCAGCGCATTGGCCGCGAGCTTCATGTCGGTGACGACCGGCGCGAGCAGATGCGGAATCCCTTCGTAAACCGAAAGTTCGAGCATCTTCGGGTCGATCATGATCAGGCGCACTTCCTCTGGCGTCGCCTTGAACAGCAGCGAGCAGATCATCGCGTTGATCGCGACCGATTTGCCCGAGCCGGTCGTGCCGGCCACCAGCATGTGCGGCGCCTTCGCGAGATCGGCGACGACTGGATGGCCGGTGATGTCCTTGCCCATCGCAAGCGTGAGTCGCGAGTGCGAGTTCTGGTAGACGCTCGCCTCGAGAATTTCCGAGAGGCGGATCGTTTGGCGCTTCGCGTTCGGCAGTTCGAGGCCCATGCAGGTCTTGCCCGGAATCGTTTCGACCACGCGGATCGACGTGAGACCGAGACCGCGCGACAGGTCCTTCATCAGACCGACGATCTGGCTGCCGCGCACGCCGAGCGCCGGTTCGACTTCGAAGCGTGTGATGACCGGACCCGCCGATGCGCCGACCACCATCACCGGCACCTTGAATTCCTGCAGGCGCTGCTCGATCAGCAGGCCGGTTTCGCGGAGCTTTTCATCCGGGATCGGTTCGATGTCGGCATCGGCGGGGGCGAGCAGATCGAGCGTCGGCAGTTCGACCATCGATGCGGCCGGCGCGTGGAACTCGAAGCCGTTGACCGGCGCGTGGCCGCGCAGCGGCGGGCGGCCGGCGGGCTCGGTAGTGGGTTGGTCGGCGGATTGGGCCTGCGGTTGCGGTGTTAGCGCGGGTAAAGACGACGGAGCGGACGACGGAGCGGGCGACGGTTCGGCGGCCGGCGTGTTCGCGACAGGCGTTGTGCTTGCGCCGACCGAAGGCTCGATGCTGGTCGCCGGCACGGCGAAGCCCGGGAAACGGACTACGTTCGAGACGACGGCCGGTGCGGTTGCCGGCATAGCGAGGTTCGCCGCACTCGTCGAAGTCGACGACGGCGGGTCGTTTGCGGGGGTGTTCGCGGGCTCGTTCACAGCGGGCAGGGCAGGGGCGTGCGACGTCGCGGGCTCACCTGACTGCGCACGTTCGCTCGCGAGCTCCGAGACCGTCGCACCGGACCACGGCGGCACGCTTGTGCTCGACGGCGCGGCGGCCTCCGTCTGCGGCGAGTCCGCTGACGCGGCCGCGCGTTGAGCCGCGGCGGGGCCGAGCTTGCTCTCCCAAGGCACGAGCATCTTGTCGATGACGATTTCGGCTGCCGGAGCCAGCGCTTGCGGAGGCGTCGCGGTGTCGGCGGTGGCCGGTTCGACGGTTCGCGCGGATTCCTCCCTCTGCGATGCCGGGACGCTGGTGTTTGTTGCTGTCTGCGTCGAATCGTTTTGGACCGCCGGTGCGTCTTCTTGCGAAGCATCGTCCCGTAGGCTGGCTGCGAAGCGCTCGAATGGCGTCGCCGTCGGCGACTCATGTTGCGGCGCGCTTGCGGCGGGTTCGGTGGCGGCAGACTCAGCCACAGCGGATGCCGATGGCTCGACAACCGCGGATTCGACAGCCGCAGCAGCCACGTCGGCCACCGACTCGATTGCAGTCGTCGTCTGCGGCGCAGCCGTAAGCGGCGCATGAATGACGGGCGGTTCGGTCGGCCATTGCGCAACCGCTTCGTTGCCGCCCTCGACCGACGTCTCGGACTCGGCCACCGCACGCTCGGCCGGCAACTCGACTGGTGCGGTTTCTTGCTGCGACTGCGCCGGCGACACCATCCGCGCCGAACTCTCCACGCTCTGCGCCTGCGGCGCCGCAACCGTCTCGCCGTTTTCGACAGGTAGCACGTCCCGCTGCGCCGGTGGCACATCGAACGTCGTCGACGCACGCTCATCGTCAATCTTCGCGCTATCGGCGCCACGGCCGCGCGCCAGGCTCACGCCGGCCATGTCGGTCCAGCGCGCGGCGTTTTCCGCGATGCTGCGCAGCGTTTCCTCGACGCTCGCGGGCGGCGCGACCGTCGACGCGTTCGTCATCGTTCGCGTGAAGTTCGGTGTAGGCCGGCGCACGGTCGACGGCGAGGTCGCGCCGGTGGCGCGCGAAGCGGCCGGGAACGGTTGACGCGGGCTCGCGCCGCGATTGAGCGGCGCGCTGCCGTCGGCCGGACGTGACAGCGACGACGGGCGGCTTGCGCGGCCCGCGGCATTCATCGATCCCGCTGTGATGCCGATACCGGCGCCCGAGGCGGCGGCGCGGGCCGCCATTGCCTGTGCCGCTCGCGCCGACACGCCGGCCGCGTTGGCGGCCGTCGCCGCCAACGCGGCACTGGAGCCGAACGACGCGGCCGCACGCTGATCTCCGACCGAGCGCCGCCCGACCTGCGCAGCACCATCACGAGCCGACATGCCCGATGCACCCGCCGCACCCAGCGATGCCGCCGCCGTCGCCGCGCGCGGCTCCGTGGTGCGCAGCCAGCCGGCCGGCGCGACCGGCTCGGTCGGCACGAATGGTGCGGCGGATCTGTCCGCAGCCTTGTCCGCATGCAGCGCCTGCGTTGCCGTCGACGTTGCCGGGCGCGGCGACGCGCTCGACCCCGTGCGTAACACCGGCTCGGTCTGCTTGACCGGCCCGCGCGCCGCGTCGGCGGCCGCATCGGCTCGCCAGCTTGCGCCGGCGCCACGGGCGGAAGCGTCCTTGCTACCCGCGATGCCAGCCGCCGCGGTGCCGGCAGCAGCGGCGGAGCCCGCGCCGCGCCCGCTCGCGGGCGGACGCCACACCGTCGGCCGCGCGTAGCGACCCTTGCTATTGCGCGGCGCCATCGTGTTGGTAGCAGGCGACACATGCGACGGCGCGCCGTCGTCGACGCTGCGGTGGCGGCGCGCATCCTCGTCGCGCTTCGCGAGTCCCCGCGACAGACCGAGGCCGAACGCGCCGTCGGCCCAAACGGCGACGTCGCTCCAGCGGAAGTCGACGAGCCACGGCAGGCTGATCACGAGCAGCGCGAGCGCCGCGAGCGGCGTGCCGACATGGCCGAGCACATGTCCAAGCCCCGCGGCGAGCGCACGACCGAAACCATTGATGCCGGCGATGCCGATCAGCGAGCCCTCGAGTGTGCAACTCGCGATCAGCACGCAGACGAAGCCGAGCCACAGCCGGATCGTGCCGGGGCCGCGCAGACCCGCGCCGCCCGGCAGCATCGACTTCACGAGGCGCCACAAAAGAGGAATGAACCAGACGGCCGACCCGCCGAACCAGCCGAAAACTACCGTGTGCATACCAGACGTCTACGAATGACGGAGCGCGCGAGAAGCGCAATCCGTCGAGTTTAAACGGCGCAGCGCGCGGCTTCGAAGGCCGGCGCGAATCCCGAACGCGGCGCAAACTCGCATCACTTGTCGCTGCGATCGAACATCAGGGTGTCGCCGTTGTCGAGGATCAGCTGCATCTGCTGCGGCGCTCGCATCTGCACGCCGGTGCGATCGATGCGCTCGAGCGCATCGAGGAACGGCTTCTCGATGTCGCCGCCCGGCGAGACGCACGCCATGCGTGTGCCGGCGAGGGAACCGAAGCTCAGCTTGCCGTCCTTCAGCATGTACGAACCCATGAAGCGGTTGCAGCCGGAAAAGCCGCTCGCGTGACGCCGGCCGCCTTCGGTCGACAACGTCAGCGTGAGCGGCTTCTGATCCTCCGACGGCACCGCGCGCGCCGTGCCGTCGGCGTTCTTCCACGAGCTCAGCACCCAGCTGGTGTCGTCGAGCAGTTGCGCAGCGGCGGGATTGAACGGATCAGGCGGCGGCGCCGACGAGTCCGGATGCTTCGGGATCGCGCACGCACCGAGCAGCGCGGCGATGCTCAACGCGGCGACGGCCGTGCGCAGGCACGGAATGATGCGCGCAAGAGGTCGCGGGCGGGAGCGGATGAGCATGGCGTCGTTCCTGTTCAAACTGGCGAAGGCGTAAGGGTAACGTACTAAGCTTGTCGTGCGCGAGCGATGCTCGCGGTGACGTGATCGCGGCTGCGAACGTCGACGCGGCAGCACGGTTCCGCTCGACCGCCACGGCCTCGCGAGCGCACCGAAAGCGCACCCTGAGCGCCGCGCGGCAAGGGGCCCGCATGTTAACATCGCGGTCTATCCAATCCCACCCTCATCCCGACTTTTATCTGGAGTTCCCATGCAGATCGGCCAACGGATCGGCACGCCCCTTTCTGAATCCGCGACGCGCGTGATGCTGCTCGGCGCCGGCGAGCTCGGCAAGGAAGTGATCATCGCGCTGCAACGGCTGGGCGTCGAAGTGATCGCCGTCGACCGTTACCCGAACGCGCCGGGCCATCAGGTCGCGCATCGCGCGCATGTGATCGACATGACCGACCGCGCCGCGCTGCGCGCGCTGGTCGAGCAGGAGCGCCCGCATCTGATCGTCCCCGAAATCGAGGCGATCGCCACCGACGAACTCGCCGCGATCGAAACCGAGGCGCTCGCCGAGGTGATCCCGACCGCGCGTGCCACCCAACTGACGATGAACCGCGAAGGCATCCGCCGCCTCGCTGCGGAAGAGCTTGGTCTACCGACCTCGCCGTACGCATTCGCCGATTCGCTCGACGAGCTGCGCGCGGGCATCGCGAAGGTCGGCTATCCGTGCGTCGTGAAACCGGTGATGTCGTCGTCGGGCAAGGGGCAGTCGGTGCTGCGCAGCGACGCCGACGTCGAACCCGCCTGGCAGTACGCGATGGCGGGCGGCCGCGTGAATTTCGGGCGCGTGATCGTCGAGGGTTTCATCGACTTCGAATACGAAATCACGCAGCTCACCGTGCGCGCGATCGACCCGGCGAGCGGCGCGGTCGGCACGTATTTCTGCGATCCGATCGGCCACGTGCAGGTCGCGGGCGACTATGTCGAATCGTGGCAGCCGCAGCCGATGAACCCGCTCGCGCTCGAGCGTTCGCGCGAGATCGCGCACAAGGTGACGGCGGCGCTCGGCGGCCGCGGCCTGTTTGGCGTGGAACTTTTCGTGCGCGGCGACGACGTATGGTTTTCGGAAGTCAGCCCGCGTCCGCACGACACGGGGCTCGTCACGCTGTGCTCGCAGCGCTTCTCGGAGTTCGAACTGCATGCGCGCGCGATCCTCGGCCTGCCGGTCGATACGTCGCTGCGTGCGGCGGGCGCGTCGGCGGTGATCTACGGTGGTCGCGACGAGGCCGGCATCGCGTTCGAAGGCGTCGCGGCCGCACTTGCGGTGCCCAATGCGGATCTGCGCCTGTTCGGAAAGCCGGAAAGCTTCGTCAAACGTCGCATGGGCGTCGCGCTCGCGACCGGCGAGAACATCGGGGAAGCGCGCTCGCGTGCCAGGCAGGCGGCGGCCGCGGTGCGGCCGGTGTCGGCGAAGTAACGGGCAGGCGGCGAGGCGCGGCGCAAAAGTGTGCGGGACGCACACGAAAGAGCCCACCGCATTCGTTTCCGGCTTATCGAAGCAAAGAGATCGGAGTAGAGGATCGTATGGCGCTTGAATCTCGCAGCAATCCATGGCGCGGCGCGCTTCGCCGGGTCGGCGCACTCGGCGTGGCGTTCGCGCTGTGCGCCGGCATCAGCGGCTGCGGGCTCGCGGCCGCGCCGTGCCGGATCGCTTCGGCGGGACTGAAGATCGTGCCGGTGGTCGGCCACGTCGCCGCTGCGCCGACCGATGCGTGTGCCGGCGTGATCGATCCTTGAAGCGTCGTCGAGCTGTCCGTGAATCGCCCATGAGCTGCCTGTGACTCGGCCGTGACCGGCGTCGCTGCCGGTGTTGCCTTCCCTGCCTGACCCCCGAAACAATCGAGGTGTTCGATGAAGACATGGCGTGTTGCAATCCTCACGGCGGCAGCATGGACGGTGGCCTGGCTGGCGGCATCTTCCGGCGGCGCATCTGCCGCGCCATTGCAGTTCAAGCACTTCGAGGGCAAGAACCATCAGACGCGCAAATACACCTGCGCGACCGGCAAGATCCTGCAAGTCACCTACTGGAACGCGCAGAACGGCCAGAGCTTCGCCGTGCTGCCGGTGAAAGGCGCGTCGATGCTGTTCGTCAACACGATCTCGGCGTCCGGTGCGAAGTACCAGGCTGGCAGCTATACGTGGTGGACCAAGGGTCCGCGCGCCAACCTGTACGACCTGACGAGCGGCGAGAACGCGCCGCCGATTCTCTCCGACTGCGTGACCGTGATTCGCTGATTTGCTGATCGGCGGACACGTGCACCGCATGCGGCGGCTTCATCCCCTACCGCCGCCTGCTTCTTCTCGCGCCTGGCTTCCTGTCCCCCGCGCCGCCTCGTGCGCTCGCGCGCATCGTTTCCGTTCGAGTAGTAAGCTGTCCGGCATGGCGTTCGCCATGCCGTTTGCCATGCCGCGCGCGCGGAGCGGTGTTTCGCGCGCAGCCGTCGTTGTCGTCTTCGATTGTCCGTTCCCCGAGTCATCAAGCGAGACCCTCAATGAAAGCATCGGACCTGTTCGTCAAATCGCTGGAAGCCGAAGGTGTCGAGTATGTGTTTGGCATCCCCGGTGAAGAAAATCTCGATCTGCTGGAGTCGCTGCGCCGCTCGAAAATCCGTCTGATCCTCACGCGCCACGAGCAGGCGGCCGGCTTCATGGCCGCCACCTACGGGCGGCTCACCGGCCGCACGGGAGTATGTCTGGCGACGCTCGGCCCCGGCGCGACCAACTTCGTGACCGCGGCCGCCTACGCGCAGCTGGGCGGGATGCCGATGCTGATGGTCACGGGCCAGAAGCCGATCAAGTCGAGCAAGCAGGGGCACTTCCAGATCGTCGACGTGGTGCGGATGATGGAGCCGCTCACCAAGTACACACGGCAGATCGTGTCGATCGGCAATATTCCGGCGATGGTGCGCGAGGCGGTGCGCCGCGCCGAGGAGGAACGCCCGGGCGCCACGCACCTCGAATTGCCCGAGGACGTTGCGCACGAGGAGGGCGATGGCAAGCCGATTCCGAAGAGCTACAGCCGCCGCCCGGTCGCCGAGGAGAAGGCGGTCGCGCGCGCGGTCGAGGCGATCACCGCCGCGAAGCATCCGCTGCTGATGATCGGCGCGGGCGGCAACCGCAAAACCACCACGAAGATGCTGCGCGAGTTCGTCGACCAGATCGGCATTCCGTTTTTCACCACGCAGATGGGCAAGGGCGTGATCGACGAATCGCATCCGATGTGGCTCGGCAACGCGACGCTCTCCGACGGCGACTTCGTGCACCGCGCGATCGAGCTCGCGGACTGCATCATCAACGTCGGTCACGACGTGATCGAAAAGCCGCCGTTTTTCATGCGCAGCGGCGAAGCGGGCGAGAAGACCGTGATCCACGTGAACTTCCTCGGCGCCGAAGTCGATCCGGTGTATTTCCCGCAGATCGAAGTGGTCGGCGATATCGCCAACGCGGTGTGGCAGCTCAAGGAAAGCCTGAAGACGCGTCAGGAGCATTGGGACTTCACGCGCTTCAAGGAGATCAAGGAGCACTTCGAGGCGCATCTGGTGAAGGGCCAGCACGACGATCGCTTCCCGATGTACCCGGTGCGGATCGTCAACGACGTGTACGAGACCACGCCGGTCGACGGCATCGTGTGTCTGGATAACGGCATGTACAAGATCTGGTTCGCGCGCTACTACCGCGCGCACGAGCCGAATTCGCTGCTGCTCGACAACGCGTTGGCGTCGATGGGCGCGGGGCTGCCGTCGGCGATCGCGAGCAAGATCGTGCATCCGGAGCGCAAGGTGATTGCCGTGTGCGGCGACGGCGGCTTCATGATGAACTCGCAGGAGCTCGAAACGGCGGTGCGGCTGAAGCTCGATCTGGTGATCCTGATTCTGCGCGACGACGCGTTCGGCATGATCCGCTGGAAGCAGGAGAACATGAACTTCCCGGACTACGGCATGACGCTTGCGAACCCGGATTTCGTCGCCTATGCGCAGAGTTATGGCGCGCAGGGGCATAGGATCGAGGCGGCCGAGCAGTTCGCGCCGCTGTTGCGCGAGTGCTTCGCGACGCCCGGCGTGCACGTGATCGACGTGCCGATCGACTATTCGGACAACGAGCGCGTGCTCAATCGCGAGATCAAGCGGCTGTCCGCGCGGCTTTGAGCCTCTGCATCGAATCTAGGAGAACGCGACATGTTGCAGAAAACCTATCCGTACTACCTCGCCAACGAGCCGGTGGCCGCCAACACCGATCTCGAAGTCACCGACAAATTCAGCGGCGAAGTCGCCACGCGCGTCGCAATGGCCGACGCGGCCGCGATCGACAAGGCGATCGGCCTGGCGGTCGATGCGATGCCCGCCATGCGCGCCTACCCGCCGTTCAAACGCCAGGCGGTGCTCGAACATTGCGTCAAGCGCTTTCGCGAGCGCTACGATGAACTCGCGCTCGCGCTGTGCATCGAGGCGGGCAAGCCGATCAACGATTCGAAGGGCGAAGTCACGCGCCTGATCGATACGTTCAAGGTCGCCGCGGAGGAGAGCGTGCGGATCGACGGCGAGATCATCAATCTGCAGATTTCGCCGCGCGCGAACGGGTATCACGGCTATGTGAAGCGCGTGCCGATCGGGCCGTGCTCGTTCATCTCGCCGTTCAATTTTCCGTTGAACCTGACCGCCCACAAGGTCGCGCCGGCGATCGCGGCCGGCGTGCCGTTCGTGCTGAAACCGGCGAGCCGCACACCGGTCGGTGCGCTGATCATGGGCGAAATTCTCGCGGAAACCGATCTGCCGAAGGGCGCGTTCTCGATTTTGCCCGCGCATCGCGACGGCGCCGACCTGTTCACGACCGACGAGCGCTTCAAGCTGTTGTCGTTCACCGGGTCGCCCGCGGTCGGTTGGGAGTTGAAGCGCAAAGCCGGCAAGAAGAAGGTGATTCTGGAGCTGGGCGGCAACGCGGCGGCGATCGTCGATGGCGATCAGGGCGGCAAGCTCGACTACGTGGTCGACCGGCTCGCGTTCGGCGCGTTCTATCAGTCGGGGCAGAGCTGCATCGGCGTGCAGCGGATTCTCGCGCACACGAGCGTCTACGACGCGCTGCGCGAGAAGCTGATCGCGAAGACGAAGTCGCTCGTGATGGGCGATCCGAAGAACGAAAAGACCTTCGTCGGGCCGATGATCTCCGAATCGGAAGCGAAGCGGCTCGCTGGCTGGATGGAGGGGGCGGTGCAGGCGGGCGCGCAGATCGTCGCGGGCGGCAAGGTCGACGGCGCGATGTTCGAGGCGACGCTGCTGGAAGGCGTGAAGCGCGACACCGATCTGTATCGCAAGGAGGCGTTCGGACCGGTTGCGATACTCGAGCGCTTCGACGATTTCGAGGCGGCGCTCGCACAGGTCAACGACAGCGACTTCGGCCTGCAGGCCGGCGTGTTCACCGATTCGCTCGCGCATGCGCATCGCGCGTGGGATGCGCTCGAAGTGGGCGGCGTCGTGATCAACGACGTGCCGTCGTTCCGCGTCGACAACATGCCGTATGGCGGCGTCAAGGATTCGGGGCTCGGGCGCGAGGGCGTGCGCTACGCGATCGAGGACATGACCGAGATGCGGCTGATGGTGATGCGCGAGACGTGGTGAGGGGCGATCTGACGTGAGCGGGGGCGGGCGACCGTTCGCAATGGGGCCGGTGCGGGCGCGGGGACGGCTGACGAACGCCGCGCGCCGCCCGCCGAAGTGCCCGGCTGTCACGCCACTGTCGTCTGTGCGCACTACGCTGCGACCGAAGCAACGGCCGCGAGCCGCCGGCCGGCCAGCCGTCACGAGCGTTTTTGCTGAAGTGCTACAATGCTCGGCTTTCGGCGGATGCTTCCGCCAGCCGGAGCCGGCCGCATTATCCGAACTCAGACGGGTCTCGCGCGGAACGACGTGGCTCCGCCTTCATCCTGATGCCCTCCGCGGTCCCGACCGCTGTCGCGCGCATCGCGCCACGCGCCTTTTTAGCGAAAGCCACCATGTCCGACACAGCCGTCACGCCCAGCACCGAGACTTTTGATCAATTCGGCCTCGCGCCCGACATCCTGAAGGCCATCAAGGAATCGGGCTACACGTCGCCCACGCCGATCCAGGCGAAGGCGATCCCGGTCGTGCTGGCGGGCCGTGACGTGATGGGCGCCGCGCAGACCGGCACCGGCAAGACCGCGAGCTTCTCGCTGCCGATCATCCAGCGCCTGCTGCCGCAGGCCAGTACGAGCGCGTCGCCGGCGCGCCATCCGGTCCGCGCGCTGATCCTCACGCCGACCCGCGAACTGGCCGACCAGGTCGCCGCGAACGTGCAGGCCTACGCGAAGCACACGGCGCTGCGCAGCGCGGTCGTGTTCGGTGGCGTCGACATGAATCCGCAGTCCGAGCAGCTGCGCCGCGGCGTTGAAATCCTGATCGCGACGCCGGGCCGTCTGCTCGATCACGTGCAGCAGAAAACCGCGAACCTGGGCCAGGTGCAGATGCTCGTGCTCGACGAAGCCGACCGCATGCTCGATATGGGCTTCCTGCCCGACCTGCAGCGCATCCTGAACCTGCTGCCGAAAGAGCGCCAGACGCTGCTCTTTTCCGCGACGTTCTCGGGCGAAATCAAGAAGCTCGCCGCGACGTATCTGCGCAACCCGCAGACCATCGAAGTGGCGCGCAGCAACTCGACCGCGACCAATGTCACGCAGATCGTCTACGAAGTCGCCGAGGGCGACAAGACCGGCGCGGTCGTGCAGCTGATCCGCGAGCGTGGCCTGAAGCAGGTGCTCGTGTTCTGCAACAGCAAGATCGGCGCGAGCCGGCTCGCGCGCAGTCTCGAACGCGACGGCGTGGTCGCGACCGCGATTCACGGCGACCGCACGCAGAGCGAGCGCATGCAGGCGCTCGATGCGTTCAAGCGCGGCGAAGTCGAGGCGCTCGTCGCGACGGATGTCGCCGCACGCGGTCTCGACATCGTCGAACTGCCGACCGTGATCAACTTCGACCTGCCGTTCAACGCCGAAGACTACGTGCACCGGATCGGCCGCACGGGCCGCGCGGGCGCATCGGGCGACGCGCTGTCGCTGTGCAGCCCGAACGAGCGCAAGCAACTGGCCGACATCGAGAAGCTGATCAAGCGTCCGCTCGACTTGCAGCGCCTGACCGTCGAGGCGCCGATGCGCCATCATCACGAGGACCGTCCGCCGCGCCGCGATCGCAGCGAATCGCGCGACGAGCGCGGCCGCCGTCGCACGGGCGGGGCGTCGGGTTCGTATGACCGTGCGCATCATCATCGCGCGCAACCGGTCGACGATTTCTTTCTGAAGCCGTACGAGCCGTCGCCGGCTTCGGTGCGCACGATCGAGGAGACGGCCGCGTCGAACGGCGCGCCGCAGAAACAGGCGCCAAAGCGCCAGTTGGCCGCGTTGCTCGGTGGGTTCGGGATGCCGAGGAAGACACCTTCGTCGTCGTAAGGCGGGTTGCAGGCTTGGCGCGCGGGCGCAACGCCGCGCGCGCGCATCATCGGGATGCGCGAATGTTCATCCGTTTTGCCCAGGCCGCGGTCGCGGCGCTGTAGAACTGCTCCAGCGTCGTGGGCGGCTCGCTTCCCAACTTCAGTCCCAGATGCCGTGCCGCCGCGCCTAGTGCTTCGAGCGGCTTGTCGCTATCGAGCGCGGTCGCGCCGTTCTGCTTGCTCAGTTTCTCGCCGTGCTCGTTGGTGACGACCGGCACATGCAGATACTCGGGCGTTGCCACACCCAGACAACGCTGCAGATAAATCTGCCGCGCCGTCGAATCCATCAGATCCGCGCCGCGCACGATGTGCGTGATGCCCGCGTCCGCATCGTCCACCACCACCGCCAGCTGATATGCCCACTGATCGTCCGCGCGGCGCAGCACGAAATCGCCGACCTCGGTCGCGAGATTTTGCGTCTGCGGACCCTGCCAGCGGTCGTCGAACGTGATCACGGCGGGCTCGCCGTCGGGTACGCGCAGGCGCCACGCGCGTGCCGGCTTGCCATGCAGACCCGTGCGGCAGGTGCCGGGGTAGGCGAGTGTAGTGTTGCGCGCGTGCGCGTGCAGCAGCGAATCGGCGATTTCCTTGCGCGTGCAGCCGCACGGATAGACGAGACCGGTCGATTTCAACTGCTCCAGCGCGTGCTGATAGCGCGCCATGCGCTGGCTTTGCCAGACCGGCGTTTCGTCCGCGCGCATGCCGAAGCGTTCGAGGGTCGCGAGGATGTCCTCGGCGGCACCCGGCATCGTGCGCGGTCCGTCGATATCTTCGACGCGCACGAGCCACGCGCCGCGCTGCGCGCGCGCGTCGAGCCAGCTCGCGAGCGCGCTGACCAGCGAGCCGAAATGCAGCGGGCCGGTCGGCGACGGCGCGAAGCGTCCGCGATAGGTCATGGTTTGCGGACGACAGGCGAGGCGCCCGCGTCGCGGGGCACCCCGGCTGTCATTACGCGGCGCACGCGGCCTTGCTGTCCGGATGGCACGCCGGACAGGTCTTGCCCGCGACGTACATCGGCGATTGCTGTTGCTCGGGCGTGACCACCGCGCGGCAGCCGAAGCATTGCGCGGTCGCGGTCGGTTCGAGTTGCGGATTCAGCGCGGTGCGGTAGTCGAACACGAAGCAGTCGCCGTGATAATGCGCGCCGCCCACTTCCTCGAAGTATTTGAGGATGCCGCCTTCGAGCTGGTACACGTTCTCGATGCCGACCTCCTTCATATGGATCGCGGCCTTCTCGCAGCGGATGCCGCCCGTGCAGAACGACACCACCGTCTTGTCTTGGAGATCGGCACGGTTGTTCTCGATTACCTCGGGGAATTCGCTGAACTTCGTGATCCGATAGTCGAGCGCGTTGTCGAACGTGCCGACGTCGACTTCGAACGCGTTGCGCGTGTCGAGCATCACGACCGGACGGCCTTCGTCGTCGTGACCGCGGTCGAGCCAGGTCTTCAGCGTCGGCGCGTCGACGAACGGTGCGCGGCCGAGCTCGGGGCGGATCGCCGGCTTTTTCATCGTGATGATTTCGCGCTTGAGCTTGACCAGCATGCGCGTGAAGGGCTGCTTGTCCGACAGGCTTTCCTTGAACTGCAGATTCGCGAACTTGCCTTCGAACAGCGCGTCGTGGCGAATGTAGTCGATGAATGCGTCGGTGTTCTCGCGCGTGCCGGCGATGAACAGGTTGATGCCTTCCGGCGCGAGCAGGATGGTGCCGCGCAGGCCGAGCGCATTGCAGCGTTCGGTGACGAACGGGCGCCAGGCGGCGGTGTCTTCGATGGTCGCGAATTGATACGCGGCGAGATTGACGATACTCATGTGTTCTGCGGTAAAGATGGCCGGCGTGGCGAGGGTTCGCGCGCGTTTGCCGGTTAAATAGCCACGTCGAGAGAGGCGAAACCCCTATTATCCCTCAACCCGGCATTTTCCCCGACCTGGCCGAATGGCTAACGAGTTGCGCTAGCGCAAACAGCGCTCGCTCCGACCTCGTCCTGGCCGGATGGCCAACGCGCCGTTTTGACCTGAAATCCGCAGAAGGGTGGAGTTACAATGTCGCCCATGTCAGATCCCCGCTTCGTTCATCTCCGCGTTCACTCCGAATTCTCGATTGCCGACGGCATCGTGCGTCTCGACGACATCGTCGCGGCGGCGGCCAAAGACGGTCAGGGCGCGCTCGCGCTTACCGACCTCGGCAACGCGTTCGGCCTCGTCCGTTTCTACCAGGAAGCGCGTGGCAAAGGGATCAAACCCATTGCCGGCTGCGACGTCTGGATCACCAATCCTGACGACCGCGACAAGCCTTCCCGCCTGCTGCTGCTGGTCAAGGACCGCCGCGGTTACCTGAACCTCTGCGAATTGCTCAGCAAGGCCTCGCTGACGAACCAGTATCGCGGCCGCGCGGAAATCGAAGCCGGCTGGCTCGAATCCGGTCTGGGCGAAGGGCTGCTCGCGCTGTCGGGCGCGCAGCAGGGCGACATCGGTCTCGCGCTGGCGGCCGGCAACGAAGAGGCGGCGAAGCGCCACGCGCAGCATTGGGCGAAGGTGTTCCCAGGCGGCTTCTATATCGAGCTGCAGCGCTATGGCCAGCCTGGCGGCGAGCAGTACGTGCAGCAGGCGGTCGCGCTCGCGGCATCGCTGAAACTGCCGGTCGTCGCGTCGCACCCGATGCAGTTCATGACACCGGACGACTTCACCGCGCACGAAGCGCGCGTGTGTATTTCCGAAGGCGACATTCTCGCGAATCCGCGTCGCCAGAAGCGCTTCACGGCCGAGCAGTATTTCCGCACGCAACAGGAAATGGCCACGCTGTTCGCGGACATTCCTTCGGCGCTGGCGAACACGGTGCAGATCGCCAAGCGCTGCAATCTGACGCTCGAACTCGGCAAGCCGAAGCTGCCGCTCTTTCCGACGCCCGACGGCATGTCGCTCGACGACTACCTGGTGCAGCTGTCGAAAGAGGGCCTCGAAAAGCGGCTCGAACAGTTGTATCCGGACGAGGCCGAGCGCGATTCGCAACGCCCGACGTACTACCAGCGCCTCGAATTCGAGTGCGGCACGATCATCAAGATGGGCTTTCCGGGCTACTTCCTGATCGTCGCGGACTTCATCAACTGGGCCAAGAACAACGGCGTGCCGGTCGGGCCGGGCCGGGGTTCGGGCGCGGGTTCGCTGGTCGCCTATGCGCTCGGCGTGACCGATCTCGATCCGCTGCGCTACAACCTGCTGTTCGAGCGTTTCCTGAATCCGGAGCGGGTGTCGATGCCCGACTTCGATATCGACTTCTGCCAGCACGGCCGCGATCGCGTGATCCAGTACGTGAAGGAGAAATACGGCGCGAACGCGGTGTCGCAGATCGCGACGTTCGGCACGATGGCGGCGAAGGCGGCGGTGCGCGACATCGGCCGCGTGCTCGATCTCGGCTACATGTTCACGGACGGCATCGCGAAGTTGATCCCGTTCAAGCCGGGCAAGCACGTGACGATCGCCGACGCGATGAAGGAAGAGCCGCTGTTGCAGGAGCGCTTCGACAACGAAGACGAAGTGCACCAGCTGCTCGAACTCGCGCAGCGCGTCGAAGGCTTGACGCGTAACGTCGGCATGCACGCGGGCGGCGTGCTGATCGCGCCGGGCAAGCTGACCGATTTCTGTCCCTTGTACACGCAGGGCGACGAAAGCGGCGTCGTCAGCCAGTACGACAAGGACGACGTCGAAGCGGTCGGCCTCGTGAAGTTCGACTTTCTGGGCCTGACCACGCTGACCATTCTGGATTGGGCCGAGCGCTACATTCGCCGCCTCGATCCGTCGAAGCAGGACTGGTCGCTCGCCCAGGTGCCGCTCGACGACCCGGCGTCGTTCTCGATCCTGAAGAAAGCGAATACGGTCGCCGTGTTCCAGCTGGAAAGCCGCGGCATGCAGGGCATGCTGAAGGACGCGCAGCCCGACCGCTTCGAAGACATCATCGCGCTCGTCGCGTTGTACCGCCCGGGTCCGATGGACCTGATCCCGAGCTTCTGTGCGCGTAAGCACGGCCGCGAGGTGGTGGAATATCCGGACCCGCGCGTCGAACCTGTTCTGAAAGAGACCTACGGCATCATGGTCTACCAGGAGCAGGTGATGCAGATGGCGCAGATCATCGGCGGCTACTCGCTGGGCGGTGCCGACCTGCTGCGTCGCGCGATGGGTAAGAAAAAGCCCGAGGAAATGGCCAAGCACCGCGAAATTTTCGCGGAAGGCGCGGCCACCAACGGCCTCACGCGCGAGAAATCCGACGAAATCTTCGACCTGATGGAGAAGTTCGCGGGCTACGGCTTCAACAAGTCGCACGCGGCCGCCTACGCGCTGCTTGCGTACTACACCGCGTGGCTGAAGGCGCACCATCCGGCCGAATTCATGGCGGCCAACATGTCGCTCGCGATGGACGACACGGACAAGGTCAAGATCCTGTTCGAAGACTGCCTCGCGAACAGGATGGCCGTGCTGCCGCCGGACGTGAACCTGTCCGCGTATCGCTTCGAGCCGGTCGCCGAAGCCGACGGCAAGCGCTCGCGCACGATCCGCTACGGTCTCGGCGCGATCAAGGGCAGCGGCCAGAACGCGATCGAAGAAATCCTGCGCGCACGCGAGGAAGGCCGCTTCATCGACATCTTCGATTTCTGCAACCGCGTCGATCGGCGCATCGTCAATCGTCGCACGATCGAGGCGCTGATTCGCGCCGGCGCGTTCGACACGCTGCATCTGAACCGCGCGCAGCTGATCGCGTCGGTGTCGCTCGCGATGGAAGCGGCCGAGCAGGCGGCGGCCAATGCGCTGCAGGCCGGCCTGTTCGACATGGGCGACGCGCCGTCGCAAGGCCACGAACTCGTCGACGAACCGGAGTGGCCGGAAAAGCGCAAGCTGCAGGAAGAAAAGGCCGCGCTCGGTTTCTACCTGTCGGGCCATCTGTTCGATGCATACAAGGACGAAGTGCGTCGCTTCGTGCGCCAGAAGATCGGCGAGCTGAAGGAAGGGCGCGACAAGCTGGTCGCGGGCGTGATCGTGTCGCTGCGCACGCAGATGACCCAGCGCGGCAAGATGCTGATCGCGCTGCTCGACGACGGCACCGGCCAGTGCGAAGTGACGGTGTTCAACGAGGTCTTCGAAGAGCACAAGCAGTTGTTCAAGGAAGACGAGCTGCTGGTCGTGCAGGGCCAGGCGCGCAACGACGCGTTCACGGGCGGCATCCGCTTCACGGTCGAAACGGTGATGGATCTCGGCCGCGCGCGCTGCCGTTACGCGGACTCGCTGAAGGTGCAGATGAACGGCAACGCGGACGCGCAGGCATTGCGCCGGGTGCTCGAAGCGCACACCGCCGGCAAGGACGAGCCGTCCGCCACAGCCGCGCCGGCGGCCGCGCCGCGCGGCAATGGCGGTGGGCGTGGCGGCTTCGGCGGCGACGGCGGCCGTCAGCGTCAAGCGGTGCAGATTCCGAACGGGCTCGCGGTGCAGGTCGTTTATCGCAGCGAGCATGCGCAAGGCGAAATGCGTCTGGGCGACGCGTGGCGCGTGAAGCCGACCGATGAACTGCTCGCCGCGCTGCGCGGCGAGTTTGCGGGAAGCTCGATCGAAATCGTGTATTGAGCGAGGTCCGCGCTGTGGATGGGCCGGTGCCGCGTGTACCGGCTAACTTTAGCGCCCGCCCGTTTTTTCCAGGCGCGCCAGCTTCAGAAACCGGTAGTACACCGTCTCCGCATTGAACAGCGCGATCATCAGCCCGGTGCGGCCATCCAGAAAACCGCGCCGCAGCAGATAAGTCCGCACGAACGCCCACAGGCCGCGCCCGAGCGCGAGTCGAATGCTGCCTTTCTGCCCGGCCTCGTAACGCTGCCGCGCGCCGGCCGTCGAATACGCGTCGAGCTTGCGCAGCACGCCCTCATAGTCCTCGTACGAGTAGTGCATCAGCTTGCCGGTCAGGCGTTGCGCGGGCGTGTCGAACACGAGGCGCTCGTGCACGAGGTCGTCGGAGAAGCGCGCGGTGCCGCGTTTGAAGAGGCGCGGAATCCAGTCCGGATACCAGCCGCTGTGATGGACCCAGTGGCCGCAGAAACTCGACAGACGGTCCACCGCATAGACGTCGGCGGCGGGCGCGGCGAGCGTCGCGCGAATCGATGCGGCAAGTTCCGGTGTGACGATTTCGTCGGCGTCGAGCGACAGGATCCAGCTTGTCGTCAGGGCATCGACCGCGCGGTTCTTTTGCGGGCCGAAGCCCGGCCAGTCCGTCTGTTCGATGACACGCGCGCCGTGCGCGCGAGCGATGTCGGCGGTGCCGTCGGTGCTGCCGCCGTCGATCACGACGATCTGGTCGGCAAAGGCCACGGCCTGCAGGCATTCGGCCAGCCGCGCCGCCGCGTTCCGGGTGATGATGGCAACGCCAAGAGTGGTTTCTTGCATACCTGAGTTGCGTGGAGGACGAAGTGACGGAGCGGGTCGCGACCCGGCAATCGAGCAGCGAGTATACACATCTCATCCGGCCCCACACCACGGCGCCGATCCGCCAGGTGTTGCGCGCATGCCGTCGCGCGCCGAGCGCCGGCCGTCATCTGCAACCGATTACAATGCTCTTTTTTGATATTTCACGCGGCCGGCCAATCATGCGCCGCGTGCTCGCCGTTCCGCATTTCCAGAGGATTCCTTGAGCGCGAAGCCAACGTTAAGCAAACCCATAGGTGCAGGCGATGCGTCGTCGCCGGCCGTCGTCCTGCGGCGCCTGTGGCCTTTCATCAAGCCGCTGCTGTGGGTGGTGGTCGGCGCGATCATTGCGATGGCGGTGAGCGCCGGCACCGACGCCGCCATTCCCGCGCTGCTCAAGCCGCTGCTCGACAAGGGCTTCGGCTCGCACGCAGTCGACAAGACCAAGTGGCTCGTGCCGATCGCGGTGATCGGCCTCGCGCTGATTCGCGGCGTGTCGCAGTACGCGTCCGGCTATCTGCTCGCGTACGTGTCGAACAAGATCCTGCTCGAACTGCGTCTGAAGATGTTCGACCGCATGATCCACACGAGCGTCGCGTTCTTCCAGCGCGAAACCGCGAGCACGGTGATCAACGCGATCGTCTTCGAGGTCAACCAGATCCTGAACGTGCTGCTGAGCGTGATGGTCACGCTCGTGCGCGACTCGCTGACGGTGATCTTCCTGCTCGGCTATCTGTTCTATCTGAACTGGCGCCTGACGTTGATCGTCGCGGTGCTGCTGCCAGGCATCGGCTGGCTGGTCGGCAAGATCAATCGCCGACTGCGGCGACTGAACCGCGAGCATCAGCTGCTCACCAACGAGCTGTCGTATATCGTCGAAGAAACGGTGGGCGGCTACAAGGTCGTCAAGGTGCATAACGGCGAGCAATACGAGACGGACCGCTTCACCGCGATGAGCCGGCGCCTGCGCGGCTACGCGATGCGCATGACGGTCTCCGGTGGCCTCGCGCAGCCGTTGACGCAGTTCCTGGCGTCGATCGCGCTCGCGGTCGTGATCACGATCGCGGTGGTGCAGTCGTCGTCGGATCAGACGACGGTCGGCGGCTTCGTCGCGTTCGTCACGTCGATGCTCCTGATCATCTCGCCGCTCAAGCATCTGATGGACGTGAACCAGCCGTTGCAGCGCGGCATGACCGCGGCCGAGCTGATCTTCGGCCTGATCGACGAGCCGGCCGAGCCGGAAGGCGGCGGCAAGCCGCTCGCTCACGCGCGCGGCGAGGTCGAGTTCCGCGACGTGTCGTTCACCTACGGCAAGAACTCCACGCACAACCGCCATACGCTCGACCAGGTGTCGTTCAAGATCGCGCCGGGCGAGATGGTCGCGCTCGCGGGGCCGTCGGGCAGCGGCAAGACCACGCTGGTGAATCTGTTGCCGCGCTTCTTCGATCCGACCGGCGGCGCGATTCTGGTCGACGGCGTCGCGCTGCCCGAGTACGACCTGCACGCGCTGCGCAGCCAGATCGCGATGGTGAGCCAGGACGTCGTGCTGTTCAACGACACCATCGCGCACAACGTCGCGTACGGTCAGGAAGTCGATGCGGAGAAGGTCAAGGCGGCGTTGCGCGCGGCGAACCTGTGGGACACCGTGCAGGCGATGCCGCAGGGCATCGAGACGCTCGTCGGCGACAACGGCATGATGCTGTCGGGCGGCCAACGCCAGCGTCTCGCGATCGCGCGCGCGATCTACAAGAACGCGCCGATCCTGATTCTCGACGAAGCGACGTCGGCGCTCGATTCCGAGTCCGAGCGCCACGTGCAGGCGGCGCTCGAAACGCTGATGAAAGGCCGCACCACGCTCGTGATCGCGCACCGCCTGTCGACGATCGAGCGCGCCGACCGCATCCTCGTGATGGAGGCGGGGCGGATCGTCGAGCGCGGCAGCCATCGCGAGCTGCTCGAGCACGACGGCTTGTACGCTCATCTGCATCGCATCCAGTTCCAGCAAAGCCCGGTTTGATCCGGCACATCGCGAACGGAAGCGCGGGCCGGTGTTGCGTCTAAGTCTCAATTTATTGCGCTTTTTCGGCGCTAATCGCATGCTGGCGGGCAATCACGGTCCGCCTCGCGGAAATCGACTGCCCATGTCTCACGACGATCCGAGCAAGCCGCTCGTCTCCATCGCGCTCGCGACGTACAACGGCCGCACTTATCTGCCCGAGCTGCTGGCTTCGCTCGAAGCGCAGAGCTGGCCCCATCTCGAAGTCGTGGTATCCGACGACGCCTCCTGCGACGGCACCCGCGAACTGCTCGCGTCCCATACGGGACGCGTGCCGGTGCGGCTCGTCGGCGATGGCACGCGGGCCGGCATCGTCGGCAATTTCGAGCGCGCGCTCGCCGGCTGCCGCGGCGACTACATCGCGCTCGCCGACCAGGACGACGTCTGGGCGCCCGAGAAGGTCACCGATCTGATGCGCGAGCTGCGCCGCGTGGAAAGCGCGGGCAACGCCGCCGCGACGCCGGCGCTCGCGTTCTGCGACATCGAGCTCGTCGACTCGACGCTGTGCTGTATGTCACGCTCGCTGTTCGATATCACCGCGAAGTCGCGCTGCGCGACGCGACTGCGCGATTTTCTGCTGAGCAACCATGTGCCCGGCTGCGCGATGCTCGTCAATCGCGCGACGCTCGAACGCGCGCTGCCGTTCCCGCCCGGCATCGTGATGCACGACTGGTGGCTCGCGATGGTGGTCGCGTCGTTCGGCGAGATTCGCCACGTCGCGGCGCCGCATCTGAAGTATCGGCAGCATGACGGCAATGCGGTCGGCGCAAGCGCGACCAACGAGCGCGGCGCGGCGCGCGACGAATGCGGCGCCGAGGCGGCACGACGGCGCGGCGCGAGCCGGCGGCGGCAGATCGAAGCCATCGCGGATCAGGTGCGGGTGTTCGTGCGACGCTTCGGCGCCGAGCTGCCCGTCGATGCGCGTCACGACATGTATGCGTTTTCGCGCGGTGTCGCGAGCTGGCGCGGCGCATTCGAGTTCGTGATGATCAGCCACACCGGCGAGACCTTCGTGCGCTCGGTGAAGATGTTGCGGCGCTTGCGCGCGAGCGTGCTGAGCTTCGGCGTCGAGGTGCGAAGGCCGAGTCTCGCGCGACGCTTGCGGCAGCGGCGGGGTGCGTCGCGCAGAGTTTCGTGACTCGTGTCGCGTCGCAAAGCACCGCCAGACCCTATCGTCGTCTTCAGGCCTTTCTGCCGCGCACGACCCGCTTGATCCAGATGCCCGGCGCGTAGACCATCGGGCAACTCGCATACAGGAACATCCGAATCCGCAGCCCGAGCTTCACGCCGGCGCTGCGCGTCACCAGCCCGAGGCGTTCGCCGAGGCTGCCCGCTTCGAACATCGCATGGATGAACTGCTCGCGCGCGAGCTTCGGCGCCATCGCCGCGCGCATGCGTTCGCCCACACCGGCGATCTGAGCGTCGCGCTGCAGTTGCGCGAGCTCCGCGAGTCCGTAGCGATTGCTTTGCCGCATCCGCGCGATCAGCTCGTCGACCGACTGGTAGCGACGCTTGCGCGAAAGTCCGCCGCGCCGATAGCGCACCAGCGGCTCGCGCAGACTGATCGCGCCGCCCGACAGGATCGCGCGCAGCACCATGATCTGATCCTCGGCCGCGGCGCCCGGCAGCATCGGCCCGAAGCGCTCGATCAGGCGTCGCGACCACGTATGTGCCGCGCCGATCAGCCATGGACGCTCGACGAGCCAGTCGTCGAAGCTGCGATAGTGATCGAGCTCGGTCGGGCTCACGCGCTCGTGCACGTGACCCGCTTCGTCCATGTCGGCGAGATCGGTGGCGATCAGGTCGGGGCGGCGCCCATGCGCGAGCCAGCAGTCGACGACGCGCTCGCAGCGCGCGGGCGCCGACATGTCGTCGCCGGCGGCGACGAACAGCAGCTCGCCGTTCGCGAGCTGCGCGAGTTGCGACAGGTGCGCGCTGATGCCCTGGTTCACGGTATTGCGCCGTGCGATCACGCGATGCGGGCCCGCGTAGCCGGCGAGCGCCGCTTCGATCGCGGCGTAGGTGGCGTCGCTGGACGCGTCGTCGGAGACGATGATTTCGAGCGGCTCGTAGGTTTGCGCGAGCGCGCTGCGCACGGCGTCGCCGATCTGCTCCGCCTGGTTGTAGGCGATCATCAGCATCGAGACGAGCGGGCGGGTGGTGTCGGCGGTTGCGGCGGACGGCGGGCAATCGGTCATGGAGTCGGGACGAAGGCGATTGGCCTAGATTCTAGCCGCTGACGGTCGCGCCGCGCGACGCACGCGGCAAACCCGGGCACCCCGAGCCGAAGCCGGCGAAAGCCATCCTTTACAATTGCCGCTGCCCCGAAAACTGCGCACCCACGGCCTCGCCCGCGCGTGCGCCTCACCGAGACCGATCCTTGTCAGAGCCAACCCGCGACGCAGCCCTCGACCCGAACCGCCGCCCCCTCACCGACATCGCGCTGACCGCCCAGGCGCTGAAGAACAGCGGTGGCGCCGAGCGCTACACGCGCGACGTGATCGCCGGCCTGCATCGCATGGGTTTGCGCCCGACGCTGTTCGCGCGCGAGATCGACCGCGCGCTGCCCGAGGCCGCGTGGATCGATGCGCAGCCGCTCGACGTACGCTGGGCGCCGCGCAAGCTGCGCAACCTCGCGTTCGACTGGCGTCTGAAGCAGCGGTTGAAGCGGCATCGTCCGGCGTGCGTGTTCTCGATCAATCACTCGACGCATGCCGACGTCGCGTTGTGCGGCGGCACGCATCCGGGTTCGCTCGAAGCCGCGGGCCGCGCGCCGCGCCGCAGCGACGAATGGCAGATCGAGCTCGAGCGGCGCGTCTACACGCGGGCGCGCTCGATCGTCGCGCATTCGGAATTGATGAGCCGCGAGTTGCAGCGTTTTTATGACGTGCCGGCCGCGCGGATCGACGTGCTCTATCCGCCCGTCGAGACCGCACGCTTCCGGCCGCTCGACCCCGCCGCGCGCGCGGCCGTGCGCCGCCAGCTCGGCGTGCCCGACGATCGCGTGATGTTCGTGTTCTCGTCGACGAGTCACGAGCGCAAGGGCTATCCGCTGCTCGAAGCGTTTTTCTCGCGCACGACGCTGCCGGTCTGCCTCGTCGTCGCGGGACGCCCGGTGCCGAAAACCGGCGACACAATTCGTTACGCGGGTTACAGCAAGGAGATCGAAAAACTGTTCGCGGCCGCCGATTTCACGGTCGTCGGGTCGGCGTACGAGCCGTTCGGGCTCGTCGGCGTGGAGTCGGTGATGTGCGGCACGCCGCTCGTGATCGCCGACAACGTCGGCTCGGCGGAGACCGTGACCGGTGCCGCGAAGATCGAGTTCTCGCGGCAGACCGCGGGCAGTTTCGAGCGCGCGATCGAGCAGGCGGTCGAGCGCGTGAAGAGCGGCGCCGCGCGCATCGCGACGCCGCGCGACAGCCTCGTGTACGACCCGAGCGTCGACGCGCACGTCGCGGCGCTTTACGAGGTGTTCACGCGGGGATGAGGGCGGCGCTCCGCGCTCGGGTTGCCGCTTCTCGTCAAATCAAAATCAATCGCGCGGCTGCGTCTCGCGCACGACCGCGGCTGGCGCCGGCGGGGTCCGCGCTTCGCTTCGCAACTCGCGCTTGCGTGCATCGATCACCGCCAGCAGCGTCGCCACCAGCGAGGCGAGCAGCACCGCCACCATCATCGGCACCAGCACGTCGATAGTGAGCCCGAAGATCACCGTGCTCGCCGCGACCGCGAGACCCGCGTACGACGCGGCGCGAATCGCCAGATCGGTCGCATGCCGGTGTCGCCAGAAATACACCGTGATCCCGTAGTAGAACAGCAACAGGCAGATCACGCCGACCGCGCCCATCTCGGCGAGCGTCGAGAAAAAGTCGCTATGCGCGCGCTCGTTGACGATCTCGGCCTTCACTTCGCCGCGCTTCGCCATCACGCCGAGCTCGTCGACCAGATGGCCTTTGCCGACGCCCCACACCGGATGCCGCTCGAACATCATCCGCGACGCGTTCCACAGTTGCAGGCGCAGGCCGGTGGCCGTGTCGTCCTCGCCCTTGCGCATCATCGACACGTCGTTCGGCACCTCGGCAAAGCGCTTCTGAACCCGTTCGGTCGACAACAGACCGCCCGCCCCGATCACGATGACGAGCGTCGCGATCAGCAGGCGCTTCTTGTGCGTGAACCAGTGGTACTGCATGCCGAGCAGCACGACGAACACCGGCACGGCGACCCAGCCGCCGCGCGAGCCCGACAGAAACGATGCGTAGCCGCCCGACACCAGCGCGAGCACGCGCGGCACCAGCACGCGCCAGTCGCGCGGATTGTCCCAGCCAAGCGTGAACACCGACAGGAACCCGAGCAGCAGCGCGGTATCGCCGAACGGAATCGCGTTCGTGTACGAGTTGTTCAGCCGGTTCGCGTCGGTCCAGCCGCCGGGCGGCTGATCGATGAACGCCCATGCGCCGACCGCGAGCGCGCCGGCCGCGCAGCCCCAGCCGATCGTGCGCAGATTGCGCGACGGCAATTGCCGCAGCAGCAGGAACACCAGGAGCGCGAGCACGAAACGCGACGCATTGTCGAATTCGCGTGGCAGCCAGTAGCCGAGCACCAACTGCTGCGCGCCGATCCCGACGACGAACGCGAGCATGCCGATCGTGAACCAGCGGTAAGTCCGCAACGCAGAGAAATAGCCCGGCATGCGCCGGTTGACGATGGCCGCGCCGAGCGCGAGCGCGACGAGCGCGAAAAAGCAGTAGCCGGTGCCGCCGCGCCACATCAGATTGACCGCGGGCGCGAGAAACAGCAGAGCCGACGTGAGCCAGACCAGACTGGAAGCAAAAATCATAGGTCTACGTTATCGATGAAAACACTACCGTTCCGGTGGTGAAATTGCAGGGGGTGCCGGACCATTTGAGTTTATCAAGACGGTAGAGCGATCCGGATTATAACCATGCGCTTCCTTGCGAAATGCTTGCTGCCGCACGCGGGAAGGTTCCGCTGGTCCGCGGCATGCGGGTGGGGCGGGCGCGGGCGGCGTCTGTCGTGCGAGCAGGCGGGGGCGGTACAATCGCGCGACATTCATGGCCGGGGCGCGGCGCATGCCGCGCCCCGCGCCCAGCTCAACGGACCGACTCGATGTTCTCAATCATCATCCCGACCTGGAACAACCTGCCTTATCTGCGCCTCGTGATCAAAAGCCTGCGCCGTCATTCGACGCATCCGCACCAGCTCATCGTGCACGTGAACGACGGTTCGGACGGCACGCTCGCGTGGGTGCGCGACGAGGGCATCGAGCACACGGCGTCGCCCGGCAATATCGGCATCTGCCACGCGGTCAATATCGCGGCGGCGCGCGCGACGCAGGACTACATCGTCTACATGAACGACGACATGTACTGCTGCCCCGGCTGGGACGACGCGCTCGTCAAGCGTCTCGCGCAGATGCCGGCCGACAACCTGTTCATGTTGTCGGGCACGATGATCGAGCCGGTCGATTCGGGCAATCCATGCGTGGTCGTGCGCGACTTCGGCCGCGATGCGCAGGCGTTTCGCGCCGACGAGCTGGTCGCCGCCGCGGTCGGTCTCGTGCGCGCCGACTGGCGCGGCGCGACGTGGCCGCCGACGCTCGTGCATCGGGACTGGTGGTTCAAGGTGGGCGGCTACAGCAGCGAACTGAGCCCCGGCATGAGCAGCGACAACGATTTCTCGATGAAGCTGTGGGACGCGGGCTGCCGCGTGTTCGTCGGCGTCGGCGACAGTCTCGTCTATCACTTCCAGCAGAAGAGCACCGGCAAGATCGTGAAGAACGACGGGCGTCGCCAGTTCCTCAACAAGTGGGGGATGACACAGGCGACCTTCGACCGCTATTACCTGCGCCGCGGCACCGCCATCGACGGCGCGCTCGCGGTCAGCGAGCCCGAGCGCACCGGCCGGCTGCGCCGTGCACTGCTGAAGTCGCGCATCAAGCGCGCGTTGGGCTGACGGGCGGCGAGCCGAAAACGGCTGCTTGACGCGCTGCGTGTGTCAAACGCCGCGCGTTACGAGCGGCAGCACCGTCAGATCCGGATGCGTGCCGTCGACGATGCTGCGTCCCACGTGCACCGCTTCGTAGAGCGCGTCGGCGAGGCTCGCGAAGCTCTCCTCGCCGTCCGCGTGAAACGGCACCGCTTGGCCGGGAAGCTGGGGGTTGGCGCCCGGATGGCAGACGTAGCCTAGATACGTGTAGCGGCTGTTTTTCGCGGCCGCATCGGCGGCATGCGCCGGGTCGGGCGGATCCTTCGCGACAGGTGACACGTGTATCTCGAAGCCCTCGTATTGCACCGTCTGCCAGCTTGCGGTTTGGTCGGCCATGACCGCCTCCGTCTGGGTCTGTCCTGTCCAAAAGTGTAGGTGATTTGCCGCCAGAACGCGCGGGCGGCCGGCTACGGCCAAACCATGACCGCTTCGACTATGGCGGCGCTCCTGGGAAGTGGGTTGATGAAGCGCATTGTGCTGAGATCGGCGACGTTTTGATAATTGGGCCGCAGTTGGAGAGATTTTCGTTTAATTTTTGAAATTAGGCGGTCTGCAGGATCGCGTCCGCCAGAACGCCCCGGCTGGTTCTCCTCGGATAAAATGCTGCGCTTTGCCTAAATCCGACTTCGCTCATGTGGTTCAAAAACCTTCAGCTGCACCGTCTGCCCGCGCCGTGGTCCGTTAACCCTGAACAGATGCAGAAGTGGCTCGCGCCGTACGCATTCGCGCCCGGCCAGAGCATCGAGATGCAGGCCCAAGGCTGGGCGCCCCCGCGCGACGGCGACTCGCTGGTCTACGCAATGAACGGTCAGATGCTGCTGACGTTCCGTGCCGAGAAGAAACTGCTGCCCGCGTCGGTCGTCACCCAGGTCACGCGCGAGCGCGCGGCCGAGCTCGAGGAGCAGCAGGGCTTCAAGCCGGGCCGCAAGCAGATGCGCGACCTGAAGGAGCAGGTCACCGACGAACTGCGGCCGCGCGCGTTCAGCATCCGCCGCGATACGCGCGTGTGGATCGATTGCACGAATGGCTGGCTCGTGATCGACGCGGCGTCGCAGGCGCTCGCCGACGATGTGCGCGGTCTGCTCGTCAAGTCGATCGACCAGTTGCCGCTGATGACGGTGCGCGTCGCGCAGTCGCCGGTCGCGGCGATGACCGGCTGGCTGCTCGAGGGCGACGCGCCGGCGGGTTTCACGCTCGATCAGGACACCGAGCTGCGTTCGCCCGCCGAGGGCAACGCGACGGTGCGCTATGTCGGGCATGCGCTGGACGCCGAAGACATGCGCCGCCACATCGAGGCGGGCAAGCAATGCATGCGGCTTGCGATGACGTGGAACGATCGCGTGTCGTTCGTGCTGACGCCGTCGCTGACGATCAAGCGCGTCGCGCCGCTCGACGTGCTCAAGGAAGCGAGCGACCCGACCGCGCAGAACGACGACGAGCGCTTCGATTCCGACGTCGCGCTGATGACGGCCGAGCTCGACCGCATGCTGCGCGATCTGCTCGATGCGCTGGGCGGCGAGCAGGGCGAGCAAGGGTTCGCGTTGACGCAGGCCGTCGCGGCCTGAGCGTCAGATTCTCGCGCTGTCGAGCGCTTCGACGAGGGTCCAGTAAGGCGTGATCGAGCGCAAGCGGATCGGGTAGGTCCGCTGCAGCAGCGCGAGCGTCGCGTCGGTATCGGTGAGCTGATAGATGCCCGACACGCGCAGATCGGCGACGTCGTCGGCATAGCGCAATACGCCGGCGTGATAGCGCGCGAGTTCGTCGACGAGATCCGCGATACGCATGTTGTTCGCGTAGAGCAGGCCACGCGTCCACATCGCCTCGCGCGGGTCGAGCGCTTGCGGCGTCGCGACGCCGAAGCGTGTCAGCGTGCACCGTTGTCCTTGCGTCAGCACCAGCGCCGCGCCCGATGCCGGCCTCACCAACGCGTCGCCGCGAAACGCGGCCACGCGTATGAAACCATCCCGTTGCCTCACGCTGAACTGCGCACCGCGCGCTTCGACGACGCCTTCGGCCGTCTGCACGAGCAAAGGCGCATGAGTCGTTCGGGCGCCCGGTGCGCCGCCAACATCGATCACGGGCCGCACCATGATTTCCCCTCCGAGCAGATCGACGCGCCGAACGTTCGCCTCGAACGCGGCGTTGATCGCGCTCGCGCTGCCCAGCGTGATCTGAGTGCCGTCCGCCAGCAGCACGTCGTCCAGTTCGCCAGTCGCGGTGTGGAATTCTGCGGTCCACATCTGCCACGGCAAGCGGCTCGCGAGCCAGCCCGCGGGCGCGGCGATCGCAAGCCCCGAGAGCGTTTGCAGCGCGCGCCGCCGTCCCTGCGACACGCCGGCAGCATCCGCGTCTTCGCGTAGCGCGGGGCCGACGTCCGCGGGCACGGCGCCGGTTTCGCGCCGTAATTGCTGCGCTCGCCGAAGCATTTGGTTAAAGATGCGGTACTCCGGACGCATTTGACAAATGTGATTTAAATTGAATTTAGCAGATCAGGATTTAACGATTTATATCTGTTAATAATGATTTGCGGCGGATATTCGGATCGAGTTCACATCGAATTGACTCACTACCTTATCCTAAGCGGAAGCGTGGGCCCCGATTGCGTCAGGGCATGCAGACCCATTGTCATCGATACAAAAAATTCAGGCTATGTGTGGATCGTTTCTTTTCGTGAATTCTTAAGCAGAAATGCGGCTAATTGCGCTGCAATAGAACGTGACATTTTTGTCACGAATTACAGCGTGCCGGGTTTAGCCGACGGGCGTGTAAATCTGATGAAACTCTTCGCATGCGCACGGCGCTGACGACGGTCTGCGCGCAGCCGGCCGCTCATGAACCCCGGTAAAACTCCGTGCGCTGCCGCACCTTCGATGCAGACGAAAAAACGACAGGCGTATCAAAGGCTTGCGGATTTTTCCGGGAAGTTATGCACAGATTTGCCAACAAAAACTGTGGGTAACTTCGAGCGTGTCGTCGCGCGTCGAAGCGCCGTTAGTCTTCGAGCGCCCACGCGCGCCTGCGGCGCAGCAGCGCCGAGCCGATCGATACCGCCGCGCCGATGCCGCCCATCGTCAGCGACAGCGCGACGATCAGTGGGCCGGTTTGGGTGCGCGCCGAGAACACGCCGACGAGCAGGCCGGCGAGCGGCTGCGTCAGGTTGTTCAGCAGAATCGCGACGCCGATGGTCTTGCCGTAGTCCTCGGGCGGGATGATCTGCAAACGCGCGCTGCGGATGTAGACGTTGAACATCTTGTCGAAGCCGACGATCAGCAGGAAGCCGAGCGCATAGCCCCACGGCGACGCGCTCGCGCCTGCGATCACGCCGCCCGCGCAGATCGTCACGAATGCGACGAGACCGAGCACGCGCGCCGGCCATCCGGCGCGCGCAACCGTCAGCAGCACCAGCACCGTGGCGAGCGCGCCGGCCGTTTGCAGACCGGCGTAGTAGCGGCTCGATTGCGCATGCAAACCCGTCACCATCGCCGCCGACGTCGCAAGCGTGACACCGATGACGAGGTTCTCCGCGGCCGCGAGCATGATGACCTTCTTCAGGCCCGGCAGCGTCCACACGTGATCGAGCGCGATGCGCAGCGGCGTGGTCCAGTGAGCGGCGGGCGTGAGCGATCGAGCGGACACCGGCGAAGGCGCGCGAAAGCCGCTCAGTCGCTGCCAGACGAACAGTGCGGCGTCGGCGCACAGAAACAGCACGCCGGTCGCGGCGACCACCCATTCCCAATGCCACACACCGAGCAGCAACGCGGCGAGCATTGGCCCCAGCACGAAGCCGAGCTGATCGGCCAGTTGCGAATACGCGAGCACCTTCTGGATCTGCTGCGTGCTGAAGATCTGCGGCAGCATCACCTCGCGCGCGACGAGCCCCTGGCTCGTCAGCACGCCGCACGCGGCCGACAGCGCGATCAGCCAGCCGATGCCGCCGAACAGCGCATATGCGGCGATACCGCCGAAGCATGCGAGCGCACGCACCGCCTGGCTCAGCCGCATCAGGCACAGCGGTGGAAAGCGGTCGCAGAGCGCGCCGAAGAACGGGAACACGAGGTAGCGCGGCAGCGTTTCGATGAAAAACGCGAGCCCCGACCACGAGACCTGGCGCGTCGTTTGAAACACCACGAGCGGCACCAGAAAGAGCAGGATCTGATCGGCGAGACGCGCGATGAACAGCGAGCAGAAGAAGGCCTGATGGTTGACGCGCACCGTGGTTGTCTCGCCGTATTGGGGTCGAGACCGATCCTATCAAAAGATCGCGCGGGCGAGGCGGGGCGCCCGCTGGCCGCCGTCCTATTCGCCGCGATACGCCCGTTCGAGCGGCGCGATATCGAGCTTGACCATCTTCATCATCTGCGCCATCACGCGGCTTGCCTTTGCGCGATCCGGGTCGCGCAGCATCTGCAGCAGCACGTTGGGCGCGATCTGCCACGACACGCCGAAGCGGTCCCGCAGCCAGCCGCAGGCCCACGGCTCGCCGCCGCCGTCGAGCAGCTTCGACCAGTAGCGATCGATTTCCTCCTGCGAGTCGCAGTGCACGAACAGCGAGATGGCCGGCGTGAATTTATATTGCGGGCCACCGTTCAGCGCCATGAACTCCTGGCCTTCGATTTCGAAGGTGACGGCGACGACCTTGCCCGCCGGTCCTGGGCCGGCGTCCGTGGCGTGCAGCGTGGTGGCGATGCGCGACGCCGAAAACACCGACGTGTAGAACTCCACGGCTTCTTCCGCGTTGCCGTCGAACCACAGGCACGGCGCGATTTTCTGCATGACGTTGCTCCTTCGGGACTGGTGTCGGTGGGCGTGGGCGTGCGATTGCCCGACGCCCATCGGCCGCTCACTTCTTCTCTTGGGACGAACAGTCCATCGCGGCCATCGCCTGCTGGATTTCCTCGGCGCTCAGGTCGCGCTTGTGCGTCGCGAGCGACCAGCTGTGGCCGAACGGGTCCTTGACCTGGCCGTAGCGGTCGCCCCAGAACATGTCGGTGACGGGCATCGTGACGGTCGCGCCCGCGTCGACCGCCTGTTTGAAACTCGCGTCGACGTCCGGTACGTAGTGGTGAATCGTGACCGGCGTGCCCTTCAGCGTGTTCGGGCCGAAGGTTTGGTGCTCGGGCCATTCGTCGGTCAGCATCAGCATGGAGTCCCCGATTTTCAGGGTCGCGTGCATCACCTTGCCGTCGGGGCCCGGCAGACGGATCTGTTCGACGGCGTTGAAGGCTTTCGTGTAGAACGCGATCGCTTCGGCGGCGTTCTTGCAGATCAGGTACGGCGTGAGCGAGTGCATCCCGTCCGGGATCGGTTTGGCTGCGGCACTGGACATGACGGTGACTCCTTGAAGTAACGGTTCCTCAGGGGAAAGACCGGCTGCGTGAGCTGGGTCTTCAACGTTACGACGAGTTGGTCACCGTCGGATCGACACTCCGAAAAAAATATTTTCAGGCGCGGGGGAGGGCGGCCCGCCATTTATCCCGCCGGATTGTCCTCGTCCGCCGGCGGCGCGGACGGCGCCGTGCTGCCCGCCGGCGCGCCGAGGATGCTGATCTGGAACGTGGGCGTCGCGGCGAGCGACTGCAGCGTCGCGTCCTCGGGGATGCGCTCGTCGAGCGGCAGGATCACCGAGCCGCCGATGACCGCGCGCCGGCTGTTGTCGGCCGGGCGCAGGCCCCACACGTCCTGATAGACGACGGGGACCGTGGCGCCGTTGCGCGTCGTGTTGCCGAGGTACAGCATCACGTGGCCGCCGATGTAGATCAGCGTGCGCAGCGGCACGCCATGCCGCGCCAGATAGTCGAGCCGTTCGGCGGGTGTCGACTCCGACAGATCGACCATGCGGCCGGCGCTCATCTGCGTCGACGAATGGCGCGGCAGCCACACGCCGAACGCGGCGAAGATGCTTTGCAGTTCCGACGAACAGTCGTTGTAGAGCCCGCTATTGCCCCAGCCGTACGGCCGGCCGATCAGCGCCTTCAACAGCGTGGCGAGATGGCGCGGCGTCGCGGCGAGCGGCATCGGCGTGATCTGCGTGGCGTCGAGCGACGCGGTGCGGATCAGCGCGCGGCCGTCGACGTCGCGCGCGGGAACGAGGAGTTGGAGTGTGCCTGCATTGGTGCCGGTCGCGGCTGGCGATGCCGAGACACCCGCCACCAGCGGCAGCATCGTCCCGGCCGGGGCAGCGAAGCGGAACACGCCGTGGCTGTCGTTGACCGCCGCCGACGCGACGATCACCGCGCCTAGCGACTTCCCGGCCGCCGCGCGCCATTGATCGATGAAACCATCGTCGGCGAACGCGACGCCGTCGCTGCGCACCCAGCCCTGCACGTCGGGCGTCTGCACGTAATGCCACGCGCCGTCGACGCTGCTACCGAGCACATAGAGCGGCGTGCCGGGCCGCACCGCCGAGATCTGCAGGTTGTCGAACGGATAACCCTCGCCGGCCAGGCGATGGTCGTAGAACGACGGATCGGTGGTAGGCAACTCGCGCACCATCAGGTTGCCGGTCGCGATCGCGCGCCGCTCGGGCTGATAGACCGGCGTTTGCGTGAACTGCGCGAGGTTGATGTTGCGCGCGATCGCGTCGATCCACGCCTTGTCGTGCGGCCGGAAGTTTTCGCCGTAACCGATGATGCCGCCACGCTTGCCGGTGTTGTCGAACCTGTCGATGCGGCGCTGTTGCAGTGCGGCAATGTCCTCGCCCTGCTCGCGAAGCACGCGTGTCGTCACCCAGGCGGGATTCCACGGCGACGGCGCGTTCTCGCCCGTGCCGAAGTAGCGCGCGAACAGCGCGTCGAAATGTGCGCGCTGCTCGGCGGCGCTGAGAAACGGCCGATCGTAGTCGGGGCTGTTCGGATCGAGCCAGTGATCGACGTTCTGGTCGTAATGGGCGAGCGAAAACAGCGTGACGTTGTCGACGAACGCGTGCGTGCCGCGCGGCGGCGTTGGCGTGCTGCACGCGGCGAGCGTCGTGACGGCGACGCACAGCACGACGGCGCGGCAGGCACGGCGGGAGAGAACGGCGACGGGCATAAAGATTCGGCGTATGAGGTGCACGGCCAAGATGATACGGTGTCGGCGATGCGCACGGCGCATCGGATGTTTGGCGGCGGCGCGCGCGGCTTCGACTACACTCGCTTCATCCGTCCACCCGCGCGTCGCCACGCGCGACAATCGCCAGGGAGTCCGCCATGAAAACCAGCGCACGCAATCAGTTCAGCGGCGAAGTCATCGACCTCAAGCACGGTGCCGTCAACGACGAAGTCACGCTGCGCACGCCGGACGGTCTCGAGGTCGTCGCGATCATCACGCACGGCAGCGCGAAGTCGCTCGGGCTGGCGACCGGCAAGCAGGCGTTTGCGCTCGTGAAGGCATCGTCGGTGATCGTAATGGTCGATGTCGCGAGGCAGCAGGTGTCGGCGCGCAACTGCATCGAAGGGACCGTCGCGGCGGTGACGACGGGCGCCGTCAATTCGGAAGTGACGATCAGTGCCGGCAGCGCGCAGATCGCGGCGATCATCACGAACGACAGCGTCGAGCGCCTCGGCCTCGCGAGCGGCAAGGCGGCGACGGCGGTTTTCAAGGCGTCGAGCGTGATTATTGGGGTCGATCAGTAAAAGGCCCGGGCCTCTGGGACGGGTACTCAACGAGCTCTCACTGATCGCGGATGGCGCGAACGATGATCCCGTCCCATCCAAAAACAATCCTGTGAGCGTCCATCCGGAAGATCGCAAAACAATTGTCGCTATCTACGACAACGGTGGTAGCGGGCAACCCGGTTTCATTCACGCGAAGGTCGAACTGTTTCTTCAACGCCGAAAGCGTGTCAATTCGCTTGACGGTAAAACCTGTGTTGGGCTTGCAGGTTTCACTGTCGAAGCTCATTGATTGCGGCGTAATTGTCATCGTCATGCCGAGAATCCGTTTTGCTTCGGGGATGCCACCAGAAATATCGGCATAGTCAACTACATCGGTCACGACCCAATTGCCGATGAAATCATTAATCGTAGCGTGTGGTGGTGTTTGTGCCGCGCACACGCTTGCCGAGGCGGTCAGCGTGAGAGCCACATACGAAAAAAGCTTGTGGCCTGTCATTGTGCCGACTGCCGGAAGGGCGCGGATTCTCGTTGACGGCGGCTCATTAGTCCCCGGCTTATCTTCGCGGGACCTATCTTTCGGCCATTGCGATCACGCGGGGTAATCATCACATTAAGCATCATTTTTTCTGCTACCGCTATCATGTCTCCGGTATTTGCGGGACCTAACGCGTCGCGTGTGTTCTGACGTGACGAGTTATAGGCAAAAGACACGGCCGGTAATATAGCAAAAATAGAGTCGACAAAAAACCCGTTCGATTTAAGCTAATGCGAAATGAATATTGATTATATTAAGATAGAAACTAGGAAGGGATAGTCGAGAACCGAGGTGGACGGCGAGCGTAGACGCGCGGCGCGTGTCACAGCGTTCGACACCCGCGCGCGGGGATTGCGCTTGCTTTACACTTCACCCCTTACCGCTTTCCATCCCGCTCTGATCACGGACGCCGTCATGTTCGAAGTTTCCCCCACCTCGCATCTGCCCAAAGCCGCGCAATATGAAGAACTGGTCGCGCAGGCGCGCGCGCTGCTGGCCGGCGAAACGGACTGGATCGCCAACGCCGCGAATTTCTCGTCGTTCGTCTTTCATTCGTTGAACGATCTGAACTGGGCCGGCTTTTACTTTCACGACGGCCGCGAACTGGTGGTCGGCCCGTTCCAGGGCAAGCCCGCGTGCGTGCGCATTGCGCTCGGCAAGGGCGTCTGCGGTACGGCCGCGCAAACCCGTCAGACCCAGGTCGTGCGCGACGTGCACGAGTTTCCCGGCCATATCGCATGCGATTCGGCGTCGCAATCGGAAATCGTCGTGCCGCTCGTCGCGCCCGACGGCACGCTGATCGGCGTGTGGGATGTCGATAGCCCGGTCGTCGCGCGCTTCGACGAGGAGGACGCGAAGGGCATGGAAGCGTTGTGCGCGGTGTTCATCGAGGCAGCGCTGCCGCGCGGCGTGTAGCGTCGCCGAATCGCGCCGGGCGTGGCGCGCAGCACTGAGGTGCAGACCGTGCATCTCAATCTTTGAGACGCTCTAGCGCATCACCGCGATGCACCGCGTGTCTGGCGCTTTTCTCGCTTGCCACTTCGTAGTGCTGGTCCGATTTCGATGCGGCGACGGCAACATCGTGTTCGTGCCGAACAGCCAGATCTGGAGCAATCCGGTGATCAACTACAGCTGTGGCGGCACACAGCGCATCGAGGTCGAGGTGGAACTCGCGCAGCGCAAGGACGTGGATGCGGCGATCGGGCAACTGCAGAAACTCGTGGCCGACGAGCCGCGCGTGCTGAGCGGTTCGACGCTTGCACCGGTGGTGTCGGTTGCGGATTATCCGGCGGATGGCGGCGCGACGTTGAGGATCGCCGCGTGGGTCAGGTCGCCGGATGCGTCGTTGGCTGGCGGCGATCTGCACGACAGGGCGCAGGCCGTGTTGGAGCTGGCGGGGTGTGAGGTAGCGGCTTAAGTTAGGGGTTAGTAGGGGCATGACATACGGCCTCGACGCGATTGCCGGCCGGGTCGATCAGAAATGCCGCGTAGTAGTCGCGGTGATAAGTGTTCAGGAAAAATTGATTTGAAAATCGGCGCCGTACCTGCTTAGCAGTGCTGCGAGTTCGGCATCGATGGTCTCGCGCGTCCAGGTGAGG